>NZ_JBMHFZ010000015.1:0-111016 GCF_049166755.1 Halomonas terrestris | reverse complement strand
GCCAGAGGGGGGCTGAAGTCGACATGGGTCTGGTTCGCTCCTGGTCGTCACGGGTGATCGTTATGGTCGCCACCTTGCCGGCATGCAGTATCCTGTGCAACTAATTTGCGGCGCGAGACCCTTAGACTTAGGTATGAAATCCCGGGAAAAACGTTGATCTGAGGCAGAATCTTGCCGTCTCGGAGCGATGTGCTCGGCGAGGAATCGCCCGACGGGCTGGACATATAGTTTCAAAAGCAACTATGCTCGCCCGACAACAGCAGCGCGTCGCCAGCGCGTGACGACCCCGACGACACCGGAGGAACCATGAGCAAGAAGTTCGCGTCCCACGCCGACACCGAAGAGAAGCAGGTCAGCTTCACCAAGCTGGCCGAGGGCCTGTACGCCTATACCGCCGAGGGCGACCCCAACACCGGCATCGTGATCGGCGACGACAGCGTGATGGTCATCGACACCCAGGCCACCCCGATCATGGCCCAGGACGTCATCCGCCGGATCCGCGAGGTGACCGACCTGCCGATCAAGCACGTGGTGCTGACCCACTACCACGCCGTGCGCGTGCTGGGGGCCTCCGCCTACGACGCCGAGAACATCTACGCCAGCCAGCACACCTATGACCTGATCGTGGAGCGCGGCCAGCAGGACTACGAGTCCGAGGTCGGCCGCTTCCCGCGCCTGTTCCAGGGCGTCGACTCCGTGCCCGGCCTGACCTGGCCGAACATCGTCTTCCAGAAGGAACTGACCGTGTTCATGGGCAAGCGCGAGGTGCGCATCATCCACCTGGGCCGCGGCCACACCAAGGGCGACACCATCGTCTGGCTGCCCGAGGAGAAGGTGATGTTCTCCGGCGACCTGGTCGAGTACGGCGCTACCCCCTACACCGGCGACGCCTACCACGAATACTGGCCCGCCACCCTGGACCGCCTGCAGGCCATGGCGCCGCAGAAGCTGGTGCCGGGCCGCGGCGACGCCCTGCAGAACCCCGAGCAGTGCCAGGAAGCCATCCAGGGCACCCGCGACTTCCTCGCCGACATGTACGAGAGCGTCAAGGCGGGCAAGGCCGCCGGCAAGTCGCTCTCCGAGTGCTACGCCGAGACCTACGCCCTGCTCAAGCCGAAGTATGGCCACTGGGTGATCTTCGACCACTGCGTGCCGTTCGACATCACCCGCTGCTACGACGAGGCGGGCGGCGAGCACCCGGATCCGCGCATCTGGACCGCCGAGCGCGACACCGCCATGTGGCACTCGCTGCAGGAAGTGGTCGAGAACCAGTAACGCACTGCTTTCCCAACGTCAGAGACGCGCGGCGCCGGGGACAGGCCCGAAGAGGGTCCGGTTCCAGGGGTGAGGAGCATTGCTCCTGACGGGCTGGCCATGGATGGCCAGCACTGGACCTGCAAGCGAAGCGGGACGCGAGAGCGAAGCAGGGAATCGGCAGCGCCCAGGGAGGGGGTCACATCGCCCTCGCACAGGCCTGTCGCCGGAAACAACCGCGGTCGGAGGAGCCATGCCAACCACCTACAACAATCCCGTCTACCCGTACCGACGTCCCGCCGAGCTGGACCGCCAGGACATTCGACACTGCCCGGTGGTGATCATCGGTGGCGGACCCACCGGCCTGGCCGCCGCCATCGACCTGGCTCAGCAGGGCATCGACAGCGTGCTGCTGGACGACAACAACACCGTCAGCGTGGGATCGCGGGCGATCTGCTTCGCCAAGCGCACCCTGGAGATCGTCGACCGTCTCGGTGCCGCCCAACCGATGCTCGACAAGGGCGTGACCTGGCAGCTCGGCCGCGTCTTCTTCCAGGACCGCGAGGTCTACGACTTCAACCTGCTGCCCGAGGATGGCCATCGCGTGCCGGCCTTCATCAACCTGCAGCAGTACTACTTCGAGGAGTACCTGGTCGACCGGGCCGACCAGCTGAATGACCGCATCGACCTGCGCTGGAAACACAAGGTCACCGCCGTCGACAGCCGCCCCGACCGGGCCCTGGTCACCGTCGCCACCGAGGACGGCGACTACCGCCTCTCCTGTGACTACCTGCTGGTGGCCGATGGCGCCAACAGCAGGGTTCGCGACATGCTGGGCCTGGAGAGCAAGGGCCAGGTGTTCCAGGATCGCTTCCTGATCGCCGACGTGGTGATGAAGGCCGACTTCCCCACCGAGCGCTGGTTCTGGTTCGACCCGCCCTTCCACCCCAACCAGTCGGTACTGCTGCACAAGCAGCCGGACAACGTCTGGCGCATCGACTTCCAGCTGGGCTGGGACGCCGACCCCGAGGAGGAGAAGAAGGAGGAGAACATCCGCCCCCGCGTGCAGGCGATGCTCGGCGAGGACGTGGAGTTCGAGCTGGAGTGGGCCAGCGTCTACACCTTCCGCTGCCGCATGATGGATGACTTCATCCACCAGCGCGTGTTCTTCATGGGTGATGCCGCCCACCAGGTCTCGCCCTTCGGCGCCCGTGGCGCCAACGGCGCCCTCCAGGGCACCGACAACCTGGCGTGGAAGCTGGCCCGGGTGCTCAAGGGTCAGGCCCCCGAGGCCCTGCTGGCCACCTACAACACCGAGCGCCAGCACGGCGCGGCGGAGAACATCCTCAACTCCACCCGGGCCACCGACTTCATCACCCCGAAGAGCCGCGTCAGCCGGCTGTTCCGCGACGAGACCCTGGCGCTGGCCGAGCACCACCCCTTCGCCCGGAGCCTGGTCAACAGCGGCCGGCTGTCGATGCCCTGCCGCTACGACGGCTCGCCGCTCAACGGCCCCGACGCCGAGGGCTTCCCCGCCGAGCTGCGCCCCGGCAGCCCGGCCAAGGATGCGCCGATCCGCCTGGACGGCCAACCGGCCTGGTTGCTCAACCGGTTCGGCGACCGCTTCGTGCTGCTGCTCGACGGCGGTGTCAGCACGGCCCGTGCCGATGCCCTCGCCGCAGAGCTCGACCAGCTGCTGGCCCGCCGCGCCGACCTCGACCTGGTGATCGTCGGCCCGGCGCCCCACGCCCTGGCCGGACTGCCGCGCACCATCGTGATCGAGGATGCCGACGGCCTGCTGGCCGAGCGCTACGGCCTGCACGCCGGCAGCGGTTACCTGATCCGCCCCGACCAGCACGTCACCGCACGCTGGCCCGAGATCTCGGCCGATGCGGTCGGCGAGGCACTGGACCGCGCCCTGGGCACCCACCTTGCCGATGTGGAGAGTCACCATGCCACGGCTTGAACTGAACCCGAACTTCACCGATCCGGACGCCTTCTACGCGGCACTGACCGAGGCGCACCGCGAACGCAGCGAGCAGGAGAGCGAACGCATCAACGCCCGGCTGATCCTGCTGCTGGCCAACCATGTCGGCGACCAGCAGGTGCTCGAGGAAGCCCTGGCCATCGCCGGCCAGGCCGCCGAGCCTGCCCAACAAGAACAGCGCTGAAAGAGGACATTTCCATGACCACCGATACGCTTCAGTACCAGAGCGGCTTCCGCAACCACTTCGCCACCGAGGCGCTGCCCGGCGCCCTGCCGGAGGGTCAGAACTCGCCGCAGCGCTGCGCCTACGGCCTCTATGCCGAGCAGTACACCGGCTCGGCCTTCACCGCACCGCGCCACCAGAACCTGCGCAGCTGGTTCTACCGCATCCGCCCCTCGGTCCTGCAGAGTGCCTACCGCCCGCTGCCGGACAAGCCGGTGGCCACCGCGCCGCTGGCCAGGCCGGCCGCCGACCCCAACCAGATGCGCTGGGACCCGGTGCCGGTGCCCACCGAGCCCAGCGATTTCGTCGACGGCCTGCTGACCATCGCGGTCAACGGCGATGCCGGGGCCCAGGCCGGGGTGGGCGTGCACGTCTACGCCTTCAACCGGGACATGACCGAGCGCTTCTTCTACAGCGCCGACGGCGAGCTGCTGATCGTGCCCCAGCTGGGCACCCTGCGGCTGCGCACCGAGTTCGGCGAGCTGGAGGTCGGCAACGGCGAGATCGCCGTGATCCCCCGCGGCATCAAGTTCCAGGTGCGCCTGGGCGCCGGCGCCGATGCCGCACGCGGCTATGTCTGCGAGAACTACGGCAGCCCCCTGGAGCTGCCGGGCCTGGGTCCGATCGGCGCCAACGGCCTGGCCAACCCGCGCGACTTCCAGAGCCCGGTGGCGGCCTACGAGGACCTCCAGGGCGACTTCACCCTGGTGGCCAAGTTCTCCGGCCGCTTCTGGGAGACCCGGCTCGATCACTCGCCGCTGGACGTGGTGGCCTGGCACGGCAACGTCGCGCCCTACAAGTACGACCTGGCCCACTTCAACACCATCAACACCGTGAGCTTCGACCATCCCGACCCGTCGATCTTCACTGTGCTGACCTCGGCCTCCGACACGCCGGGCATGGCCAACCTCGACTTCGTGATCTTCCCGCCGCGCTGGATGGTGGCCGAGAACACCTTCCGCCCGCCCTACTTCCATCGCAACCTGATGAGCGAGTTCATGGGCCTGATCCACGGCGAGTATGACGCCAAGGCCGAGGGCTTCCTGCCCGGCGGCGCCAGCCTGCACAACTGCATGTCGCCCCACGGCCCGGATGCCGACACCTTCGAGAAGGCCTCGAATGCCGAGCTGACCCCGCAGTACCAAGGCGATACCATGGCCTTCATGTTCGAGAGCCGCTACGTCTACCATCCCACCGAGGCGGCGCTGGACGCCGACTTCCGTCAGCGCGACTACGTGGATGTCTGGTCGACCCTGCGCTCGCACTTCGACCCGAACAAGCCCTGACGGCAGGGGCCCCCATCGGCGGGCCCGGATCGACACGGCACGCTCCCTCAGCGGGGCCCCGACCAGCGGGCCCCGCCCCTGACGACAAGGATCGAGACAAGATGAAACTCGCCACCCTCAAGAACGGCCGCGACGGCGAACTGCTCGTGGTCTCCCGCGACCTCTCCCGCGCCGTGCGCGCCACCGACATCGCCGCCACCCTGCAGCAGGCGATCGAGAACTGGGATGCCCTGGCCCCGCAGCTGGAGCAGCGTTACGCGCAGCTCAACGACGGCCGGGCCGAGGGCGCCTTCGACCTGGACCAGGGCCAGCTTCACTCGCCGCTGCCGCGCAGCTACCACTGGGCCGACGGCTCCGCCTATCTCAACCACGTCAAGCTGGTGCGCCAGGCGCGCAACGCCGAGATGCCCGAGACCTTCTGGACCGACCCGCTGATGTACCAGGGCGGTGGCGACAAGTTTCTCGCCCCTACCGAGGACATCGAGGCGGTCAGCGAGGAGCACGGCATCGACTTCGAGGGCGAGATCGCGGTGATCACCGACGACGTGCCCATGGCGGTGACCCCGGAGCAGGCCGCCGGCCACATCAAGCTGATCATGCTGGTCAACGACGTCAGCCTGCGCGGCCTGATCCCCGGCGAGCTGGCCAAGGGCTTCGGCTTCTTCCAGGCCAAGCCGGCCTCCAGCTTCTCGCCGATCGCGGTGACTCCCGACGAGCTGGGCGACGCCTGGCAGGACGGCAAGGTGCACCTGCCGCTGACCGTGCACCTCAACGGCGAGAAGTTCGGCGAGCCGGAAGCCGGCCCCGACATGATCTTCAGCTTCCCGCAGCTGGTCGCCCATGCCGCACGCACCCGCTACCTGGGCGCCGGCGCCGTGGTCGGCTCGGGCACCGTCTCCAACCCCGACCCCGACGGCGGCCCCGGGAAGCCGATTGCCGATGGCGGCGTGGGCTACAGCTGCCTGGCCGAGGTGCGCATGGTCGAGCAGATCCTGCACGGCCAGGCCAGGACCTCCTTCATGCGCTTCGGCGACCGGGTACGCATCGAGATGCTCGACCGCGAGGGCAGGAGCATCTTCGGCGCCATCGACCAGCAGGTCGTGAAGTACCAACCCTGAAGTATAAAACCAAGCAAGGAGAGCCGCATGACCACCCTCTACGGCTATTTCCGCTCCTCGGCCGCCTACCGGGTGCGCATCGCCCTGAACCTCAAGGGCCTGGCCTACGACCAGGCCCCGGTCAACCTGATCAAGGGCGAGCAGCGCTCTGATGCGAACCTCGCCCGCCACCCCCAGGGGCTGGTGCCGTCGCTCGAGACCGACGATGGCCTGATGCTCACCCAGTCCCTGGCGATCTGCGAGTACCTGGACGAGACGCATCCCGAGCCGCCCCTGCTGCCCGCCGATGCCGCCGGCCGTGCCCGGGTACGCGCCCTGGCCCAGCTGGTGGCCTGCGAGGTCCATCCGCTCAACAACCTGCGGGTGCTGAAGTACCTGGTGAACGATCTCGAGGTCGGCGAAGAGGCCAAGCTGGCCTGGTATCGCCACTGGATCACCGAGGGCTTCGATGCGCTGGAGGCCATGTTGACCCGCGAGGCCGGTACCGGTGCCTTCTGCCACGGCGACACCCCGACCCTGGCGGACCTCTGCCTGGTGCCCCAGGTGTACAATGCCGAGCGCTTCGAGTGCCACCTGGCGGCCTATCCGACCATCCGGCGCATCGTCGACCACTGCAACGCCCTGGAGGCCTTCCGGAGGGCGGCACCGGGCGAGCAGCCCGACGCCGGCTGAGCACACGGGCGCCATCGCGGTTATAATAAGCAGGCTAATGACAAGCGGGTGTGGCCCTCGTCCCGACGCGGAGGAGGCTGCACCCGCTCGTCGTTGACCGGCATACACCAGTCGAGGAGATCCGGGTGCTGAAGCTGACTTCCCCCGCCACCGTGGTGGTACTGGCCGCACTGACCGCGCTCGGGCCACTGGCCACCGACATGTACCTGCCGGCGATGCCGGCCATGGCCGGGGCGCTGGATACCGGCCCCGATCAGGTGCAACTGACGCTGAGCCTCTACATGGCCGGCTTTGCCCTGGCCCAGCTCTTCTGCGGCCCGGTCTCCGATCGCTACGGCCGCCGACCGGTCATGATCGCCGGCATCGCCCTGTTCCTGCTGGCCAGCCTGTTGTGCGCCTTCGCCCCCAGCATCGAGTGGCTGCTTGTCGGACGCTTCCTGCAGGCCTTCGGCGGCGCTGCCGGCCCGGTACTGGGGCGCGCCGCGGTACGCGACATCCACGGCCCCCTGGAAGCCGGTCGCATCCTCTCCTACATGGCCAGCACCATGGCCCTGGCCCCCGCCCTGGCCCCGGTGCTGGGCGCCGGCCTGCTGCTGTTCTTCGGCTGGGAGGCGATATTCGTGGCACTGTCGTTCTATGCGGCGATGATGCTGCTGGTGCTCGCCTTCCTGATGCCCGAGCCCCTGCCTGCCGAGAACCGCCAGTCCATCCATCCCGCCACGATCCTGCGCAACTACCGCATGCTGCTGGGCCAGCGCGCCTTCATCGGCTACACCCTGGTCAATGCCTGCGGCTTCGCCGGGCTGTTCGCCTTCCTGTCGGGCTCGTCATTCGTGCTCATCGAGTTCATGGGCCTCACGCCCTTCCAGTACGGCATCGGCTTCACGCTGATCGTCGCCGGCTTCTTCACCGGCACCCTGATCAGCGGCCGCTACAGCCACCGGCTGGGGCGTGACCGCCTGCTGCTGCTGGCCACCCTGATGTGCGCCCTGGCCGGCGGTACCATGGCGATCCTGGCGCTCGCCGCGGTCTACGCGCCGTGGGCCGTGGTCGGCCCCCATATCCTGTTCCTGATCGGATTCGGCATCGTGATGCCCCAGAGCATGTCCGGCGCCCTGGCCCCCAACCCGCAGTGTGCGGGCTCGGCCTCGTCGCTGTTCGGCTTCCTGCAGATGACCATCGCAGCGCTGGGCGGTGCCCTGGTCGGGCAGTTCCATGACGGGACCTCCCGCACCATGGCCATCGCCATCGGCCTGGGGGGCCTGCTGTCGCTGGTGGCCTACCTGGGGCTGGTGCGCATGCGCCGCGTCGAGGTCCCGCAGACGGTGCCCGCGCGGCGGGAGTGACGGCGCCGGCATGAAGAAGGGGCCACGCCTGACGGCGTGGCCCCTTCTTCCCGGCGCATCTCGCCCTCGGCGCTCAGGCAGCGGCGGCGATGGTCACCGGTCGCCCCTCGCGCAGCTCCGCCAGCAGCCGCTGGCGCCGCTCGGCGGCCTGCTCGGCGGCGGCTTCGCGCACCGGGCCGAAGCCCCGGATCTCCTCGGGCAGCCTGGCGAGCGCCAGGGCGGTGGCGTGGGTGCCCTCGTCGAGGCGCTCCATAAGTTCGTCGAGCAGCGCCTCGTACTCCGCCAGCAGCCGGCGGTCGAGCTTGCGGTCGGCGCTGAAGCGGAAGGGGTCGAGGGCGGTATTGCGCAGCCCGCGCAGCCTCGCCAGCCCCTTCATGGCCTTGAGCATCCAGGGCCCGAAGCGACGCTTCACCGGACGGCCACGGGCATCCTTGCGCCCCGGCAGCAGCGGTGGCGCCAGGTGGAGGGTCAGGCGGTAGTCGCCACCGAAGGTCGCCTCCACCTCGGCGAGGAAATCGCTCTCGGTATAGAGCCGGGCCACTTCGTACTCGTCCTTGCAGGCCATCAGCCGGTAGAGCTGGTGGGCCACCACCTCGCCCAGGACCTCGCCGTCGCCGAGGCGGCGTTCGGCCTCGCGCACCCGCGCCATGCGCTGGCCATAGCGCTCGGCCCAGGCGCGGTTCTGGTAGCGCTCCAGGTGGCGCAAGTTGCGGGCCACGACGTCGTCGAGGCTGGCGCTGTCCGGCAGCGGGGTGTCGTCCAGGCGCTGCTGGAGGTAGTCCGGCTCCACCGCCGCCAGCCGCCCCCAGGCGAAGGCCTGGCGGTTCTTCTCCACGGCCACGCCGTTGAGCTCGATGGCGCGCTGCAGCCCCGCCTCGGAGAGCGGCAGCAGGCCCCGCTGCCAGGCGAAGCCCAGCATCATCATGTTGGAGAAGACGGTGTTGCCCAGCAGCTGTTCGGCCAGACGGTTGGCGTCCAGGGTGGCGAAACACCCCTCATCCACGGCCTCGCGCAGCAGCGCCAACCGCTTGTCCGGCTGCATGTCGGCATCACGATAGAGCACATAGTCGGCGGTAGGCTGCTCGGCCAGGTTGGCGACGATCCGGGTGCCGGGCTGCAGCACATCCAGGGCCTTGCGCGAACTCGCCACCACCATGTCGCAGGCGATAACGGCATCCGCCTGGCCTGCCTCGATGCGCACCTGGTTGAGATCACGGGGCGCCGGGGCCAGGCGTACATAGCTGAGCACGGTGCCGCCCTTCTGGGCGAAGCCCATGAAGTCGAGCACGCTGGCGCCCTTGCCCTCCAGGTGGGCGGCCATGGTGATCAGCTGGCCCACGGTGACCACGCCGGTACCGCCCACACCGCCGACCAGCAGGTCATAGGGCGCATCCAGGCTCGGCCGTGGCGGGGCCGGCAGGGCATCGACCCGCTGCCAGAAGCCGGCATCGACGCCGACGCCCTGGCCCTTGCGCAATTCGCCGCCCTCCACGGTGACGAAGCTCGGGCAGAAGCCCCCGACGCAGGAGAAGTCCTTGTTGCAGGAGGACTGGTCAATCTTGCGCTTGCGTCCCAGCTCGGTCTCCCGGGGCACCACCGACAGGCAGTTGGACTGCACCGAGCAGTCGCCGCAGCCCTCGCAGACGTGGTGATTGATGAACACGCGGCGGGCCGGGTCTTCCATCAGGCCGCGCTTGCGTCGGCGGCGCTTCTCGGCGGCGCACACCTGGTCGTAGATCAGTACCGTGCAGCCCGGCACTTCGCGCAGCTCGCGCTGCAGGGCGTCCATCTCGTCGCGATGATGGAAGGTCACGCCCCCGGGGAACCGGTTCTCGTGGCCGCGATACTTCTCCGGCTCGTCGCTGACCACCACCACGCGGCGCACGCCCTCGTCCACCGATTGACGGGCGATCATCGGCACGGTGATCTGGCCGTCCACCGGCTGGCCGCCGGTCATGGCCACGGCATCGTTGAACAGGACCTTGTAGGTGATGTTGACCCCCGCGGCCACCGCCTGGCGCACCGCCATGGAGCCGGAATGGAACCAGGTGCCCTCCCCCAGGTTCTGGAAGATGTGGCCATTGCCGGTGAAGCGGCTCTTGCCCACCCAGTTGACCCCCTCGCCGCCCATCTGGATCAGCGACTCGGTGCGGCGGCCCATCCAGGAGGCCATGAAGTGGCAGCCGATCCCCGCCAGCGCCTTGCTGCCCTCGGGCACCCTGGTGGAGCTGTTGTGGGGGCAGCCGGAGCAGAAGTAGGGCAGCCGACGCACGCCGCCCAGCTCCTCCACCTCGGCCCGGCAGCGGTCGAGCTGGCTGAGCCGCCCGCGCAGGTCGATGCCGAAGAAACGCTCGAGACGCTCGGCCACGTAGCCGGCCAGCAGCCGCGGGCCGAGCTCGCCGACGAAGGGGATCAGCGGACGCCCGGCCTCGTCCTGCTTGCCCGTGACCAGAACCTCGCCCGGATGGTCCGGCTCGGACATGTACTCCTTGATCTGGCTCTCGATGATGCCGCGCTTCTCCTCGACCACCAGCACTTCCTGCTTGCCGTGCACGAACTCGAGGATACCGCGGCGATGCAGCGGCCAGACCATGCCCACCTTGTAGAGCTCCACGCCAAGCTCTTGCAGCTCCTGCTCGCCGAGGCCCAGCAGCCGCAGCGCCTCGAGCAGGTCCAGGTGCCCCTTGCCGGTGGTGACGATGCCGAAACGCGCCGCCTCGTTGGGAAACAGGCGACGATCGATGGGGTTGGCCGTGGCGAAGGCCTGCACCGCGGCCAGCTTGTGCTCCAGGCGGGTCTCGAGCTGGGGTCCCGGCAGGTCCGGCCAGCGGTAGTGCAGGCCGTCCAGCGGCGGCGTGAAGTCCGCCGGGGCAAACTCGGGCAGCGGTGCCACCTCGACGGAGGCGGCGCTCTCCACGGTTTCGGAGACCGCCTTGAAGCCCACCCAGCAGCCCGAGAAGCGTGAGACGGCATAGCCCCACAGGCCGAAGGCCTCGTACTCGGCCAGGGATGACGGGCTGATCACCGGCATGAACCAGGCCATGAAGGCCACGTCGGACTGGTGGGGCATGGAGGAGGAGACGCAGCCATGGTCGTCGCCGGCCACCACCAGCACGCCACCATTGGGCGAACTGCCGTAGGCGTTGCCGTGCTTGAGGGCATCGCCGGCACGATCCACCCCCGGCCCCTTGCCGTACCAGAGGCCGAAGACGCCATCGACCCGGCGGTCCGGGTCGGTCTCCACCTGCTGGCAACCCAGCATCATGGTGGCCGCCAGGTCCTCGTTGATGGCCGGCACGAAATCGATGTTGCCGGCGTCGAGGGCCTCCTTCGCGTCCCACAGCGCCTGGTCGACCCCGCCCAACGGGGAACCACGGTAGCCGCTGATCAGGCCCGCCGTGTTGCGCCCGTCGCGGCGGTCCATGGCAGCCTGGCGAAGGGCGATGCGCACCAGCGCCTGGGTGCCGGTCAGGAAGATACGCCCGTGGTCACGGGCGTAGCGGTCGGTAAGGCTGTAGTCGTCGAGCACGACGGGAGGGGAAGTCGTCATGGTCACCACCTTCGGGTCGGGGGAGTGGTTATGCTTGTATTGGCCCGAAGTCTAGCCAAGGCGCCGCTAAAGGTGCTTGCTAAATCAACCCCTTGTACGTGGCTATTTGACATCCTGTTTCATTCTGCGAAGCTTCATGAAACAAGCTTTCGTTCTCTACCCAGAAGTGAAATACGCCCATGCAACCGCCCAGCCTCGACGGCCATGATCGACGCATCCTGAAGGTGCTGCAGCAACAGGGCCGCATCACCAACCAGGAGCTGGCCGAACGGATCGGCCTCTCCCCGGCGGCCTGCTGGCGCCGGGTCAAGGCGCTGGAGGAGGAGGGTGTCATCAAGCGCTTCGCCGCCCTGGTGGACCCGGCCCGGGTCGGCCAGCCGCTCTGCGCCCTGGTGATGGTCACGCTGGTGCGTCATCACATCGACAACACCGCCGAGTTCGAGAACCGCATCCTGCAATACCCCGAGGTGCTGCAGTGCTACGCCACCACCGGCAACGCCGACTTCGTGCTGCGCGTGGTGAGCGAGGACATGGCCGCCTACGACCGCTTCCTCAACGAGAAGCTCTTCACGCTGCCGGGCATCTCCCAGGTCAGCTCCAACTTCGCCCTGCGCGAGATCAAGAACGAGACGGCGATTCCCATCCCGCAGGGACATCGCGTCTAGCCTTCGACACCCTCCCTGGCCTCGTCGATGGCGGTCATCACCTGGCTCGCATCGGGCACGCGGTGGGCCAGCGCCAGCGCCAGCTGGGCAAGGAACAGGCGCTCCTGCGCCTCGGGGAGGGCGTCCAGGGTGGTGGCCAGGGCCTCGTAGACGCGCTCGAGATCGGCAAAGGGCAGTGTTGCTCGGGTCATGGTCATTCTCCTCCCAGGGCAGTCGTCAGGGCCGCGTCGAGGGCGGCGGGCTCGAGTGACATCCAGCGGGTGGCCACGTGGCGGTCGGGCCGGACCAGGTAGGCCGTGCCCGGCTCGGCGCCATAGCCGGCAAACAGGCTGCCGTCCGGGTCGACCAGCGCCCCCTCGTCGCCCGACGCCCGAGCCGCCCGCAGCAGGGTGATGTCGATGCCGCGGCCCCGCAGGTCGGCGATGCGCGCCTGCAGGCCCGGCTCGACCTCCCCGGCCGCGCTGAAGTGCAGAAGCGTGAAGCCCGGGCCGAGGTGATCGAGCAGGAAGTCCTCCTCGCCCAGGCGGCGGTTGATCAGGGGCGCACCCGGCACGGGGCCGGCGGCGAAGGCGGGGTCATCGGCCAGGGTCAGGGGGCTCTCGGCATAGGTGTAGGGGGTGACCTGGCGGGGGTCGGCGAAGCCACTGGCATAGTCGTTGTGGAAGGCCAGCGCCAGGGCGGCATCGCGCATCAGCCGGTAGCCGCGGCTCGGCGGGGTCATGAAGCGGGTGCTCTTGCCGGCGTTGGCGAAGACGTCCAGGGTCGCACCGCGCCGCTCCGGGCTGTAGCTGTCGAGCAGCCGGTCCGGCGCCTGCCCCTTCAGCACCCAGGCGAGCTTCCAGCCGGCGTTGGCGGCATCGGCCAGGCCGTTGTTGAGCCCGCGCACGCCGAAGATCGGCACCAGGTGGGCGCTGTCGCCGATGAACAGCACCCGGCCATGGCGATAGTCCTCCAGCGCCAGGGTGTAGGCCTTGTAGAGGCTCCACCACTCCAGCTCCCAGTCGTCGCTCTCGTGCATCACCTCGCGCACGATCAGCTCGACCTTCGCGCGGATGCTGGCCTCCTCCACCGCCAGCTCCGGATCCTCGTCGGGGCCGAGCTGGTAGTCGATGCGCCAGATGTCGTCGGGCTGCCTGTGCACCAGGATGGTGGTATCGGGCATGGCATGGGAGTGGAAGAAGGCGCGCCGCTCGGTGGGAAAGTCGGACCTGAGGCGCACATCGGCGATCACGTAGCGGCCTTCATAGGCCTCGCCGTGCAGCGGGAGATCGAAGGCCTTGCGCACCACGCTGCGTGCCCCGTCGGCGGCCAGCAGGTAGTCGGCCTCGAGCCGATAGTCGCCCTCGGGAGTGCTCACCTCCAGGGTCACGCCGCCCTCGTCCTGGTGCACGCCGGTCACCGCGCTCTGCCAGCGCAGCTCGATGAGGTCGCTCTCGGCGGCCTTGTCGATCAGGAACTGCTCGATGTACTGCTGCTGCAGGTTGACCATCGGGGAGTGGCGCTCCTGGTCGGAGTGGGGCATCCGGAAGCGGTAGATCTCGCGGTCGCGGAAGTAGGTGCGGCCCCGGGTCCAGCCCAGGCCCTTCTCCACGAAGGGCGCGTCAACGCCGAGCTGCTGGAGGATCTCCAGGCTGTGGCGGGAGATGCAGATGGCGCGGGAGCCGTCGTTGACGGTGGCCTTGTCGTCCAGCACCACCGCGGCGATGCCGTGGCGGGCCAGCTCCAGGGAGGCGGTGACGCCCACCGGCCCGGCGCCGACGATGGCCACCGGGTGGCGCACCGCCCGGCCATCCAGTTCGGGAGGACGCACGAAGGGAAAATGCGGATAATCGAAGTAGAGCGAATCGGTCTCGGCGCGTCCGGCGGGTCGCATGGGCGGGCTCCTGTCAGGGTTGTCGGATCGGCTATCACTCAGCATATCCCGCCGCGAGCCCCATGCCTGTCCCGTAAAAGCCGGGACAAATGGCAGACAAGTCACCCGGGAGAGACGTCATGAGCGACCCGAGCGCCGCCGACTGCCCCTTGCCGGCCGACTGGCCGTCGCTGCTTGGCGCCGTTGCCGCCTGTGTCGACGCCCTGGGCGATCCGGCCTTCGAGACCCACCTGCTGGCACTGCTGCGTGACACTGCGCGCATCGAGCAGTGCATGATCTTCGCCTACGACGACGAGGACGGGGTCGACTGCCTGCTGGCCGCCAA
Source organism: Halomonas terrestris (assembly GCF_049166755.1). Lineage (NCBI taxonomy): Bacteria > Pseudomonadati > Pseudomonadota > Gammaproteobacteria > Oceanospirillales > Halomonadaceae > Halomonas > Halomonas terrestris. The sequence goes on along the minus strand of NZ_JBMHFZ010000015.1, from coordinate 96,717 downwards.
CGAGCGCCAGCCGCGCATGGCCGGCCGCCTGGCCCGGCTCTATACCGACGGCCTGTTCCGGCACGACCCCAACTACCGGGGGCTGCGCCGGGCTGGCGACGATGCCCCCCGGGTGGGGCTCGCCCCGATGCAGGCCGAGGCGATGACCGCGGCCTACCGTGGTCACCTGTTCGCCTTCCCCGACCTGGTGGACAAGGTGGCCCTGACCCTCCGCGAGGCCGAGGTCGCCTATACCCTCAATCTCTATCGCGGCCGCGATACCGGCCCCTTCTCGGCCGCCGACCTGGCCGGCCTGGACGCCATGGCACCGCTGCTCGCCAGCCTGATCCGTCGCCACTACGCGACCGCCCGCCCCGCCTCCCAGCAGCCCAGCGCCGAGGAAGCCGCCGTGCTCGCCCCGCTCTCGGAGCGTGAACGCCAGCTCTGCCTCTTCCTGCTGCGCGGCCATACCCTCAAGACCGCCGCCGCCGAACTCGATATCGCGCTTTCCACCGCCGAGACCTACCGCAAGCGCGCCTACGCCAAGCTCGGCGTGCCCTCCAAGGCGCGACTGGTGGCGCTGTGTCGGCGGGATTCCTGACAACGCCGAACCCCGGCACGAGGCCGGGGTTCGGGGATGCGCATGCACCGGGTCAGTGGCTCAGACGTGCCGCGCGACGATCGAAGGCCTCGGCGTTGGGGCAGAAGCCGCGACACTCCTCGACCTCGGCACCGGCGCGCATGGCCTTCCAGCATTGGCCAACGACCGGGCAGCCGTTGCAGGTCTTGCGCATCACGTTGTATCCCGGCTCCGCCGCCACCTCTGCATCCTGCAGGCCGAAGCGCTGCATCATCACCGGCATCAGGGTCCTGGCCGGCACGAAGTCGGTCGGCTGACCCGCCGCCAGCTGTCGTGCCATCTCGCGCTCGAAGCCAGGCTCGAGGGGGCTCTCCAGGTCATTCAGCAGGGCATGATAGGTAGGGCCCGCCTCGTGCTGGACGTCCCGCACCAGCTGGCGAGTGGAGGACTGGTAGCAACGCTCTCCGAAGCGTTCCCACCAGGAGGCAGCGCGAGTGGTCTGTGCAGTGGCCATGGTGAATCTCCTGTCAGGTGGCTTTTCCACAGTATCGGAGTTCGCGACGCCTCTCGCCTTGACCCGGGTCAAAATAGTTTCACTTGAAACAGAAACGAGCACGGCGGCAGGCCGTGCTCGTGCTGCGATGACGCGGGGATCACGGCTCCTGGTCGACCACCTCCTCGGCGGTGAGCCCGGGCTCGTCCCCGGCCACCTCGAGCTGTTCGCGGAAGTGGGCCAGCGCTGCCTCGCCATCAACGCCCTTCTCGGCCGCCAGCGCCATCCACTCGTCGGGCAGGTCGGCAGCCATCGCCATGAAACGCTCGACCTCCTCGGGGGGCAGCTCGATGAAGGTGTTGCCCATCTCCTCGGCAAACTCGACGCCACGCACGTCCACGGTGTCCATCATGAAGCCGAACAGCCGCGACAACCGCTCGCCCGAGACGCCCATGATGGCCTCGCGATCCTCGTCGGAGAGCGAGGCCCAGGTGTCCGGGTTGATGACCAGGGAAAAGCTGCCGCGATAGAAGCCGCCGGGCATCTGCACCGTGTAGGGCAGCACCTCGGCCAGGCGGAAGCTCTTGAGCCCCTCCAGGGTGAGCATGGCACCGTCGATCACGCCCTGGGTCGCGGCCTCGTAGGTGCTGGCCGGCGGCAGGGCCACACCGGTCAGGTCGAGGGCATTGGAGATGTCGGCCATGATGCCGCCACCGATGCGTACGCGGTTGCCGGGGAGGTCGTCGAGGCTCTCGATGGGCTCGCTCAGGTAGAGGGTGCCGGGGCCATGCACCCCCAGCCCGATCACCTCGACGCCGCGATGCTCTCCGGCATCGGCGAAGTATTCATGGTGGGTGCGCCAGTAGGCCACCGAGGCGGCCTCGGAGGAGAAATCCTCGAAGGTCGGCAGCTCGGGGAGCTTGGTCAGCTCGAAGCGGCCCGGCATCAGCCCGTGGAACAGCCAGGTCACGTCGGCCACGCCATCGGCCACCAGCTCCATCTGGGCATTGGGCGGCCCCATGTCGTGCACCACGTTGACGGAGACACGGCCGTCGGTGGCCTCCTCGACCCATTGGCCCCAGGTGGGCCAGACGATGGTGTTGACGCCATGGTTGGGGCCCGCCCAGGTGCTGATCTGCAGCACGGTGTCGGCCGTGGCTCCCTGGAAGGCGCCCAGGGTCATCAGGGTGGAGAGCGTCGTCAGTTGCGCCAGCTTCTTCATTGTCGGTTTCCTTGGTTGTTGTTGCTGTCAGGGTTGGCTTGGGTCTCGGGTTGTCGTGAGGGTGTTGCCGGGGTCAGATCGCCAGCACCAGGCGCTTGCCCCTGGCGCGCGAACAGCAGGCCATCATGCGGTCGTTGGCATCGCGCTCGGCGCGGCTGAGCACCAGGTCCCGATGATCGATGCCGCCCTCGACCACCGCCACCTCGCAGGTGCCGCACAGGCCTTCGCAGCAGTCGCTGGGCACATCCACACCGGCCGCCGTCAGCGCCTCGAGCAGGGTCTGGTCGTTGCCGACCCGTACCGTCAGGTCGGAGTCCGCGAGCACCGCTTCGAAGACGTGTTCGTTCTCGGGGTCGAGGATGCTGGAGCGGGCCGTGAAATGCTCGACGTGCAGCGTGCCCTCGGGCCAGTCAGCCGCCAGCGCCTCGAGCGCCTCGAGCATGCGTTCCGGGCCACAGCAATAGACCTGTTCACCCTCGGACAGGCCGGCCAGCGCCCCCGGCAGGTCGAGGCGGCAGCCCTCGTCGCCGGCATGGACGGTCAGCACCGCGTGGTGGTCACGTTCGACCCGGTCGAGAAAGGCCATGGTCCGCCGCGCGGCACCGCAATAGTGGAGCGTATAGGGCTTGCCGAGCGCCTTGAGCCGGTCGGCCATGGCCAGGATCGGGGTGATGCCGATCCCCCCGGCAATCAGGGTGTAGCGCGGCGCGGTCTCGTCCAGGTGGAAGTGATTCTTGGGGCCGGCGATATGCAGCACGTCACCCGGCTTGACCGTGTCGTGGAAATGCACCGAGCCACCGCGCCCCTCGCTCTCGCGCAGGATGGCAATGGACAGGCGGCGGCGATCACCGCGCGCCCCGCACAACGAGTAGTAGCGCCGCCACTCCCCCGACACCAGCTCGATATGCGAGCCGGGGGACCAGTCGGGCAGCTCGCGTCCATGTGGATCGGCCAGGTCGATGCGGATCACCCCCTCGGCCTCGCGCCCCACCTCGGTGACCACGACCCGGCGCAGGATGTCATCCTTGATCGGTGCGCCGATGCGGAAGTGCGTGGGGTTGTCCAGCACCGCACGGGTGCGCCGCTCGGGATTGTGCGCAGGATCCCATTCCACCCACAGCGACCTGGGGCCACGGAAGGAGGTATTGGGCAGGTACTCGAGTGCCTGGTCCTCGACCAGGCGCATATGCGGCAGGCGGCGGACGAACTCATCGAGGATGACGCGCATTTCCATCCGGGCGATGTTCTTGCCCATGCACTGGTGCGCACCGTAGCCGAAGGTGAGGTGCTCGGCCGCGTTGTGACGGTAGATGTCGAACTCGTCGGGGTTCTCCCAGTAGCGGCGATCCCGGTTGGCCGACGCCTGCACGATCAGCAGCTTGCCGCCCTTGGGTATCTTCTGCCCACCCACCTCGGTGTCGTCGGTGGCGATGCGGCGCCAGGCCACGACCGAACCGGCGGCGCGCAGGCACTCCTCGATCGCGCTGGGAATCAGGGCGGGGTTCTCGCAGACGTCGTTCCAGGACTCGCGGTTCGACAGCAGGATATGGAAGGCGTTGGCGGTGGCGAAGGCGGTGGTCTCGTGCGCGGCGACCAGGATCGCCATCATCATCGAGCGCAGGTAGCTCTCCGGCACGATGTCCGGATGCACCTCGTGCATGCGGATCGAGTCGTACATCCAGCCCTCGCCGGTGGGGTCGGCACGCATGCGGTCGAGGATCTCCTGGGCCGACTGCCAGAACCGGCCGACATCCTCGGCGATCTGCAACTGCTGTTCCGGGGAGGGGCGGCCCCAGGTATTGAGCGTGTGGGCGACCGAGAACCGGCGAAGCTCCCGCGCATCCTCCTCGGGCACACCGAGGAAGCGCAGCGCGACGGTCATGGGAATCTCCCGGAACATCTCGGCCACCAGGTCGACGCGCCCCTTGTCGATGAAGCGGTCCATGTAGTCGCGCACCAGTTCGCGGACCCACCCCTCGTGCTTCTCGAGGTTCTCGGGGAGGAAGGCCTCCATCAGCAGGCGGCGGCGTTCCATGTGGTCCGGCTCGTCCTCGTTGACCATGGTGCGGCGCATTGCATAGCCGTAGCTCTCGAGGATCCGCGTCGCCTCGGGGGGCGCCGGGGTGAGCTTTTCCAGGGCGATCGACGGCGAGAAGAGGTGGTTGTCGCGGAACACCGCCTTGACGTCATCGAAGCGGCTCACGACCCAGTAGCCGAGCTTGGGGCTGTAGAACACCGGCTCCTGCTCGCGCGACCAGCGCAGCGCCTCGGCAGGGTCCAGCTGGTAGGGCGCATCGAAGGGGTCGAAGGTGGCGGCCTCGGGCGATACCGGGCACCCGGTGGGTGACACCGTGGCCTGGTGGACGGGGCACCCGCCCGCACCGGGTCGGGATTGATGGGTCGCTGACGTCATGCTGAGCTCCATGGGGGTCGCGCTCTTGTATCTTTTATCGCACACTTAGTTTCTGCTAGCGAACATGACGAAAGGTAAGCGGCTTCGGCCGGGACGTCAAACTCCTGCCGCGACTGCGCTACCATGGTCCCTTTCCCGATCGCCACATCCGAGCCGAGGTACCCCCCAGGATGTCCACCACACTGCAAACCCTGGATCGCGGACTGCGCGCCCTGGAGATCGTCTCGGGGCACGCCGAGGGCGTCACCGTCGCCGAGCTCGCCGAACGGCTGGAAGTCCACCGCGCCATCGCCTACCGCATCGTCACCACCCTGGAGGGGCACGGCCTGATCACGCGGACCCTCGAGGGCACCGTGCGCCTGGGCGCCGGCGCCGCCCTGCTCGCCTCGCGCTTCGAACCGCAGCTGCGCGCCGTGGCCCAGCCCCTGCTGCAGGAACTGGCCAGGGCGACACGGGCCACGGCCTTCATCTCGGTGGCCCAGGGCAAGGAGTGCGTGGTGATCATGGTAGCCGAGCCCGAGGAGGGGCTGCTGCGGGTCGGCTATCGGGTGGGCAGCCGCCATCCACTGACGCTCGGGGCGGCCGGCATCGCCATCCTGGCCGCTCGTCCCCCGGGACCCGACGACGACGAGGCCGTGCGCCGGGCGCGCGCCGACGGCTACAGCCTGACCCGTGGCCAGTTGCAGCGCGGGGCGGTCGGCGTGGCCAGTGCCATCGCCTCGCCGCAGTTCCGGCCCGGCGTGGAGGCCTGCATCGGCGTGGTCGCCATGGATGACCTGGATACCGACACGGCCATCCGCGAGGTGATGGCCCATGCCCGCCACCTCACCGAGCTGGTCGGCAGCTGACCGGCGGGCGGCGAGTCGTGAAGCAGAGGCCCCGCAGGGTTACACTAGCAGCCCGTCCATGTCCCCAGCCGAGGCCGCTTCGATGAGTCCCCACCTGCTCTCCGTCGATTCCCTGTCCAGAGACCATGTCGATCACCTGATGCGGGTCGCCGCCCGCATGGAGCCCATCGCCAGCCGCCGCCAGGTCACGCGGGTACTGGAGGGTGCCGTGCTCGGCAACCTCTTCTTCGAGGCCAGCACCCGTACCCGGGTCAGCTTCAATGCGGCCTTCTGCCGGCTGGGCGGCAGCGTCTGCGACACCACCGGCTTCACCTTCTCCTCCATGGCCAAGGGCGAGTCCCTCTACGACACCAGCCGGGTGATGAGCGGCTACTGCGATGCCATCGTGATGCGCCACCCGGACCAGGGTTCGGTAGCGGAGTTCGCCGCGGCGACGAACGTGCCGGTGATCAACGGTGGCGACGGCCCGGGTGAGCATCCCAGCCAGGCGCTGCTCGACCTCTACACCATCGACAAGGAGTTCACCCGGCTCGGCAAGTCCCTGGCCGGCGCCCATGTACTGCTCACCGGCGACCTGAAGTACGGCCGGACCGTGCACTCGCTGATCAAGCTGCTTTCGCTCTATGCGCCGATGCGCATCACCCTGGTCGCCCCCCCGGGGCTGGAGATGCCGAGCCACCTGATCGATCGGGTCGTCTCTCGGGGGCACCGGGTGGAGCAGCGCGACAGCCTGGCCTGCGACTTCTCCGACCTGGACGTGGTCTACACCACGCGTATCCAGAAGGAGCGTTTCACCGCGGAGATGAGCGAGACCTTCGGCGTGCTCTCGCGGGACTTCACCGTCGACCGCGCCTTCCTCGATACCCGCTGCACGGACACCACCATCGTCATGCATCCCTTGCCGCGGGACAGCCGCCCCGACGCCAATGACCTCGACGTGGACCTCAACGGCGACCCGCGCCTGGCGATCTTCCGCCAGACCGACAACGGCATTCCGGTGCGCATGGCGATCTTCGCCACCCTGCTGGGGGTCGAGGAACTGATCGAGCAGGACCTGCGCCCGGTACGCTGGTTCGTGCCCGGCCGGGTGGGCGTTGACGACGCCCCGTTCTGATCACGCGGCAGCTCGCCCGCCATCGCCTATGCTGGAGTGGAACAACAATCCGCGTCGCCGACCACGGCGACCGACGAGGAGGCGCTGCTTCAATGAATCTGCATCGTGCTTATCTTTCCCTGTGCGGCTTTTACAGCCTGCTGATCCTGATCGGCATCATCGCCCTGCTGGCCGGCGGCGCCACCCTGCTGGCGCTGCCGCAACTCGTCATGGGGGCCCTGGGCGTGGTCGGGCTATGGGGCTACTTCCTGAAGAAGGGTTTCATGAGCCCGCGCATGTGGCGCCCCTTCGCCTGCCTGCTGGGCGTTGCGGCACTGGCGCAGCTGTTCCTGATCTTCGCGGCATCGCCGTCCGGCGTCGAGCTCACCTGGCTGCTCACCAGCGCCATCTTCTCCCTGCTGCTGGTGGTCATCCTCTACCGCTATGGTGATCGCGACCAGGCGCTGTGGGCCTCGCCGGAGGAGCTCGAAGGGGGAAGGGTGCTGGGGGAGCTGCTGGAAGCGCAGCACGAGCTGACGGTGGAGAAGCAGGCGGAAGATCGCCAGGCGACCGTCAGGGTCCAGAAGGCCGGCAACGAGTACCGCGCCAGCGTGGTGCGGCAGCGCGAAGCGGAAGTGGAGAGATTCGAGGAGCGCTTCACCTGCCCGGCGACCCTGGCGTTCTTCATCGAGAAGTTCACCTGCATCTCGGTGCGCGACTTCGCCGACAAGTACACCAGCGAGGCCAGCCCGGCATAGCCCGCGCCTCAAGCCGGTGGCAGGCCCTCCCGGCGGGCGAACCAGCTCTCGAGGATCAGCACCGCGGCGAGGCCATCGACGCCCTCGTCGCGGTAGTTGCCCCGGTGTCCCGCCTCCCGGGCGATGGCCTTGGCCTCGCGGGTCGAGCCACGCTCGTCGACCATCTCGCAGGGCACACCGTAGCGGCCGAACAGGCGCTTGCCGAACTTGCGGGCGCGAACGCACATCTCCGCCTCGCTGCCGTCCACTTCCAGCGGCAACCCCACCACGAACAGCTCGGGCCGCCACTCCTCCACCAGCCGCGAGACCAGGTCCCAGTCGGGAATGCCGTCACGCGCCGGCAGCGGATCGAGCTGTCGAGCGCTGCGGATCATCTCGTTGCCCACCGCCACGCCGATACGCCGGGTACCGAAGTCGAAGGCGAGGATCAGGCGCTGGCCGGCCTCGGCCATCAGGAGTGTCCCGCCTCGCGGGTCATCAGGTTGAGGTCGATGCCGAGGATCCCGGCGGCGGCACTGAGCCGCTGCTCCGGCGGCACCTCGAAGAGGATGTCGGCGCGCCCCTCCACGGTGAGCCAGGCGTTGTCCATCAGCTCGGCCTCGAGCTGGCCGGACTCCCAGCCGGCACAGCCGAGGCAGACGAGGAACTGCTCGGGCCCCTCGCCGGCGGCCAGTGCCTGGAGCATGTCCATGGAAGTGGTCAGGGCGATCTCCTCGGCCACCTGGATGCTGGAATCCCAGACATCGCTGGTGCCGCGGTGCAGGATGAAACCACGGTCCTTGTGCACCGGACCGCCATAGTAGACCGGGGCATTGCGGTGCGGGCTCGCCTCGCCCCCCAGCTCCAGCTGCTCGAACAGGGCGTCGAGGGTCAACTCCAGCGGCCGGTTGACGATCACCCCCATGGTGCCGTTGTCATCATGGTCGCAGAGGTAGCTGAGGCTGCCAGCGAAGTTGGGGTCTTCCAGGTGCGGCATCGCCATCAGGAAGTGGTTTTTCAAGCTTTGCATGAGACTCCCCGGCGGTCCTAACGCACGCCGTAATGGTTGCCTTGGCCGAACCGCCAGACGCGGGTGATGGACAGGCTGTCGAGCTCGCCCATGCCCGGGTCGAAGGGCCGGTAGGGCGCCGCGCCGTGCACGGTGTCCAGAGCCGCCTGGTCGAGTTCGGCGTGTCCCGAGGATTGTACCACCTCTGCCTGAAGGAGCTGACCGTTGCGCCCGATCACCACGCGAATTCGCAGCTGGCCATGCAGGTGGCGTGGTGCCGGATGCACCCGATTGCCGTAGTCCTCGACGCGGCGGGTCCAGTCATCGATGTAGCGAGCCTCGGCGGCGCGCCGGGCGGCCTGCTGGCTGGCGTCGCCCTCCGATCCCCTCGTCTCGGCAACGAAGCCCTGCTCCCGGATACTGGTGGTCGCCTGGGCCAGCAGGTCGCGCCCGGAGGCCGAGGGCGCCGCCGCGGAGGGTGCCGCCGGCGATTCCGCCACCTGGGGCGCGCTGGCCCGGGGCTCGGGGGTGGCCTCGGCCTCGCTGGGCGACTCGGCCGCTGGCGGCGCCGTCTCGTCAGGCACCGCCTCGGGCTCGACCCGAGCGGTCTCCCGGGGCTCGGCAGGCGTGGCCGGGTCCACGTCGCTCCGGGTCTCCTGCAGCACCGGCAGGTCGTCCATGGGGGCGGCGCGGGATTCGGCCGGGGCGTCCTCCAGCTGCTCGCCCTCGGCCTGCTGATCGGCCTCGGCGATCGCCTCGGCCTCCTCGGGAGCCGCCGCGGGCCGCGTCACCAGCACCACGTCGAGGCTGGTGCGCTCGGCCGGGGCCGGCACGAACTGCCAGCTGGCCACCACGCCGATCACCGCCAGGTGCAGCAGCAGCGCCAGCGACCAGGCCAGCCAGCGGCGGTAGGGCCGGGTGACCGGGGCATACTGGATCGGGTCACTGACGAAGACCGACATGGTCCGGTACCTCGAGGATCAGTCCAGGCGGCGCTCGATGGCGTCCAGCAGCATCCCGGCGATGTCGGTGCCGCGCTGGTCGTCGATCTCGCGCACGCAGGTGGGGCTCGTCACGTTGATCTCGGTGATGAAGTCGCCGATCACGTCGAGGCCGACGAACATCAGGCCCTTGTCGCGGATCATCGGCTGCACCTGCTCGATCAGCCAGTGGTCGCGCTCGGTGAGTTCACGACTCACGCCCTGGCCGCCGGCGGCCAGGTTGCCGCGGGTCTCCCCGGCCATGGGCACCCGGGCGAGGCCGTAGGGCACCGGCTCGCCGTCGACCAGCAGGATGCGGGTATCGCCGTCGCGGATCTCGGGAATGTAGCGCTGGGCCATGATCTGGCGCCGGCCGCGCTCGGTGAGGGTCTCGATGATGGCGCCGAGGTTTCGCCCCTCGGGCTGCACGTGGAAGATGCCGCTGCCGCCCATGCCATCCAGCGGCTTGAAGATCACATCCTGGTGCTCGGCGTGGAAGGCCCTCAGCACCGGCTCGCTGCAGGAGACCAGGGTCGGGGTGCAGCACTGGGGAAACTGCTGGGCGAAGAGCTTCTCGTTGCACTCGAGCAGCGCCCGGGTCGGGTTGACCACCCGCACGCCCTCGCGCTCGGCAAAGCCCAGCAGGTGCACGGCATTGAGGAAGTGGCTGTCCACCGGCGGATCCTTGCGCATCAGGATCACGTCGAGCTCCGCCAGGGGGCGCACCTCGGGCTCGCCCAGGTCGTACCAGTGGGCCGGGTCGCGGTATGCCTCGAGATCACGCATGCGCCCGAAGGCACGCCCGTCGCGCAGGAAGAGGTCCTCCTGCTCGAGATAGTGCAGCGACCAGCCGCGGTCCCGGGCAGCCCACAGCATGGCCATGGTGGTGTCCTTCTTGTAGGCGATGTCGGCGATGGGATCCATCACCACACCGACCCTCAGCATGCGTTCACTCATCGGTTCGGGTGTCCACGGGAAGGAATGGGAATGTCGGCAGTATGCCGCAGGGGCCGAGGCAACACCAAGGTGCTCACGACTCGCCCGTCACGGCACCAGCGCCGGGAGCCAGGCGAATGCCGGCTGGTTCGATGACGATCAGTCGCCGCTTGTAGAGCCGCCCGATGGCCTGCTTGAAGGCGTTCTTGCTCACCCCCAGCCGGGACTTGATCTCGACGGCGTCGCTCCTGTCGCCCAGCGGCAGGTAGCCGCCGCTCTCGCGCAGTGCCTTGAGCACTCGCTCGCCCACCACGTCGAGGCGCGCCTCGCCCGGAGGCAGCAGGGAGAGATCCAGCCGGCCGTCGTCACGCTGGCGCTTGATGTAACCGGTGACGCGCTGGCCGCGGCGCAGCGGGCGGGTCACGTCATCGCGGTAGAGCAGCCCCCAGAAGCGGTGGTTCACCACCGTCTTGAAGCCGAGGTCGGTCTGGTCGGCGATCACCAGCGTGACCTCGTCGCCCGGGGCCAGGCCACTGGCCTCGTCGGTGAGGAAGCGATCGAGCTTCTGCGAGGCCACCGGCCGCCCCTGCTGGTCCTCGTAGACCATCACCAGCACCCGCTTGCCGGGCGTGGGACGAAAGCGCTGCTCGCCGTAGGGCAGCAGCAGGTCCTTCGGCTGCCCCCAGTCGAGGAAGGCCCCGGTGTCGTTGACCGTGACCACCTCGAGGTAGACGACCTCACCCACCGCCGTCTTCGGGGCGCGGTAGCGGCGCGAGGACCGACCGGCGGAGCTGGCTCCGGGCGATGGCCTGGTGACAGGCGAGCGACCGGGATGGCGGTCTCGGGAGTCAGGCATGGGAAAACGTCCATCGATGGTTGAGCGGACAGTATGGGGGGTGCGCCCGGGACAGGTGAAGGCTCACAGATCCCCGAAGCGATGCTGCAGCAACGAGAGCGCCACCACCGGGGCGGTCTCGGTGCGCAGGATGCGCGGGCCCAGCGACAGCGGGGCGAAGCCACCGGCCAGGGCGGCCTCGACCTCGGCGTCGGACAGGCCGCCTTCCGGGCCGATCAGCAGGGCGGCGCTGGCGGGGATTTCGGCGCGCGCCAGGGCACCGCCGGTACCGGGATGCAGCACCAGCCGCAACGCCTCGCCGCGACCGGCCAGCCAGTCGGCCAGTGACACCGGGGGATGGACCGGCGGCACGGTGGCACGGCCGCACTGCTCGCAGGCGCTGGCGGCCACCGCCTGCCAGTGGGCGTGCTTCTTCGCCTCCCGCTCGCCCCTGAGCCGCACGTCACCGTGCTCGGTATAGAGCGGCGTGATCGCGGCCACGCCCAGCTCGACGGCCTTCTGGATGGCGTAGTCCATGCGGTCGCCCTTGGAGATCGCCTGGCCCAGGTGCACCGCCAGCGGTGACTCGCCCCGGCCCGCCTCGACGGCCTCGATGCGGGCCACCACCCGCTTGCGGGAGGCCTCCACCAGCACGGCGCGGGCCTCCCGGCCGCGGCCGTCGAACAGCACCAGCGGCGCTCCCTCGCCCAAGCGCAGCACCCGTGCCACGTGGCGGGCCGGCCCTTCGGGCAGAACGACGTCGCCGCCGACGATGAAGTCGGCGGCGACGTGGATGCGCGGGGCCCTCGCCAAGGACCTGGCCTCGGACGTCATCGGCAGTTGCCCCTTGCCCTTACTGGGTCGTCTGCTCGCCCTGCTGCTGGGCCTGCTCGGCCTGGCGCTTCTTCTTCTGGGCGTAGATCGCCTCGAAGTTGACCGGCGCCAGCATCAGCGGCGGGAAGCCGCCACGGTTGACCAGGTTGTCGATGCACTCGCGGGCATAGGGGAAGAGCACATTGGGGCAGAAGGCGCCCAGGGTGTGGTCGAGCTGCTGACCCTCGATGCCGCCGATGCGGAACAGGCCGGCCTGCTCGATCTCGGCCAGGAAGGAGGTGGTGCCCTCCTCGCTGTGGGTCACCTGGGCGGTGACCTTGACCACCACCTCGTAGAGGCCTTCGCCCACCTGCTGGCTGGAGGTGTTCAGGTCGAGGCCGACCTTGGGCTTGAACGGCTGCTGGAACACGCTCGGTGAGTTGGGGGCCTCGAAGGAGATATCCTTCACGTAGATGCGCTGCAGGGCGAACTGGAGCTGTGGCTTGTCCTGCTGTCCGGCGGCCGCGCCGGCGTTCTGGTTGTTCTCTTCCGCCATGGGTAAGGTCCTTTGAAACGGTGAACGAATAGGCGTTTGGCGTGGTTACTTCTTGACCACGGGCAGGCCGTCGGCCTGCCACTGCGTCATGCCGCCCTTGAGCTTGACCGCCCGCTCGTAGCCGGCCTTGGTCAGCTTGGCCAGGGCGACGCCGGAACTCTGGCCGTGCTTGCAGGCCACGATGATCGGCTTGTCCTTGAACTTATCGAGCTCGCCCAGGCGGCTCTCGAGCTTGCTCTGGGGGATGTTGCGTGCGCCGGCGATATGACCGGCCTTGAAATCGCCCGCCTCGCGGATGTCGAGTACCACGGCATCCTCACGGTTGATCAGCTGGGTGGCCTGGGAGGACGTCACGCCGCTGGCGCTGCTGTTGCGGACCTCGTAGGCGATCCAGGCGGTCAACACCAGCAGGAAGGCACCCACCAGCAGCGGGTGATTCTGCACGAATTCAATCAGCTGATCGATCATGGGTCCGGAACACTCTTTCTCGGTGCATGAGGGGTGAAAACCGGCACGGCGCGCGGGCCTGCCGTCGGAAGGCGCCCAGTATACACGAAGCCATGGGGAGCCGCGGCCCGCGGGCGGCGACCATGACGCCCGGCGCTGCCGTACGATATGATGCCGCAAGCAGAAACAAGTCGCGACCCCGATGATCCACCCGCGCCCGTCGAGGGTCGCCATCAACGAGAGGCCCTCCCCATGACCGACGCTTCGACCTCCGCACCCCGCCCGGTGGCACTGATCATCCTCGACGGCTACGGCCACAACCCCGACGCCGCCAACAATGCCGTGCTGGCCGCCCGCACTCCGGTGATGGACCGCCTGCAGCAGGCGCATCCCGCCACCCTGATCCACACTGACGGCCGCTATGTGGGGCTGCCGGACGGCCAGATGGGCAACTCGGAAGTCGGTCACATGAACCTGGGCGCCGGGCGCATCGTCTACCAGGACTTCACCCGCATCACCAAGGCCATCGAGGACGGCGAGCTGGACGCCATCACCGCGCTCACCGCCCCCATCGATGCTGCGGTGGCCGCGGACCGCGCGGTGCACCTGCTGGGCCTGCTCTCGCCGGGTGGCGTGCACAGCCACGAGGACCATTTCCTCGCCATGGCCGAGCTCGCCGCCCGCCGCGGAGCGCAGCGCATCGTCGTGCACGGCTTCCTCGACGGCCGCGACATGCCCCCCAAGAGCGCCCTGGCCTCCATCGAGCGCGTCAACGCCCGCCTCGCCGAGCTGGTCGGCGCCGAGAACGGCTTCGTCGCCTCGATCATCGGCCGCTACTACGCCATGGACCGCGACAACCGCTGGGATCGCGTCGAGAAGGCCTATCGCCTGATCACCGAGGGCGAGGGCGAATACGAGGCGCCGAGTGCCGAGGCCGGCCTGCGCGCCGCCTACGAGCGCGGCGAGACCGACGAGTTCGTCACCGCCACCAGCATCCGCCCGAACGGAAAGCCGGTGGCGATGGTGGACGGGGACGCCGCCATCTTCATGAACTTCCGCGCCGACCGCGCCCGCGAGCTGACCCGGGCCTTCGTCGAGAAGGCCTTCGGCGGCTTCGAGCGCCGCGTCCGCCCGCACCTCGCCGCCGATGGCCTGGTGATGCTGACCCAGTATGCCGCCGACATCCCGGCGCCGGCCGCCTTCCCCCCGGCCGAGCTCACCAACACCCTGGGCGAGGTGATGGAGAAGCGCGGCCTGACCCAGTTGCGCATCGCCGAGACCGAGAAGTACGCCCATGTGACCTTCTTCTTCTCCGGCGGCCGCGAGGCCGAGTACGCGGGCGAGACCCGGGTGCTGGTGCCCTCGCCCCAGGAGGTGAAGACCTACGACGAGAAGCCCGAGATGAGCGCCGTGGAGGTCACCGACCGCCTGGTCGAGGCGATCGATTCCGGCAGGTTCGACCTCATCGTCTGCAACTATGCCAACGGCGACATGGTCGGCCATACCGGCGACTTCGACGCCGCGGTGGCCGCCATCGAGGCCGTCGATGCCTGCGTCGGCCGGGTGGTGGAGGCGATCCAGCGCGCCGGTGGCGCCTGCCTGGTCACCGCCGACCACGGCAACGCCGAGCAGATGGTCAACCCCGAGACCGGCGCCCCCCAGACCGCCCACACCACCTTCGACGTGCCGCTGGTCTATGTCGGTCCCCGCCCGGCGAAGCTCCGCGACGACGGCCGCCTGTGCGACATCGCCCCGACCCTGCTGACCCTGATGGAGCAGCCGATCCCCGAGGAGATGACCGGCCGGGTGCTGATCGACTTCTGCTGAGCAGGTCGACGAGGCACGGGCGAGGGGGCCAGCGGATGGCGAGAGCGGGATCCATGTTCGGCGTGCTGCTGCTGGCACTCTGCCTCGCCTCGCCGCTGGCCGCCCAGCCCAGCGAGCGAGCCGCCCGGGAGCGGCTCGACGCCATCGGCGAGGAGATCCAGGGGCTCTCCCGGCGCCTATCCTCCACGCGCCAGGCCCGCGACGCTGCCGATCGCCAGCTGCGCGAGGTGGAGACGGCGCTGGCCGAGACCCACCGCCGCCTCGATACCCTCCAGGCCGAGCGCCGCGAGCTCGGCGACCGGATCGCCGCCCTCGAGACGCGACGGGACGCCCTCCAGGCCGAGCGCGCCGACCAGCTCGAGGCGCTCGATGCCCAGCTCGATGCCCTCTACCGCCTCGGCCTCACCCCCCAGCTCAAGCTGCTGCTCAATCAGGACGACCCGGCTCGCCTCGACCGGCTCCAGCACTATCTCAACCACCTGGCGAAGGCCCGCAACGAGCGCCTCGACGCCCTCGCACGGCTCGACAGTGCGCTGGCCGACAACCGCCGCGAGCTCGAGGCCCGCGGCACGCGACTCGATGCCCTGGCCGAGGAGCTGGCCGGCCGCAGCGCCGAGCTGGCCCGACGCATGGCGGAGCGCAGTGAACTGGTCGCCGAGCTCGACAGCCGCTACACCACCGAGCAGGCGCGCCTGGCAGACCTCAACCAGGACCGCGCCCACGCCGAGCGGGTGCTGCGCGAGGTGCAGGAGGAGCTCGCCCGTCTCGAGCGCCCGCCCCCCTCCACCGCCATCGAACAGACCCAGGGGGAGCTGCCCTGGCCGGTCCAGGGCTCGGTGGCCTCGCGCTTCCGGCGCGGCGACGGCGTGCACCGCAACGGCATGCTGATCCAGGCCGCCGAGGGCACCCCGGTCAAGGCCGTGCACGCCGGCAGGGTGGTGTTCGCCGACTGGATGCGCGGCTTCGGCAACCTGCTGATCGTCGACCACGGCGACCAGGTGATGACCCTGCACGCCCACCTGCAGCACTTCGGCGTCGAGGTGGGCCAGGCCGTCTCCCGGGGCGACACCCTGGGCGCCGTGGGGGCGAGCGGCGGCCACGACACCCCGGCCCTCTATTTCGAGGTACGCCGCGGCGGCGAGCCGATCGACCCGCAGTCCTGGATCGCCTCGCGATGAGCCTCGCCCCTTCCCCACAGCGTCACCCACGGGCTATGCTGAGCTGCCCGTCATGGAACAGCGGAGATCGCATGCATCCACGTCTCGCCGGCCTTGCCTTCCTGCCACGGCGCCTGATGGCGATGCTTCTGCCCGTCGCCCTGCTGGCCCTGCCCCTGCCGGCCGTCGCCACCCCTGCGGCCAACGACCTGCCGGTGGAGGACATCCAGACCTTCGCCGAGGTGTTCGAGCGCATCAAGCGGGCCTATGTCGAGGAGGTCGACGACAGCACCCTGCTGCGCAATGCCATGCGCGGGATGCTCAGCGAGCTCGACCCGCACTCGGCCTATCTCGACCGCGAGGAGTTCCAGAGCCTGCGCGAATCCACCGAGGGCGAGTTCGGCGGCGTGGGCATCGAGGTCGGCATGCAGGATGGCCAGCTGACGGTGATCACGCCCATCGACGAGACCCCGGCATCCCGCGCCGGACTGCAGTCCCGTGACGTCATCCTGCGCATCGACGACACCCCCACCGACCGCCTGTCGCTGCAGGAAGCGGTCAACCTGATGCGCGGGGAACCGGGTACCGAGATCAGCCTGACCATCATGCGCCAGGGCGAGGACTCACCGCGCACCTTCACCATGACCCGCGAGGTCATCCGCACCGAGAGCGTACGCAGCGAACTGCTCGAGCCCGGCTACGGCTACCTGCGAGTCAGCCAGTTCCAGACCCGGACCGGCGACCAGGTGCGCAGTGCCATCGGCAGCCTCGAGCGCGACGCCCCCCTGAACGGCCTGGTCCTCGACCTGCGCAACAACCCCGGTGGCGTGCTGCAGGCGGCGGTGGCGGTGGCCGATGTCTTCCTCGACAGCGGCTTGATCGTCTACACCGAGGGGCGCCTGCCGGACACCGAGATGCGTTTCTCGGCCAGCGCCGAGACGGCCGCGGCGGACGTGCCCCTGGTGGTACTGATCAATGCCGGCAGCGCTTCGGCGGCGGAGATCGTCGCCGGTGCCCTGCAGGACCAGCGCCGCGGCGTGGTGATGGGTACCGAGAGTTTCGGCAAGGGCTCGGTGCAGCAGATCATGCCGCTGGGCAACGGCGAGGGGCTCAAGCTCACCACCGCCCTCTACTTCACGCCGGGCGGGCGCTCGATCCAGGCCCAGGGCATCGAGCCCGACGTGGAAGTGGTACGCGGCCGGGTCGAGGTGACCGAGAGCGGCCGCCAGGTGCGCGAGGCCGACCTCGAGGGCCACCTGCGCTCCCGCGATGAACCGCGCACCCGCAGCGAACTGGCCGAGCGCCTGCGCGAGGACTACCAGCTGGGCGAGGCACTCAACCTGCTGAAGGCGCTCAACGTCCTGAGTCAGCGCGACCGGTGAACCAGCGCGGCGGCGTCACCTGCATGAAGCGGGCAGCCGGCCCCGATGGCCGGTGGCCTGCTGCATCAGCAGGCGCTTGAGCGGCCCCAGCCGATCGACGCCGGCGAGCCCCAGGTTGCGTGCCAGGGTCAGGGCCGGATGGCGCGCCCCGAACAGCAGCCGGAAGGCATCCATCAGCGCCAGCATGGTGGTGTTGTCGCCGCGCCGGCGTCGGGCATAGCGCGCCAGCACTCGCACATCGCCCAGCCCGGCGCCGCGACGGCGCGCCTCGATCAGCTCCTCGGCCAGCACCGCCACGTCCATCAACCCCAGGTTGACCCCCTGGCCCGCCAGGGGGTGGATGCTGTGGGCGGCGTCGCCCACCAGCGCCAGGCCCGGCTGCACATAGCGCTCGGCGTGGCGCTGGGTCAGCGGCACCGCCAGCGCCGTGTCCATCACCTCCAGCTCGCCGAGCCGATGCTCGATGGCCCCGGCCATCTCCCGGGCGAGCCCCCCGGAAGGCTGCGCGACCAGGCGCTCGGCCTCTTCCGGCGAGGTCGACCAGACGATCGAGCAGTGGTGGCGGGCCCCATCGACGACCAGCGGCAGGAAGGCGAGCGGGCCGGTGGGCAGGAACACCTGGCGGGCCACCTCACCGTGGGGGCGTGAGGTGCGCACCGTGGTGACCACCGCCATGTGGCCGGTGTCCCGTGCGCTGACCTCGATGCCCGCCATCTCCCGCAGCGGCGAGCGGGCGCCATCGGCGGCCACCACCAGCGGGGCGCTCAGGCGGCCACCATCCTCCAGCGCCACCTCGCACAGGCCATCCCGTTCCACGAATCCGGTGACCCGTGCACCGAGGCACTGGCGTACCGTGGGCAGCCTTGCCAGGCGCGTCTCCAGGGCGCCGAGGATGACGTCGTTCTCGACGATGTGGCCCAGCACCGGCACCCCGGCCTGGTCGGCGGCGAAGTTCACCTCGCCGCTGCCCTCGCTGTCCCAGACCTGCATGAAGCGGTAGGGACTGACCCGCCGCGCCTCCATCCAGGACCAGGCACCCAGCCCGTCGAGCAGCCGCCGCGAGACCGGCGTCAAGGCGCTGACCCGCATGGCGGGCCGGCCACGGCCGACCCGCTCGCTATCCAGTGGCGCCTCGCGGGCATCGAGCAGGGCCACCCGGAAGCCGGCGTCGCCGAGCAGGCAGGCCAGGGTCGCCCCGACCATGCCTGCGCCGACGATCACCACCTCGAAGGACTCCCGGGACCGGGCGCTGCACTCCTCACGGCTCTGCTGCATGGGGTTCTGCCTCGTCGCGTCATGGTTGGCTGTCATCGTTCGTGCCGTTCTCTCCACGCCTATCTCTCCAGCCCCATCGCCCGGCGGGCCAGCCCGCGCCGCAGCGGTCCCACCAGGTTCAGGCCGACCAGCCCCGCGGCCCGGGCGTGGGAGAGCAGCGGACTGTCGATCCCGAACAGCCGGATCAGGCCGTCACTGAAGCGGATCACGTTGTGACGGTCGTCACTGCGCCGGGACTCGAAGTCGGCCAGCAGGGTCATGCTGCCCGGCGCCTCTCCCCGCTCGAGGCCGGCCTCCAGGGCGGCGACCAGGTCCATCACCCCGCGCAAGGCCAGGTTGAAGCCCTGGCCGGCCACCGGATGCAGGGAGTGGGCCGCATTGCCCAGCACGGCGAGGCCGGGGCGCACGGCCTCCCGGGCGGTGACCAGCGACAGCGGATAGGCGTGACGGCGGCCGACCCGACGAAAGCGCCCGGCGCGCTCGCCGAAGGCACGCTGCAGCTCGGCGAGGAAGTCACCGTCGCCGAGCCCCAGCCGGCGCGACTCGCGACCCGCGTCATGGGTCCAGATCAGCTCCATGGCCTGGCCACGCAGCGGCAGCAGGGCAATGGGGCCTTCACGGGTGAAGCGCTCCCAGGCCATCCCCCCGTGGGGCTCGCTCACCTCCACGCTGGCGATCAGGGCCACCTGGTCGTAGGGGTGCTCGTCGCTCCCGATGCCGAGCCGCTCCAGGAGGCCCGAGCGCCCCCCGTCGGCCAGCACCGTCAGCCCCGCCTGGAGCCGGCTGCCGTCGGAGAGGCGCAGCCGATAGCCGCCCTCGGCGGGCCGGACCTCCTCGACCCGGGCGGGACAGTGCCAGTCCAGGGGCAGCTGTGCCAGGCGGCGGTGCAGCACCCGGCCCATCCAGGCGTTGGGGATCACGTGGCCCAGTGCCTCGACGCCCAGCTCATCGCTGCGCAGTCGTGTCGCCCCGAGCCGGCCCTGTTCGCTGACATGGATCTGGCGAATCGGCGTCGCCTGCTCGGCCATGGCGGCCCACAGGCCCATGGCGGCGAAGTGAGTCGCCGACCCCTGGGCAATGGCACTGGCCCGCGCATCGAAACTCGGCTGCCAGGGAGCGTCCACCCGGTCGAGCAGGGGCGCGGCCTCGATCACCGCCACCGAGAGCCCCAGACGCTCGATCAACGGCACCAGGGCACAGCCCAGGCTGGCCCCCACCAGCCCGCCACCGACGATGGCGATATCCACATGCGGCTCATTGGCACTCGTCATCGAGGCCTCCCGACAGTTTCATAATGTACATTACATAAAGGCATGGCGAGGGGGCTCCCGGCGAGTCATCTGCTGCCCATCAGGGCCTCGATCTCGGCCACCCGCTTGGGCACCCCGGCGGTGAGGACCTCGTGGCCCGTGGCGGTGACCACGACGTCATCCTCGATACGGATGCCGGTGCCACGGAAGGCCTCGGGGATATCGTCGTCGGCGGGCACGTAGAGCCCCGGCTCGACGGTCAGCACCATGCCCGGCTGGAGTGGACGCGGCTTGCCGTCGCGGCGATACGCCCCCACGTCGTGCACATCGAGCCCCAGCCAGTGGGAGGTGGAGTGGAGGTAGAAGCGGCGATAGCTCTCGTCGTCGATGCGCGCCTGCACTTCACCCTCGAGCAGTCCCAAGGCGACCAGCCCCTCGGTCAGGCCCTGCACCACCAGGTCGTGGAGCTCGACCAGGGTCGCGCCCGGTCGCACCGCCTCCACGGCCCGCTCCTGCACCCCCAGCACCAGTTCGTAGAGCGAGCGCTGGGCCTCGCTGAAGCACCCGTCGACCGGGAAGGTGCGGGTGATGTCGCCGGCGTAGAGATCGAACTCGGCGCCGGCGTCGATCAGCACCAGGTCACCGCCTTGCAGCGTGGCGGTATTCTCGATGTAGTGCAGCACACAGGCATTGATGCCGCCACCGACGATGCTGGCGTAGGCCGGGCCACTGCTGCCTTGCCAGCGGAATTCGTGCTCGAGCTCGGCCTGCAGGTGGTACTCGGCGAGCCCGGGCCGGGTCGCCCGCATCGCACGCACATGCGCCCGAGCGGAAATGTCCGCCGCATGGCGCATCAGGGCGAGTTCCGCCTCGCTCTTGACCAGGCGCTGCTCGTGGAGCAATGGCGAGGCGTCAGCGAAGGCCTGCGGCGGGCGGGCGCCACGGCGCGCCCGGGCGGCCAGGCGACCGCGCAGCTCGTCGGCCAGGGCCAGGGCCTCGCCATCGGCCAGCGGCAGGTAGAGGGTGTGGCGCCCGTCGAGCAGCGTCTCGAGGCGAGCGTCACGCTCGGCGTTCTCGAAGGCCTGATCGACCCCGTGCTCCCGGACGGCACCCTCGGCACCGAGGCGAATGCCGGTCCAGGCCTCCAGGCTCGG
The DNA here is from genome assembly GCF_049166755.1 of Halomonas terrestris. Classification (NCBI taxonomy): domain Bacteria; kingdom Pseudomonadati; phylum Pseudomonadota; class Gammaproteobacteria; order Oceanospirillales; family Halomonadaceae; genus Halomonas; species Halomonas terrestris. Next base: position 75,731 of record NZ_JBMHFZ010000015.1, on the reverse strand, counting down.
CTCGCGGTCCTGGCAGAACAGCACGCACTCGCCCTCCTCGCGGCCCGGCAGCAGCAGCAGCAGGGCATCCGGTTCGGGGAAGCCGGTCAGGTAATGGAAGTCACTGTCCTGGCGGAAGGGAAACTCGCTGTCTCGCGAACGGTTGACCAGGGAGGCCCCCGGCAGCAGCACGGCGCTGTCGGCGGGCAGCGAGTCCATCAGCACCCGGCGGCGGGCGCGGTACTCGTCGTTGCCGATGGCGGCGGGGCGGGGCAGGATCTCGGGCAGCATCGCGACTCCTCGGTGGCGGTGGGTAACAGGGGCGTCAGTGGCGGGTCTCGTCATCGACCCGCTCCACCTGGGGCTTGCCCGGGTGCTGCTCGGTGTAGAGCAGCATGGCGGCCATCCGGGCATGCTCGGTCAGGGCGAAGAGGTCGTTCTCGTTCTCGGCGCTGTCCTCGATGTCGGTCTCGATGTCCACGAGGCCCTCGAGATCCTCCAGGGCCTCGCGCAGGGATGCCGACCAGGCCTGCCGCGGCGCCTCGCCGGCGTCCTGGAGCACTTCGAGGAAGCCCTGGGTCCACTCCTTGAGCCCCTGGGCACGCTCGGCCAGCGAGAACAGATCGTCGGGCAGCAGCGGCTCGAAGCCGAGCTCCGCCGCCGAGAGGGCATCCAGCGTCTGGCGACGCCAGGCCAGGAAACGCTCGGCGGCTTGCTCGTCGCGGGGCTGCTCGACGCCCAGGGAGAGACAGACCTGCTCCAGCCACGCCTCGACAGTGAGGTCGTGCAGGGCAAGGCCGGCGCACAGCCGGCCGTCGAGGAAGGCCGGCGACTGCATGCTGCCATGCAGCAGAAAGAGATCGGCGATGGTCGAGAAATCCTGGCGTTCGTTGATCAGTGACATAGCGGAGAGTCCGTGATGGGGCAGTACATGCAGAGAGCGCTGATGTCCCGGGCGCGTTGACCACCCGAGAAGGGCTCTCTTATAGTGAAGCTCGAATCGATTCCATCCCTGGATGTTAACGCATCGGACCACCGGGAGGCGCGGCCATCGCCCCGCCCGACTGGACCGAACCGGAGCCCGTCATGACCGATGCCTCGCGGCCGACCACCGAAATCACTCTGCTGGGGCGCAGTTACGTCATCGCCTGTCCCCCGGAAGAGCAGGACAAGCTCGAGCGCTCCGCTCGCTACCTGGATCGCGCCATGCACGGCATCCACGCCCGCGGCAAGGTGCTGGGTGCCGAGAAGATCGCCATCATGGCGGCCCTCAACATCACCAACGAACTGCTCGAGGCCCTGGACGCCCAGCGCGATGGCGAGCAGAACCTCAGCCAGCTCAGCGCCCGCCTGGAGCAGGCCCTGGCCGATACCCCCCGGCGGTGAGCAATCATCGCTTTGGCCCCATCGCTCGCTCTGTTAGGATGGAGGTGTTCCCTGGGGTGTTTGCCAGTCGTTATCGTCCCTCGAGCCTATGCGCAGTACCCAGGGGGCCATATGCTAGCCGGACCCGTGTGCATGTCCGTGCGTCGGAAAGCCTGACGGTTCGGCTGCGGCCACCCACCTTGAACCAATGGGTTCAAGGGCCAGAACGACAGCGGCACTCTGGGGAACCTCATCCGACATGACCACCATGCAGGATATCGCCGCACCCTCTCCCGCGAACGGACACCGTCAAGCGCTGCGCCTCGAGCTGCGGCGACGCCGCCGTGCCCTGACGCCACAGCAGCAACGCGAGGCGGCCATGCGCCTGGGGCGCCGCCTGCGCCGCCTGCCGGAAGTCCAGCGCGCCCGACGCGTGGCCCTGTACCTGCCCAACGACGGCGAGATCGATCCCCGCGGGCTGATACCCTGGTTCAGGCGTCGCAACGCCCGGGTCCACCTGCCGGTGCTCAGGCCGCTGTCCCGTCACTTCCTCTGGTTCGTCCACTACCATGACGACACGCCCATGGTGACCAACCGCTTCGGTATCCCCGAGCCGGAGACCCGACATGGCGCCCATCGCGCCCGGCGGCGCCCGGCCTGGGCGCTGGACCTGATCCTGCTGCCCCTGGTGGGCTTCGACGACCAGGGCCAACGCATGGGCATGGGCGGCGGCTTCTACGATCGCACCCTGGCCTTCACCCGTCGCCCGGGGCCACGGCCACGGTTGATCGGCCTGGCCCATGACTGCCAGCGGGTCGAGCACCTGCCGGTCGCCCCCTGGGACGTGCCGCTGGACGCCATCGTCAGTGATGGCCGCATCATCCGCCCCTGATACGCGAACGGGCCGATGCATGGCATCGGCCCGTTCGAAGGGCAGTTCTGGTCATGGCGCTGTCAGCCGGAATCGCGCTAGCTTCCCACCAACGCCTGGGCATAGCCGGTTGCCACGACGCCGATGCCGAAGACCAGCAGCAGTGCCATGACCAGATCGGGCTTGCGCTTCATTGCCTACTCCGTTGGAGATACGACCGCGAGGGGCCGGAAGGGTTGTTGTATGGGCCTTTCATGATGGTGCCTGCTGCGGCCCGCAAGGGCTCGGCAACGCAGATGACTATAGGGCCACGACCTGCATGATGACAACCTTCATCACGCAGGGGTTACATTTTTAAACACTCTGTATTTCCCGCCTGCGCGGTGAGTCAGCACTCACATCGAGTCGGCAGCGCCCTCAGGCCATGAACAGGCGATAGGCCGCGTTGTCCGTCTCCTTCCAGTAGCGATAGCCGATCTCGTCGAAGTGCTCCTCCACATGGGAGCGATCGCCGTTGGGGATCTGCATGCCCACCAGCACCCGTCCGTAGGCGGCCCCGTGGTTGCGGTAGTGGAACAGCGAGATGTTCCAGTCGTGGGGCAGGTGGGTCAGGAAGTTCATCAGCGCCCCGGGGCGCTCGGGGAACTCGAAGCGGTAGACCTCCTCGTCGAAGTGCTCCTTGGGTCGACCACCGCCCAGGTGGCGGATGTGCAGCTTGGCCAGCTCGTTGTCGGTGAGATCCTCCACCGGATAGCCGGCCTCGCGCAGACGCTCGATCACCGACCGGCGGTCCTCGCCACCCGGCTTCACCTGGACCCCGACGAAGATGTGGGCATTCTCGGGGTCCGCATAGCGGTAGTTGAACTCGGTGACCATGCGCTTGCCGATGGTCTTGCAGAACTTCTTGAAGCTGCCGGGCTTCTCGGGAATGGTCACGGCGAGGATCGCCTCGCGCTGCTCGCCCAGTTCGGTGCGCTCGGCGATGTGCTGCAGGCGGTCGAAGTTGGTGTTGGCGCCGGAGTTGATGCACAGCAGCGTCTGCCCCTCGGCGCCCGTCTGCTGGATGTACTTCTTCAGGCCCGCCAGCGACAGCGCCCCGGAGGTCTCGGAGACCGCCCGGGTGTCCTCGAAGATGTCCTTCACCGCGGCGCACATCTCGTCGGTGTTGACGGTGATGACGTCGTCGATCAGGTCGCGGACGATGGAGAAGGGCACCTTGCCGATCTGCGCCACCGCCACGCCCTCGGCGAAGACCCCCACCTGGCCCAGGGTGACCCGCTTGCCGGCCTGCATGGCCGCCTTGAGGCAGGCGCTGTCCTCGGACTCGACGCCGATCACCTTGATGTCCGGGCGCAGGTACTTGACGTAGGCCGCCACGCCGGCGATCAGGCCGCCGCCGCCCACCGGCACGAAGATGGCATCCAGGCGGCCGGCGTGCTGGCGGAGGATCTCCACCGCCACGGTGCCCTGGCCGGCGATGACGTCGATGTCGTCGAAGGGCGGGATATAGGTGTAGCCGTGCTCCTCGATCAGCTCCTGGGCATGCTCGGCGGCCGCGGCGAAGGCATCGCCCTTGAGCACCACCTTGGCCCCGCGGGCGCGCACCGCCTGGACCTTGATGTCCGGCGTGATGCGCGGCATCACGATCACCGCCTTGACCCCCATCAGCTTCGCCGCCATGGCCAGGCCCTGGGCATGGTTGCCGGCGGACGCGGCGATCACGCCCCTGGCCTTCTGCTCCTCGCTGAGCTGGGCCATCTTGTTGTAGGCCCCGCGAATCTTGAAGGAGTAGACCGGCTGCAGGTCCTCGCGCTTGATCAGGATGGTGTTGTGGAAGCGGCGGGAGAGGAAGGGCGCCGGCGAGATCGGCGTTTCCCGAGCGGCTTCGTAGACCCGGGCCTGGAGAATCTTCTTGACGGTGTCTTCTAGCATCCTGATATCCCAGAAGGAGAGTGGCGCAAAATCAGCCGCTCGGGAAACGTCACACACATTGTGCGTGTTTCCCGTGTGCTGCGCTGCAGAGAACCCCTATAGGTAGCATTCCGCCCGGCCCGGCGTCCAGCGTACCGGCATCGGCACCAGGGCAATCGCAGTTACCCAAAGCGAGAGGCGCCGGGGACAGGTCGAAGAGGGGGTCCGATTCCATGGATGGAATCGGTAGCGCCCAGGGAGGGGTTCACAGCGCCCCCTCGTCGGTCCGGCGCTCCGGGACCTGTCGCCGGAACAGCCTCGAGCGTTACCGCCATCTGCGATAGCCCTGACATCGGCAGGGGCAGCTCGCTGGCCTATAATGGCCCTCCGCCATCCACCAGACAGCGAGCTCCCCATGACCCAGGACGAACTGAAGGACGCCGTCGCCGCGGCCGCCATCGACGAGATCACCCCCCGGCTCGAGCGTGACACCGTGCTCGGGATCGGCACCGGTTCCACCGCCAACCGGTTCATCGACCGGCTCGCCAGGCTGCGCGACGACTTCAAGGGCGCCGTGGCCAGCTCCGAGGCCAGCGCCGAGCGCCTGCGCGGCCACGGAATCGAGGTCTTCGAGCTCAACAGCGTGGGCACCGTGCCCTTCTACATCGACGGCGCCGACGAAGTGAACGCTCACCTCCACATGATCAAGGGCGGCGGCGCGGCCCTGACCCGGGAGAAGATCGTCGCCGCCTGCGCCGAGCGCTTCATCTGCATCGCCGACGCCTCCAAGAAGGTCGAGCGGCTGGGCGCGTTCCCGCTGCCGGTGGAGGTGATTCCCATGGCCCGCTCCTACGTGGCCCGGGAGCTGGTCAAGCTGGGCGCCGACCCGGTCTATCGCGAGGGAGTGGTCACCGACAACGGCAACCAGATCCTCGACTGCTTCGAGTTCATGATCGATGATCCGGTGGCCATGGAGGCGCGCATCAATGCCATCGTCGGCGTGGTCACCAACGGCCTGTTCGCCGCCCGCGGGGCCGACGTGCTGCTGCTGGGCGCCGAGGGCGGTGTGGAGCGACTGACACCCGCCTGATCTCGCCCCTGCCGGCATTGTGAACGCTCACTTCGGCGGCAGCAGGCGCGCCAGGCCGTCCAGGGTGCGTTCAAGCGCTCCCCGGTTGGCCACCACCACGGTGCGACCCGCCTCGGCCAGCCGACGACGCTCGCCCGCGTCGCCGAAGAGTCGATCCAGGGCCTCGGCGAGGGCCTGACCGTCGGCCACCTCCACCAGGGCATCGGCCTCGCGCAGCACCCCGGCCACCTCCTCGAAGTTGGCCAGCGCCGGGCCGGTCAGCACCGGCACCCCCAGGGCCGCGGGCTCCAGCAGGTTGTGGCCGCCGATCGGTACCAGGCTGCCGCCCACGAAGGCCAGGTCGGCGGCGCCATAGAAGGCCAGCAGCTCACCCATGGTGTCACCCAGGTAGACGGCGGTGCGCTCGTCGGGCCACTCGTCCCGCGAGCGCCGGGCCAGCGACATGCCGCGCGCGCGGCACAGCTCGGCCACGGCGTCGAAGCGCCGGGGATGGCGCGGCACCAGCACCAGCAGCGTCTCGGGACGGGTCTCACACAGCCGGGCATGGGCGGCCAGCAGCGCGTCCTCCTCCCCCTCATGGGTGGAGCCGGCCACCCACACCGACCTCTCGCCGAGCCACGTGCGCAAGCGCTCACTCACCTCGCGGACATCGTCATCCAGGCCGATATCGAACTTCAGCGAGCCCACCACGGCGGTACGCTCGGCTGCCATCCCCAGTGCATGGAAGCGCTCGGCGTCGGCGCTCGACTTTGCCGCCAGCCAGTCGACACAGGCCAGCGCCTCGCGCATCAGCGGGCGCAGGCGGCGGTAGCCGCGAAAGGCCCGCGGGGAGAGGCGGCCGTTGACCACCGCCAGCGGCACGCCGCGGCACCGGCAGGCGTGGAGGAGGTTGGGCCACAGCTCGGTCTCGAAGACGATGGCCAGCTCGGGGCGCAGCCGGTCGATGAAGCGCGCCGCGGCGAGGGGGAAGTCCAGGGGCACGAAGTGGTGCCGGAGCCGGGGAACCCCGCCCCGGCCGTCGATCAGCGCCTGGACCCGCTCGGCACCGGTGGCGGTCATGGTGGTGACGGTGAGCCGATGCTCGGGGTAGCGCTCGAGCAGGGCCTCGATCAGGGGCCGAGCCGCCTGGACCTCGCCCACCGAGGCGCAGTGCAGCCACAGCATGCGCACGCCGGGAGGCGTGCCGGGAACCCGCCCCAGCCGCTGGCCCCGCGGCCGATCAGACACCTGCTCCCGCCAGACGCGTTGCCAGACCAGCGGCGACAGCCCGTAGAGGGCTGCCGAATAGAGCCAGCGCGGCCAGCCCATCAGGCCTCGCGGTCGAGGATGGTGGAGATCATCGCCGTGGTGGAGACGCCATCCTCGAAGCCCAGCACCCTGACCTCGCCGCCGGCCTCACGCACGGCGGTGCCGCCGGCGATCTGCTCGGGTCGATAGTCGCCACCCTTGACCAGCACGTCGGGCAGCACCGCCTCGATCAGCCGCTGGGGCGTGTCCTCGGCGAAGGGCACCACCCAGTCCACCGCTCCCAGGCCGGCCAGCACCTGCATGCGCCGCGCCAGGGGGTTGATGGGCCGCTTGGGCCCCTTGAGGCGGGCGATGGAGGCGTCGTCGTTGACCGCCACGATCAGGCGGTCGCCCAGCTTGCGAGCCTGCTCCAGGTAGGCGACGTGGCCGGCGTGGAGGATGTCGAAGCAGCCGTTGGTCATCACCACCCGCTCGCCCCGGGCCTGGGCGGCGCGCACCGCCTCGATCAGCGGGGCCTCCTCGATCACGCCGAACTCGGCCAGCTTGTCGCCGTGCAGGGCGGTGTAGAGCTCGGCGATGGAGAGGGTCGCGGTCCCCGGCTTGGCCACCACCAGGCCGGCGGCCAGATTGGCCAGGGTCATCGCCTCGGCGAAGCCGTGGCCGGCCGCCAGGGCCAGGCCCAGCACGCCGATCACGGTGTCACCGGCGCCGGTGACGTCATAGACCTCCCGGGCCCGGGTCGGCAGGTGCAGCGGCTCGTGTCCCTCGCGGATCAGCGTCATGCCCTTCTCGCTGCGGGTGATCAGCAGCGCCTCGAGCTCCAGCTCGACACGCAGCGCCTCGCCGCGCGCCGCGAGTTCGGCGTCGTCGCGGCAGTGTCCCACCACCGCCTCGAACTCGGTCAGGTTGGGGGTGATCACGCTGGCCCCGCGGTAGCGGCGGAAGTCGCTGCCCTTGGGGTCCACCAGCACCCGCTTGCCGCTGGCCCTTACCAGGCGGATCAGGTCCTCGACCCGGTTCAGGGTGCCCTTGCCGTAGTCGGAGAGGATCACCAGGTCGCACGCCGGCAGGGCCGCCTCGACCCGCGCCAGCAGCCCCGCGGTGTCGACCTCTCCCAGCCCGTCCTCGAAGTCCAGGCGGATCAGCTGCTGGTTGCGGCTCATCACCCGCAGCTTGGTGATGGTGGGAATGCCGGCGCTGCGATCGAAGTGAGTGCTCACTCCGGCACTCTCCATTCGCGCGACGAGGCGATCGGCATTGTCGTCGTCGCCCACCACGCCGGCCAGGGCGGCATGGGCGCCCAGGGAGGCGATGTTGAGCGCCACGTTGGCCGCCCCGCCGGGCCGGTCCTCGGACTCCTGGACCCGCACCACCGGCACCGGCGCCTCCGGCGAGATACGCGAGGTGCCGCCGTGCCAGTAGCGGTCGAGCATCACGTCGCCCACCACCAGCAGGTGCGAGCGTTCCAGGGCAGTCAGATCAAGCTTCATCGGCGGGGGACTCCGTTTCCTCGGGTGTAGCGGTATCGTCGAGCAGGGCATCGAGCCGTTCGATCACGTCCTCGGCGCGAATCAGTGACATCGCATCGGGGTGACGAACCCGTTGACCCCAGGGGATCTCCTCGGGGGGCTTGTGCAGATAGGCGCGTACTGCCTCCGGATAACGGTCGACGACGAAATCACGCCAGAGGTAGGGGGCGGCGCGGTCGGGGTTGGTGGTGGCATAGAGCCCCACCACCGGCGTGCCCAGGGCGTTGGCCATGTGCACCGGTCCGGAATCCGGCGCCACGACGGCGCGGGCCCGGGCAATCAGTGCCAGCAGCCCCTTGAGCGAAGTGCCGCCGATGGCGTCGACCACCGCCTCGGGTCGGCTGAGGGCCTGGATGCGCTCGCCCATCTCGCGCTCCTGGGTGCTGCCCCCCCCGGTGAGCACCGCCCTCAGCCCGTGCTGGCTCCAGGCGTGCTCGATCACCGTCGCATAGCCCTCGGCCGACCAGTTGCGGAAGTTGCGCAGCCGTGGATTGGCACAGGGGCTCATCAGCAGGTAGGGCGCGTCGCCGCTCAGGGCGGCGGCCTCGTCGAACGCGACCGAGGGCACCGGCAGGTCCCAGGCGAGCGAGAGATCCTCGACGCCGAGCAGCCGGGCGAAGTCCAGGAAGGACTCCAGCACATGGGCCCGGGGGTGCGGGGCCAGCTGGCGATGGGTGAACCAGTGCTGGGCATCCTTGGCGCGTGCCTTGTCGAAACCGACACGCACATCGGCCTTGAGCCCCAGGGAGAGAACGCTGGCACGCAGGGCCTGCTGCATGTGCAGCAGCACGTCGAAGCGGGTGTCCGCCAGCTCGCGCCAGAGCCGGCGCATGCCGGCAAGGCCGGTGGACTTGTCGTAGACCACGAACTCGACCCCGGAGAGGCCGGCCAGTAGACTGTGCTCGCCCCTGCCGATGATCCAGGTGATGCGTGCCTCGGGCCACTGGCGCTGCAGGGCGCGTACCGTCGGCACCAGGTTGCAGACATCGCCCAGGGCGGAGAGTCGCAGCACGCCGATGTGCCGGGGTTGTGCAGGCAGAGGATGCTTCATGCGGTTGGCAACGTATCGAGCGGGAAAGCTTTTCATTCTATATGATGCGGACAGTTTATGTGACGCCGACGAGGCGCCACAAATCGGCCCGCACACCTTCGACCCCGACCACTGGCGAGCCACCGGCCGCGTCGCCGGCGAGGCGCCGGGCCGCGGGGCCAGCCTGTTCCTGGATGCCGGAGCCGACCAGTGGGTGCTGCGCCCCTACCGCCGGGGCGGCATGGTGGCCCGGCTCAGCGCCACCCGCTACCTGTGGACCGGCCTGGAACGCACCCGCGCCTTCCGCGAACTGAGGCTGACCGCAGAACTCTTCTCCCGAGGCCTGCCCGTCCCCCGTCCGGTGGCCGCGGGCGTCGCCCGCCATGGCCTGACCTACGAGGCGGCACTGATCACCGTGAGGATTGCCGGTGCCCGGGCCCTGGCCGAGCTGCTGACATCCGGCGAGGCCGACGAGGCCCTGCTGATGCATGTCGGCCACACCGTGCGCCGCTTCCATGATGCCGGCCTCGACCACGTCGACCTGAATGCCCGCAACCTGCTGATCGACCGGGACGACAGGGCCTGGCTGATCGACCTCGACCGCTGCCGACTGCGCCCCGGGGGACGCTGGCAGGCCGGCAACCTGGCACGCCTGGAGCGTTCGCTCATCAAGTTCGATGCCGCCCGGGCCATGGAAGCCATCCGGCGGGGTTACACCGCTTCGAGCACGAGCCAGCGGGGCTGATCCCACTCGGTATCTGCGGGGCAGCAGGCCGTTGAGGCGTGTCGCCGTGGGTGGTCACGGCAACCTGACCTGGCGGTCGAAAAGGGCCAGGTACTTCTCGCGGGTAGCCTCCTTGTGGGCCTGCAGCGCCAGACTCTTCTCTTCGATCGTGGCGATAGTGTCATCGATCAATGCCTTGAGCTCGTCGTACTCGGTGCCGATATTCACCATTTCGGCACAGAAGCCCTTGACAGTCGAGGCGCGCGGGTCATGCGCCAGCATGATGCCCGGGATTCCCATCGAGGCCGAGATGCCTATCCCGTGGACACGGTAGCCGATGACCAGATCGTAGCGGTCGTAGATAGCAAGGTAATCCTTGGCGTCGTAGGAGTAGCGGATGGTCCTGTCGGGAAAATCTTGCTTGAAGGACGAGAGTTCATCGATGTAGTGGGAGACGAATTCAATTTCGTACTCGTCACCGTAGTCACGCAATATGTTGCAGTATGCTTCCATCATGTACCGGTAAGTATTGCTGGAGACATTGTTGCAAGCCACGGCGCTGTCGGTGCCATACATCAAGCCGATCCGCTTGACACCCTTGACGACCCGGGTGTTCTGGCTCGAGAAGAGAGCCGGGCATGGGAGGTGGTGGGCCTCCAGGGGCTGGAGTCCGGCCTGGGTGTCTTCGTCACGGGTGGTGATCAGCAGGGCCTGGTTGAAGACGTCCTGTTCACTCTTGGTGAAGTACTCACCGGTGAAGGCGAACTTGCCACTGGTGCCGATCCCGAGGAAGAGGGAAGGAAGGCCGAATTCCAGGACGGAGGCATAGAGTTTCTCCATACGTCGACCGCGCCATTCAGGGGAGCCGGCAAAGACCACCATATCAGCGTAATCCATGGGCGTCCTGTCCTTGACGGAGTTGTCGAGAAACTTCTCAACAAAGTCCTTGCCGGCAGCGTTGTCGATGGCCTTTATGATATCGAACTTGCGAGCCCGGCGGATCTGCGGATTCCGATTGTAGATGATCGGATTGAAGTCCCCCAGGTGCTGGGCCAATAGATTAATGCAGCCCATGAGAATGAACTCATCGCCAGGATTCCACTGCCGCGTAGTCGAGAAGACAATGTTCATACCAGTCCTGTGCTCCGGTGGTGATGCTGTGCCGCGGGGAGTTTCCTGCTGGCCGGCATATCGGTGAATCGCTGCGGCAGGCTGTGATATTCTTCGCCTTCCTGAAGTGGCCAGCCTAGCGGATTGATGCATCGCATACCAGCCTCAGGTGTCATCGGAATGAGAAGGAAGCTTAATGCGTAAATGCTTGAACCACCTCAGGGCGACCCGGGATAGACTACGTATCGCGGCAAGCCGCCGCCTATACGACAGCCAACGGGAGCCGGTCGAGCGAGTGACCGGGTTGCGGCGCGTGATTTTTGTGCGCTGGGACGCCAAGTGGGGCGATTCCGTGGTGTTCTCGTTCGTCCCTCGAGCCTTCCAGGAGATCGATCCCAACATCTCGGTGGAGGTGATCGCCACGCCAGGAATGGCGCCCCTGTTCCAGGATACCTTCGGGGTGGATGTTGTTCATCATAGCGAACGCAAGCCTAGCAAGGCCAAGATGCGAGCCTTGGCAGAACGAATCGGTGAAGTGGACCTGGTGGTCTTCTTCAGCCACCTGGTGAAGCATCGTGACATCTACTTGCTCAGCCAACTCAAGACGCAGCACATCGCCAGTCTCGACGACAGCGTAGGGTTGGTCGACCTGAAGCTGGGACGCCTCACGCATGGCGCACACATGGCTGAAAAGTACGTCGACTTGCTGAAGCGCTGTGGCGCCAACGAGGTAGATACGCGCTATATCGTGCCCCGTAACGAAGCAGCAGAGGAGGACGTCGAGTGCTGGTGGGCTGCTCGGGGAAAGCGGCCTTTCGTCACCTTCAATGCCTACAGCAAGGGACGTGCACGCAGCCTGACGCCCGAGAGCTCCCGACGATTGATCACCTCCATACTGGAGCTGCTGCCAAATCATGATGTATGCGTGCTCTCGGCACCCGGCAAGCAGGCAGAGGTCGAGGCACTGTGTGAGGGCTTCGCCGGCGGTCGGGTGGTGCATCTTCCCGAGACCCACACGATTCACGACAACATAGCCCTGATCGCGCGTTCACAGGCACTCGTCTCGGGCATCACCGCGACCGTGCATTTGGCAGACGGGCTGGGGGTACCTTCCTTCGTGCTCTTCCCCTACGACCCCGCCGATCGCGACGACTGGCACAGCCGCCATCCACGCTCCATAAACTTCCTCTCCGAGCCCGCCGATCCGCTGGACGTGAACCACTTTGACTGGAGGCGACTCAAGGCCGAGCTTGCACGATTCCTCCAACCCCTGACCTGATTCGGGGGAAGGTCACCTAGCCGCCGTATAGTCGCCGGAGTGCCTTCGGCGGATCATCAAGATGTGTTTCACGTGGTTGACGGCCAGGTGCTCAAGCCAGCACCTACCATGTCGGTTGAGGTAGGCACACTTGTCGATCCAGGCTCTCACCGTTCTCCAGCTCGTTGCTCGGTCTCGTATTCGCTAGCCAGGGTCCGCACATGGGCCTCAAGAGTGAAGTCCTCCCGTACCCGCCGCCGAGCCGACTCGCCCAGTCGCCGGCGCAGGCCCTCGTCGGCGGCCAGCTCGGCCATGGCCTCGGCCCAGGCACCGGCGTCCTCCGGGTCCGCCAGCCGGCCGCTGTCGCTCTCCAGCAGTTCGGGAATCGCCCCGCTGTCGGCGCCGATGACCGCCCTGCCGGCGGCCATGGCCTCGATCACGGTGAGGCCGAAGGCCTCGTTGCGCGAAGGCACGCAGACGATGTCGAGTACCTCGAACAGCCGGGGCAGGTCGCGGCGAAAGCCGGCGAAGGTGATCCGGGACTCGAGGCCCAGCGCGGCGACACGCTCCCGCAGCTCCGCCACGTAATTCTCGTTGCTGCCCTCGCCGGCCGTCAGGCCACCGATCAGCACGCCGTGCCAGGGCAGTGCCGGCCGGGATCGGGCCAGACGTGCCAGGGCCTCTATCCAGACCCGCTGTCCCTTGCCTGCTGTCAGTCGTCCCGGCAGGCCGATGGCCACCGCCCCCTCGGGAAGGCCCAGCTCGCGGCGCAGGGCCTGGCGCGCCTCGTCATCGAGCCGCGGCGCGTAGGGCTCGGGGTCGATGCCCAGGTGGAGCCGGCGGATGCGGTCGGCGGGCAGCGGGAAGGCCGCCAGGTTGCGCCGCCGGGTCGCTTCGCTGATGGAGAAGAGCCGGGTGACGCGACCGTAGGCCCAGCGGTGATAGGGATCCTTCTTGGGCCGGGTGACACCCATGTGATCGGTGAAGAAGAGCCTCAGCGACGGCCGCAGCGTCGCCAGCAGGGCGCCCAGCCGCAGGTCGCTGGACTTGTGGCAGTGGATCACGCCGATGTCGTGGGTCTTCAGGTAGGCAAGCAGGCGCCCCGCGGCCAGCAGCGCCCGCCCCTTCGAGGGGACCGTGAGCGGGGAGACGTCGGCCTCCCCGAAGCTCTCCGCGACACGGGAGCCGGCCAGGGCCAGTCCATGGGACTCCCACCCCTGACACCTCAGCTCGGGTATAATCCGCGAGGGATACATTTCCAGTCCGCCCCAGCCGTTCGAGAGGCAGATATGCATGACCTTGTGGGACAAGGTTGGCTCCTTTCCGGTATCGGGGCTCGGGAGCCCGGATGACGACAACTTCCGCCACTGCAATGGACGAGCACCGCTCCCGCCTGCTGGTGGTTCGCAACGACAAGCTCGGCGACTTCATGCTGGCCTGGCCGGCGCTGGCCTGCCTCAAGGCGGCCGAGCCGAGCCCCCACGTCAGCGTGCTGGTGCCGGCCTATACCGCCCCGATGGCGAGGCTCTGCCCCTGGATCGACGAGGTGCTCCTCGATCCCGGCGATGGCTCGGGAGGCGAGGGTCGACACGAGCTGCTGGCCAGGCTGCAGGAGGGTCGATTCGACGCCCTGCTGACACTCTTCTCCACGCCGCGCATCGGCTGGCTGGGCTGGCGAGCCGGGATTCCCCTGCGGCTCGCCCCGGCCACCAAGTGGGCCCAGCTATTCTACAACCGACGCATCGCCCAGCGCAGGTCGCGTTCGGCAAGGCCGGAATACGTCTACAACCTGGAACTGGCCGAGGCCTTGCTCGGCGAGCTGGGCTACCCCCGGCCGCCAAGACCGTCGCCCCCCTTCTGGCCGCTGCCCCAGGCAAGCCGCAACGCCCAGCGGGCCCGCATCGCCGGTGAACTCGGCCTGGATGACTCACGCTCCTGGGTCTTCGTGCATCCCGGCAGCGGCGGCTCGGCGGTGAACCTGTCACCCGACCGCTACGGCGAACTGATCCTCGGGATCGAATCGCGTCTCGCGGCGGCGTCCGCCCCACGACCGGCCTGGCTGCTGACCGCCGGCCCCGGCGAGGAGGCCACCGCCGCGGGGTTGCGCGACAGGCTCCTCGCCGCAGGGCTCGATGCCGCGCTGTTGCCTCCACGGAAGGGGATCGATGACTTCGCCCTGAGCCTCGCCGCGGCCGACCTGTTCGTCGCCGGCTCCACCGGCCCGCTGCATATCGCCGGTTGCCTGAACCTGCCCACGGCGGGCTTCTACCCGGCGCGTCGCTCGGCGACGCCGCTGCGCTGGCAGACCTGCAATGCCGCGGATCGCCGGCTGGCCTTCTGTCCGCCCGCTGGCGCCGAGGAGCGTGACATGACGAGCATCGATCTCGATAAATCTTCCGAGGCCATTAGCGCCCTGCTTCGGCGTCTTGCGGCGGGGGTAACGTCCGGGTCCTGACCCAGAGGTCGGCGTACTTGGCGAAGGTGGAGTGGGCAGAGAGGAGCGCCAGCAGCAGCCCCTGCCGACCGTCGAGGAAACCGGCCTTGAGCAGGTACATGCGCAGGAAGCAGCCGATACCATGGGTGATGCCAGAGGCCAGGCTGCCGCGCTTGCCGCGAGCGGCACGCTGTTCCGCCCAGGCCTGGGCATAGTGGGCCGACTTTTCCAGATAATGCCGCAGGTCACGGTATGTGAAGTGCAGCAGATCGCCCTGCAGCGGCTTCACGGAGAGCCCTTCCGGATTCTCGAGTTTCTCGTGGACAAGCGCCGCATTGTAGCCGGCCCGGCCCCGCGGATACAGACGTGCAACCCTGTCGGGATACCAGCCAGAGTGACGGATATAGTCACCGAAGCACCAGGAGAGGCGCGGCAGGGTGAAGATAGCCGCCGCCTCCTTCTCCAGCGCCTCCTGGATGCTGGTTCGCAGCGCCGGAGTGACACGTTCATCGGCATCGATCATCAGGATCCAATCGCTCTCCACCCGAGACTCAGCCCGCTGGCGTTGAATCCCGAACCCCTGCCAGTCATCCTCCACCACGACCTTGTCGGTAAACTCGCGTGCAATCTCGCAGGTCGCATCCCGACTTCCGGCATCCACCACCACGATCTCGTCGACCCATGCCAGCGTTTCCAGGCAGGCGCGCAGGTGAGCCTGCTCGTTCTTGACGATCAGCACGGCAGCAATCGGCATCGGATGTCCTTGGCGGGTGGTTTGACGCCGCCCAGTGTAAGCGGACGCTTCCGACATCGCCAGGTGACCATGTGGGTAAAGAGCCCGCGTCTTGATAAGCTTGGGAACAATCTCACTGCGGCGACCCCACATGTTCCGTCACCTCATGCTCTCACCAATCCACCGGCCACGCTGGTGGGCCCTGCTGGTCATCGGGCTCTGCATCGGCCACGCCATCGTGACACTGTCACTGCTGCCGTGGTGGGGAATGGTGCCGATCGCCGGAGCCTGGCTCGGGCTGGGCTGGCTGCTGCGCTGGGGGGCGCCACGGCGTCCACGCCCACGGGCCCGTGTCTGGCCCTGGTCGCTGCTGCCCATCGCCCTCTGGGGGCTCTACGTCTACCTCGCCGACAGTTTCGGCAACGTGGACCTGGGGGCAGTGTACTTCCACCTGCAGGCCGGCATGGCCGATCATGGCGGGGTCGGCCGCAAGCTGGCCGCGGTGCTCTACAACCTGTCGATGCTCGCCCTGCTCGCCTCCTTCACCTGGCTGGTATGGAACGATCACCGCTGGCGGCTCGGCGAGCGCCTGCTGGCCCTGGGCCTGCTGGCCAGCAACCCCCTGCTCTACGGCATCACCCAGCGCGGTGCCGCCATCGTCACCGACGACGGCGCCTGGCTGGAGCGTCGCTACGTCGAGCCGGACTTCCAGCAGCCCCCCCAGGACCCACCCAACCTGCTGCTGCTCTACCTGGAGAGCATCGAGCGCACCTATGCCGACCGAGAACGCTTCGGCGATGCCTATGCCGACCTCGAGGCCCTCGGCGAGCAGGGGCGTGTCTTCGAGGCCGTACGCCAGCTCGACAACACCGGCTGGACCATGGCCGGCATGATCGCCAGCCAGTGCGGTACCCCGCTGATGCCCGCCGGGCTGCTCCACGATGCCCAGTTCGAGCCCCTCGGCCAGGTGGTACCCGGCATCGACTGCCTCGGCGACCTGCTCGCCGAGCAGGGCTACCGGCTCGCCTACCTGGGAGGCGCCAGCACGGCCTTCGCCGGCAAGGGTGTGTTCTACGAGGACCACGGCTTCGACACCATCCTGGGCCGCGAGGAGCTGCGCCCTCGACTGGAGGATCCCGAGTACCTCAACAACTGGGGGCTCTACGATGACTCCCTCTTCGACTTCATCGTGGAGGAGATCCACCGCCTCGACGCGACCGGTGACCCCTGGGGGGTCGTCAGCCTGACCCTCGCCGGCCATGCCCCCCATGGCTATCCGGCCCGGCGCTGCATCGAGCGCCAGGGGGAGTTCGACGGGGTCGACATCCTCTACTCGGTGGAGTGTTCGGCCTGGTTGGCACGCGACCTGATCGAGCGGCTCGAGGCCGAAGGGTTCCTGGAGAACACCCTGGTGGTGATCGCCAGCGACCACCTGACCATGCGGGTCTCGGCCTGGGAAGCGCTGATCAGCGGCGAGCGGGATAATACCTTCATGCTGCTGGGCCCCGACATCCCCCTCGGCAGGGTCAGGCGCGAATCCTCCATGATCGATGTCTTCCCGACCATCCTCGAGGCGATGGGCTTCGAGATCGACGACCACCGCGCCGGGCTGGGCGTCTCGTTGATGTCACCGGCCCCGACCATGCTGGAGCAGCACAGCCTCGAGAGCGTGAACGCCCGGCTGCGCGAGGAGACGGCGCTGCAGCAGCGCCTGTGGGAAGGGCTGGTACCGGAGCGGCCCGCGGAGCAACCCCCCCAGCGCCAGGAGCAGGTCGTGGAAGCCCCCGAGGACGCCATCGGCGAGGAGCCCGCCGAGGTACAGTGATGTCGCCTCAACCGCGGGCGATGACCGCCTCGGAGCTACCCAATACCGCCTCCAGCAGGCGTTCCGGCGGCATGTGCACCAGGCAGTGGGTATGCCCCAGCGGGCAGCGCCGCTCGAAGCAGGGCGAGCAGGAGAGGCCGAGATAGTGAATCTCGGCATCGTCGGTCAGGGGCGGCGTGTAGCGCGGCGAGGAGGAGCCGTAGATCGCCTGGATCCGGGTACCCACCGCGGCCGCCACGTGCATCAGGCCGGAGTCGTTGGTGACCACCTGGCGGCAATCCGCCAGCAGATCCACCGCATCCGCCAGTCGGGTCCGGCCGCACAGGTTATGCACCTGCGCCTGCCCCGCGCTGATCGTCTCGCCGGCGGCCGCATCCTTCGGCCCCCCCAGCACCCGTACCTCGAAGCCTTCCGCCACGAGTCGCCCGGCTAGTTCACGGAAGTAGGCGAGCGGCCACTGCTTTGCCGGGCCGTACTCCGCCCCCGGCATCATGCCAATGGCGGGTCGCGTCGAGAGCCCGAGGGTCCGGTACAGCGAGGCCAGGTTGTCGGTATCGACAGCGAGACGCGGGCGAGGAATGGTGAAATCCCCCCGCCCCGCCTCCCCGGCCGGCAGCCCCAGGGCGACGAATCGCTTGACGGTCTGGTCCAGTACCGCCCTGTCGAGTCGGCGCCGATCATTGATCAGGCCATAGCGCTGCTCGCCGGTGAAACCGGTGCGCCGGGGGATACCGGCCAGCAAGGGCACCAGGGCGGACTTCCAGGAGCGCGGCAGCACGATGGCGCGGTCGAAGCGGCCGCGCAGTTGCCCGGCCAGTGCCCGTCGGGCACGCCAGCCGAACTCGCCATGTCCCGTCTCGAGGCAGGCGATCTCGTCGACCTCCGCCATGCGCTCGAGAATCGGCCGCGACCATGCGGGAGCCACCACCCCGATGCGGCACCCGGGGTCGCGGGCCTTGAGGGTCATCAGCAGGCTCTGGGCCATGACCATGTCACCCACCCAGGACGGCCCCACCACCAGGATCCGCTCGCCCCTCAACGGGTGCCTGGCGACGGCCTCAGCCATTCAACCACTCCAGGTACTCACGTACCCCCTCGGCGACGGTACGGAACTCGGCATCGTAGCCGGCGGCCCGCAGCCGCGAGATGTCGGCGCGGGTGTAGCTCTGGTAGCGTCCCTTGAGCTCCTCGGGAAAGTCGATGTACTCGATCTCGCCCTTGCCGTGGAAGTCGATCACCGCCTCGCCGATCGCCTTGAACGGCTCGGCACGCCCCGAGCCCAGGTTGAAGATGCCGGAGGCATCCGGATGGTCGAGGAACCAGAGGTTCACGTCCACCACGTCGCCCACGTAGACGAAGTCACGGCTCTGCATGCCGGCGTCATAGCCATCCCAGGCGCCGAACAGCTTCACGTTCTCGCCGGCACTGATCTGGGTGTGGTGGTGGTAGGCAACGCTGGCCATCTTGCCCTTGTGCTGCTCCCGGGGCCCGTAGACGTTGAAGTAGCGGAACCCCACGACCTGGCCGCTCAGCTCGCTCCAGCGAGAGCGCACATGCTGGTCGAACAGCAGCTTGGAGTAGCCATAGACGTTGAGCGGCTTCTCGTGCTCGGGCTCCTCCCGGAATACCTGGCTGCCGCCGTAGGTGGCCGCCGAGGAGGCATACAGGAAAGGAATGCCCTGCTGCTGGCAGAAATCGAGCAGCACCCTGGAGTACTCGAAGTTGTTGTCCAGCATGAAGCGGCCGTCCCACTCCGTGGTATCGGAACAGGCCCCCTCGTGGAAGATCGCCTCGATGGCCGGCAGCCTGGCGGGTTCGCCGCGCAGGACGGCCTCGACCCGGGCGCGGAAGTCGTCCTTGTCCAGGTAGTCGCCGAGGGTGCAGTCGGCCAGGTTGACGAACTTGGTGCCGTCGGAGAGGTCGTCGACCACCAGCACGTCGTCGCGGCCGCGGGCATTGAGTGCCTTGACCAGATTCGAGCCGATGAAGCCGGCTCCGCCTGTCACTACGATCATGGAATTTCCTCGCTGTGGCGCAGCGGACTGCGCCTATAACCGATCTGCCTGTGATTGTATACTTGACGCCTCGTGAATTCATGGCCAACGGTGCTTCCGCAATGACACAGTCGACGCCAGACGTGGCAACCTTCCAGGGCCTGATCCTAGCCCTGCAGCAGTACTGGGCCGAACAGGGCTGCGTGATCCTGCAGCCCCTGGACATGGAAGTCGGGGCCGGCACCTTCCATCCGGCCACCTTCCTGCGCTCCATCGGCCCCGAGACCTGGAATGCCGCCTACGTGCAGCCCTCCCGCCGGCCCACCGACGGCCGTTACGGCGAGAACCCCAACCGCCTGCAGCACTACTACCAGTTCCAGGTGGTGATGAAGCCCTCCCCTGCCGAGCTCCAGGAGCTCTACCTGGGATCGCTCAAGCGCCTGGGGCTGGATCCCCTGGTGCACGACATCCGCTTCGTCGAGGACAACTGGGAATCCCCCACCCTCGGCGCCTGGGGCCTGGGCTGGGAAGTCTGGCTCAATGGCATGGAGGTGACCCAGTTCACCTACTTCCAGCAGGCCGGTGGCCTGGAGTGCTACCCCGTCACCGGCGAGCTGACCTACGGCCTGGAGCGCATCGCCATGTACCTCCAGGACGTCGACAGCGTCTACGACCTGGTCTGGACCATTGCCCCGGATGGTACCCGCGTCAGCTATGGCGACGTCTACCTGCAGAACGAGCGCGAGCAGTCCGCCTACAACTTCGAGCATGCCGATGTGCCGGCACTTTTTACCGCCTTCGACCACCAGGAGCGGGAATGCGCCAAGCTGCTCGACGCCTCCCTGCCCCTGCCCGCCTACGAGCAGGTGCTCAAGGCCTCGCACACCTTCAACCTGCTGGACGCCCGACACGCCATCTCGGTCACCGAGCGCCAGCGCTACATCCTGCGCGTGCGCACCATGGCACGTGACGTGGCCCACGCCTACTACGAATCACGCAAGTCCGCCGGCTTCCCGCTGGCCCCCCAGGCCCTGCGCCAGGAACTGCTGGCCCAGGAGCCACTTGCCGAACAGGGAGACGCTTGAGCATGGCTGCCAACACCCTACTGGTTGAACTGGGCGTGGAGGAGTTGCCGCCGAGCGCCCTCGACACCCTGTCCGACGCCCTCGCCGAGGGCATCCGCCGCGGCCTGGCCGAGGCCGAGGTCGACTTCGGCGAGGTGGTCGCCTACGCCAGCCCTCGACGCCTGGCGGTACAGGTCCGTGAACTCGCCGACAAGCAGCCCGACCGCGAGGTCGAGCGTCGCGGCCCGGCACTGGCCGCGGCCTTCAAGGACGGCCAGCCGACCAAGGCCGCCCAGGGCTTCGCCCGCTCCTGCGGTGTTGGCGTCGACGACCTGATCCACCTGGAGACCGGCAAGGGCACCTGGCTCGGCTACCGCGAGCAGCAGCAGGGCGACGCCACCACCCGCCTGTTGCCCGCCATCGTCGAGAAGGCGATCGGCGCCCTCCCGGTGCCCAAGAACATGCGCTGGGGGGCCTCCCGGGTCGAGTTCTCCCGCCCCGTGCACTGGCTGGTGATGCTCTACGGCGGAGACGTGGTCGAGGCCGAGCTCCTGGGACTGACCGCCGGACGCGTCACCCGCGGGCATCGCTTCCATGCCCCCGAGCCGCTGGTGCTGGCCCATGCCGAGGACTACCTGACCGCCCTGGAGTCCGCCTGGGTACTGGCCGATCGGGAGAAGCGCCGCGAGCGCATCCGCGAGCAGGTGCTGGCCGAGGCCGAGGTCCAGAATGGCCAGGCGGTGATCGACGAGGCGTTGCTCACCGAGGTGAGCGGCCTGGTCGAGTGGCCTGTGGCCCTGACCGGCAGCTTCGACGAGCGCTTCCTGGAAGTGCCCGCGGAGTGCCTGATCTCCTCGATGAAGGCCAACCAGAAGTACTTCCACCTGCTCGACGAGCAGGGCCGCCTGAAGCCGCTGTTCATCACCATCTCCAACATCGACAGCCAGGACCCGCAGCAGGTGATCGAGGGCAACGAGAAGGTGATCCGCCCTCGCCTGGCCGATGCCGCCTTCTTCTACGAGACCGACCGCAGGCAGCCACTTTCCGAGCGCATCACCGGGCTCTCCGGCGTGGTGTTCCAGAAGCAGCTCGGCAGCCTGGCCGACAAGGCGCACCGCACCGCCGCCGTGGCCGCCTTCATCGCCGGCCGCATCGATGGCGATGTGGCCCATGCACGCCGTGCCGCCGAGCTGGCCAAGTGCGACCTGGTCACCGAGATGGTACTGGAGTTTCCCGAGCTTCAGGGCATCATGGGCCGCTACTACGCCACCCACGACGGCGAGCCGGCCGACGTGGCCCAGGCCCTTGAGGAACAGTACCTGCCGCGCTTCGCGGGTGACGGGATCCCCGGCACTCGTACCGGCCTGGCGCTGGCACTGGCCGATCGGCTCGACACCCTGACCGGCATCTTCGGTATCGGGCAGCGTCCCACTGGCACCAAGGATCCCTTTGCCCTGCGTCGCGCCGCCATCGGGGTACTCAACATCCTGATCAAGGGCGACCTGGATCTCGACCTGCGCGAGCTGCTCGAGCTGGCGGCCGCCCAGCACCAGGAGCTGCCCTACGCCGAGCAGCTGGTCGACGAGGTCCTCGGCTACATGCTCGACCGCTTTCGCGCCTGGGGGCAGGACGAGGGTATCGAGGCCGAGGTCTATCTGGCCGTGCGAGCCCGTCCGGTCACCCGCCCGCTGGACTTCGCTCGCCGCCTGCGCGCGGTGCATGCCTTCGCCAGTCGTGAGGAAGCCGCCGCCCTGGCTGCCGCCAACAAGCGAGTCTCCAATATCCTCGCCAAGCAGCCCCATGACGAGAGCATCGCCGTGGATGTCGGGCTGCTGCAGGAGCCCGCCGAGCGGACCCTGCACGACGCCGTGACCCGGCAGCGCCAGGCCGTCATGCCGCTGTTCGCCGAGGGTCGCTATCGCGAAGCCCTGGACGCCCTGGCCTCTCTCCGCGAACCGGTCGACGCCTTCTTCGACCAGGTCATGGTCATGGCCGAGGACGAGAACGTGCGCCGCAATCGCCTGGCCCTTCTCGCGGGACTGCAGGCACTGTTCCTGGAAGTGGCCGACATCGCCCTGCTGCAGCAGTAACCCCGCTCGGCGAGAACGACAGGGCCGGCGATCACTCGCCGGCCCTTTTTCGTCGAAGACCGCAATGTTTCACGTGGAACATCCGGTCGCGTCATGCGGCTCGGGTGTCGAATCCGAGGCACCCCGATACTCACGCCTCGCGTGCTTGGCAGCGCGTGTTCCACGTGAAACACTCTGCCCACCGACCCACCCCCGAGCAGCGACAATCCCTTATGCCCGCTTACCCGAAACTCGTGATCCTCGACCGTGACGGTGTCATCAACCAGGACTCCGATGCCTACGTGAAATCGCTCGACGAGTGGATCCCCTATCCCGGTGCCATCGAGGCGATCGCGCGCCTGAGCCGGGCGGGCTGGCAGGTGGCGATTGCCACCAACCAGTCGGGTATCGCCCGTGGCTACTACGACGAGCAGACGCTGGCCGACATGCATGCCAGGCTGCGCAGCCTGGTGGCAGAGGCCGGCGGCGAGATCTCCCATATCGCCTGGTGCCCGCACGGGCCCGATGACGGCTGCGACTGCCGCAAGCCCCTCCCCGGCCTGCTGGTGCAGATCCGCAACGCCCTGGGTCTCGACAGCCTGGAAGGGAGCTGGATGGTGGGCGACAGCCTTCGCGACCTCCAGGCCGGCGAACCCCTCGGCTGCCGGCCCGCGCTGGTCCGGACAGGCAAGGGAGAACGGACACTGGCCAAGGGCCAAGGGCTGGCGGGCGTACCGGTCTTCGATGACCTGTCGGCCTTCGTCGACTGGCTCCTCGCCCGGTAGCGGCATCGGCAAGGGTCGGCTCCTTCCGGACAAGCAAAAACCCCGCGGGCAAGGCATGCCGGCGGGGTTGTGTCTAACGGCCAGAGGGATCTGCCCTCAGGGGTGTTTCACGTGAAACATCCCGGCCTAGATGTCCAGGTTGGCAACCAGGGCATTGCGTTCGATGAAGTCCCGCCGCGGCTCGACCTCATCGCCCATCAGGGTGTTGAACATCATGTCGGCTGCCACCGCATCCTCGATCGACACGCGCAACATGCGACGGGTACTCGGGTCCATGGTGGTTTCCCACAACTGGTCGGGGTTCATTTCACCCAACCCCTTGTAGCGCTGGATGGAAAGCCCGCGCTGGGCTTCGGCCATCAACCATTCCAGCGCCTCGTAGAAGGTCGCTACCGGCTTCTGGCGTTCGCCACGGGCTACATAGGCCCCTTCTTCCAGCAGGCCATCCAGGGTTTCCCCGAGACCAGCGATGATGCGGTAGTCCGCACTGGTGAAGAAGTCGATGCCCCATACATAGTCGGTCGTCACGCCGTGGGCCGTCAGGCTGACGGCGGGGAGGTAGAGGCCGCGTTCGGTATCCTCCTCGAGGCGGAAGGTGTAGCGAGGCCCGCCCTCGTAGGCCACCTGGGCATCCATCTCCGCCTGCAGATACTCGATCCAATTCTCCATGGTGACACGATCCCGGAGGCTTTCTTCGCCCTCCAGGTGTGCCGCATGAACGATCCGGCGAAGCACCTCCCTGGGGTAGACCCGGGACAGGCGGTCGATGCGCTTCATCACGTCGCGGTACTGGTTGACCAGGCTCTCGAGCCCCGAGCCGCTGATGCCTGGCGCATCCGCGTTGACGTAGAGCCGCCCCCCGTCCAGCGCGGTGGTCGTCAGGTAGTCGATCAGGGCCTGCTCGTCCTTGAGGTAGCTCTCCTGCTTGCCGCGCTTGATCTTGTAGAGCGGTGGCTGGGCGATGAACACATGCCCGCGCTCGATCAGCTGTGACATCTGGCGGAAGAAGAAGGTCAGCAGCAGCGTGCGAATGTGCGAGCCGTCCACGTCGGCGTCGGTCATGATGATGATCGAGTGGTAGCGCAGCTTGTCGGGGTTGAACTCCTCGCGACCGATGCCGCAGCCCAGCGCGGTGATCAGGGTACCCACCTCCGCCGACGACAGCATCTTGTCGAAGCGTGCCTTCTCGACATTGAGGATCTTGCCCTTGAGCGGCAGGATCGCCTGGGTACGGCGGTCACGGCCCTGCTTCGCGCTGCCGCCGGCGGAGTCACCCTCGACCAGGAACAGCTCGGAAAGGCTGGGGTCCTTCTCCTGGCAGTCGGCCAGCTTGCCGGGCAGGCCGGCGATATCCAGGGCCCCCTTCCGGCGCGTCATGTCGCGTGCCTTGCGCGCGGCCTCGCGGGCCCGGGCGGCGTCGAGCATCTTGTTGACGATCGACTTGGCCTCGTTGGGCTTCTCGATCAGGTACTCGGAGAACAGCCGCCCCATCTCCTGCTCCACCGCCGTCTTCACCTCGGAGGAGACCAGCTTGTCCTTGGTCTGGGAGGAGAACTTGGGGTCCGGTACCTTCACGGAGATGATCGCGGTGAGCCCTTCCCGTGCATCGTCCCCGGAGGTGTTGACCTTGGACTTCTTGAGCAACCCCTCCGCCTCGATGTAGTGGTTGAGGCTGCGCGTCAGGGCCGCGCGGAAACCGGCCAGGTGGGTACCACCATCCCGCTGGGGAATGTTGTTGGTGTAGCAGAAGATATTCTCCGAAAAGGAGTCGCTCCACTGCATCGCCACTTCGATGACGACACCATCCTCGCGCTCGGCCTCGAAGTGGAACACCGGATTGAGCACCGTCTTGTTGGTGTTCAGGTGGTCGACGAACGCCTTGAGGCCGCCCTCGTAGTGGAAGAGCTCCTCCTTGCCGCTCCGCTCGTCCATCAGGCGGATGGCCACGCCGGAATTGAGAAAGGAGAGCTCTCTCAGGCGCTTGGCCAGGATGTCATAGTGGAACTCGATGTTGGCGAAGGTCTCCGGCGAGGGCCGGAAGTGCACCCGCGTGCCGCTCTTCTCGGTCTTGCCGACCACCGACAGCGGCGCCTGCGGGACACCATGGTGATAGATCTGCTCATGGACCTGGCCGGCGCGCCAGATGGTCAGCTTCAGCTCCTCGGAGAGGGCATTGACGACCGAGACACCGACACCATGCAGGCCACCCGAGACCTTGTAGGAGTTGTCATCGAACTTGCCCCCGGCATGGAGCACCGTCATGATCACCTCGGCAGCCGAGACCCCCTCCCCCTCGTGGATATCGGTCGGGACGCCACGACCGTTGTCGCTGACGGTGATCGACTCGTCGGGATGGATGATGACCCGGATCTCGCTGCAGTACCCAGCCAGGGCTTCATCGATGGAGTTGTCCACCAGCTCGAACACCATGTGGTGCAGGCCGGTCCCGTCATCGGTATCGCCGATGTACATGCCGGGACGCTTGCGTACGGCATCCAGGCCCTTGAGAACCTTGATGCTCGATGAGTCGTAAGCCTGTTCGCTCATTGACTACTCCGTCATGAAGTCTGTCTGTCCAGTGGCAACAGCTGCCCTTCGCCCGAACTCGAACGTTTCACGTGAAACATCGTGACCGGGGTCTCGGGTTGCCACAGATCCGCCAGGGCGTCGTGATCGACGCTGGTAATGAACACCTGGCAGTGCATTCTCTCCAGCCAGTCGCAGAACACGCGCCGGTGCTCGTTGTCCAGCTCGGCCGGGAGGTCGTCGATAAGGTACACACAGGTACGCCCCGTGCTCGCCTCGAGCAGACGCCCCTGTGCCAGCTTCAGCGCACTCACGACCAGCTTCTGCTGGCCACGAGACAGCACCTCCACGGCCGGACGCGGCCCCAACCGAATACCGAGATCGGCGCGCTGAGGCCCCTGCTGGGTGAACCCCATCTGGCGGTCGGTGTCCCGTCCCTGGCGCAGGATATCGGCAAGGCCACGCCGGCGATCCCAGCCGCGTGAATAACGAAGCCGCAACTCGGGAAGCGGCAGCAGGCCCGCGAGGGTCTCCTCGAAGATCGGCAAGAAGGCCTCGATCCAGGCGGTTCGCAGTTCGTCGAGCCGCTCGCTCCAGTGCACCAGCTCCAGCTCCCAGGCCGCCAGGGAACCATCGTTCATTCTACCATGCCTGAGCAGCGCATTCCGATGTTTCAGCGCACGACGCGCCCGCTGCCAGACATCGAGAAACTCGTGTTTCACGTGAAACACCCCCCAGTCGAGAAACTCGCGCCGACCGGCGGGCGACCCCTCCAGCAGGCGGAAGGCATCGGGATTGATCAGCTGGAGCGGCAATGTCTCCACCAGGCGCGAGATGCGTGTGACACGCTCGCCGGCAAGACGCATCTCCAGTTCGGCGGCATCACGATGTCGGCGTACGCCGAAGGGGATGGGAGGATCACCGGCAACGCGCCCGTGCAGCATCAGCTCCCGGGACTCGTGAGCCATGACGTGCCGCAGTTGACGCGTGCGGAAGGAACGGCCCATGCCGAGAATATGGATGCCCTCCAGCAGGCTGGTCTTGCCGCTGCCATTGGCGCCGGTCAACAGGTTGATCCGGGCGCCCGGGCGAAGGTCGAGGGCCTGCAGGTTACGCAGGCCCTGGAAGGTGAGGCGGTCGAGTGGCATGGGGGTGGGGCCCGGCAGGACGCCGCCAGGGCCTGTCAGAGCCGCATCGGCATGACGACGTAGAGGGCATCGCCCCCGCCGGGCTCTTCCATCAGCGCGCTGCTGTTGGGATCGGCCAGGGTCATCTGCACGCGATCCTCGCCCAGCACGTTCAGCACGTCCACCAGGTAACCGACGTTGAAGCCGATCTCCATTGCCGCACCGCTGTACTCGATCGCCACGTTCTCCTCGGCCTCCTCCTGCTCGGGGTTGTTGGCCATCACGCGAAGGTTGCCCTCCTCGAGGTTCAGGCGCACGCCGCGATACTTCTCGTTGGAGAGAATGGCCGTGCGCGACAGCACCTGGCGAAGTTCGGCCCGGTCGGCGATGAAGACCTTGTCGCCGCCGCGGGGTACGACCCGTTCGTAGTCGGGAAACTTGCCATCCACCAGCTTCGAGGTGAAGGTGAAGTCGCCGGTATGGGCCCGGACATGACT
Organism: Halomonas terrestris; assembly: GCF_049166755.1. Taxonomy (NCBI): domain Bacteria; kingdom Pseudomonadati; phylum Pseudomonadota; class Gammaproteobacteria; order Oceanospirillales; family Halomonadaceae; genus Halomonas; species Halomonas terrestris. The sequence goes on along the minus strand of NZ_JBMHFZ010000015.1, from coordinate 48,562 downwards.
GGTGCCGAGGGTCAGGCTGACTGGCTCGTCGCTGTCATCCAGCAGGCGTGCCAGCTCGAGGATCCCCTTGCGCGGCACGATCAGCTTCTGCGCGGGTTCCACCTGGATCTCCGTGGGCCGGGAACAGACGGCCAGGCGATGGCCATCGGTAGCCACGGCGCGCACCAGGTTGGAGCGCATCTCGAGCAGCATGCCATTGAGGTAGTAGCGTACATCCTGCTGCGCCATGGCGAAGGAGGTGGCATCGATCAGCTGCTTGAGGGTCCCCCGCGGCAGGCTGAGCTCGGTGCTGCCCTGACTGTCCTCGATATTGGGGAACTCCGCCACCGGCAGGGTCGAGAGGGTGAAGCGGGAGCGTCCGCTGCGCAGCACGGCCCGACCCTCCTCGAGGGAGAGCTGGATCTCCGCCTGGTCCGGCAGGGACTTGCAGATGTCCATCAGCTTGCGCGCGGGCACGGTGGCGGCCCCCGGCTCCTCGACGGAGCTTGCCGCGGTTCGCCCGATCAGCTCTACCTCCAGATCGGTGCCGGTCAGCGCCACCTGGTCCTGGTCGACCTGGATCAGCACGTTGGACAGTACCGGAAGGGTCTGGCGTCGCTCCACCACGCCGGCGACCAGCGTCAGCGGCCGCAGCAGCGCTTCTCGGGAGATGGAAAATTTCATGTCGGCTCCACTTCTTGTCCTGAAGGGTTGCGGCCGGCGGCGCGGGCTGGCCGGTCGAACGGCATCGCTGTCGTGTCAGAAAGGTAACGCCTGAAAGGCAACAGGCCTAGCTGGTCAACAGACGCAGCAGGTTCTTGTAATCCTCGCGGATGTCTGCACTCTCCTCCTGGAGGGCCTGTACCTTGCGGCATGCGTGCAACACCGTAGTGTGATCGCGGCCTCCGAAGGCATCCCCGATCTCCGGCAGGCTGTGGTTGGTCAGCTCCTTGGCCAGCGCCATGGCCACCTGGCGCGGCCTGGCCACCGAACGCGAGCGGCGCTTGGACAGCAGGTCGGAGAGCTTGATCTTGTAGTACTCGGCGACGGTACGCTGGATGTTGTCGACCCCGACCTGCTTGTCCTGGAGGGCCAGCAGATCCTTGAGCGACTCGCGGATGAAATCCTGGGTGATCGGCTTGCCCATGAAGTGGGAATCGGCGATCACCTTCTTCAGCGCGCCCTCCAGCTCGCGAACGTTGGAGCGGATCTTCTGGGCGATGAAGAAGGCGGCATCATGGGGCAGGTCGACCTTGGCCTGATCGGCCTTCTTCATGAGGATCGCCACGCGGGTCTCGAGCTCGGGCGGCTCGATGGCCACCGTCAGTCCCCAGCCGAAACGTGACTTCAGGCGCTCCTCTACCCCACTGATTTCCTTGGGATAACGATCCGAGGTGAGGATCATCTGCTGGCCACCCTCGAGCAGCGCGTTGAAGGTGTGGAAGAACTCCTCCTGGGAACGCTCCTTGCCGGCGAAGAACTGGATGTCGTCGATCAGCAGGGCGTCCACGCTGCGGTAGAAGCGCTTGAAGTCGTTGATGGCATTGAGCTGCAGCGCCTTGACCATGTCGGCCACGAAACGCTCCGAGTGCAGGTAGACCACCCGGGCATTCTCGCGACGCCCGGCCAGGGCATTGCCCACCGCATGCATCAGGTGCGTCTTGCCGAGGCCGACGCCGCCGTAGAGGAACAGGGGATTGTAGGCTCCGCCGGGATTCTCGGAAACCTGCCTCGAGGCCGCCCTCGCCAGCTGGTTGGACTTGCCCTCGACGAAGGTCTCGAAGGTGAAGTTCGGGTTCAGCCCGCTGTTGTGCTTGAGGCTGCCCTCGACCTGGACCTGGCGCTCGCCGGGCCGCCGGGCGGCCGTGCCCTCCTCGCGCAACGCCTCGATCTCGCGCTCGTCGCCCACGTCACCGCGCGGCGGCGTCTGGACCGCAGGCGCCACCGGCGGCCGGGTGCTGGCCGAGACGGGATTGCCCAGTTCGCGGGGCCGGGGTGCCGTCGCGCTGCGACGACTGCCCACCGACAGCACCACCTTGGGAGGCTTGGCAGGCGACAGCTCGCGCATCAGCTCACTGATGCGCTTGGCATACTTGTCGCTGACCCAGTCCCGGACGAACCGGTTCGGTGCCAGCAGACAAAGTTCATTGGACTCCCCCTCCTCCGCCTGCAACGGGCGGATCCAGGTATTGAACTGCTGTGAATTCAGTTCGTCCTGCAGGTAGTCCAGACACTGTTGCCAGAGAGCGAGCGACACGCGACCTCACCATTCATCGAAAAAACGACCGCCATTGTATCGCCCACGAGCGGGGTTATCCACACGATGCACCCCGCCGCGGGTTGCTGTGGAAAACCCTGTCCGGTCACCGGGGACAAGGGCATGTCCACTGCGTGGATGGGTGGGTCCCTGTGGATGGTCGCGCCATGCGTCCACCCGCGGCGAACAGGCAATCCCGAGCATGCCCGCGACTTTCCCACAGCGGGAGCAACATGGTATCAAATTGTTTTGAAAAGGTTAAACCTGGTTATCCACAGAAACTGTCCCCAGTATTAATAACAACATCATCTAAAGACCCTATCTTGTAATGATTGGAGGCCTCTCCCGGGGCATCCAGCCAGCCCGCGACGATGATCGGCCCCGGCACGGAAAAATTGCACCGGCGCGCCGAAATCACTACAATTTCCGGTCTTGAGCCGAATCCCCCCGGGTTGCGATGCGCGATCCGGGCGCCTCGAAATTGCCGATTCTTCCTGAAACCCACGTGGGAATAACGAGTTATGAAACGCACCTTTCAACCGAGCGTTCTCAAGCGCAAGCGCGTGCACGGCTTCCGTGCCCGCATGGCCACCAAGAATGGTCGTGCCGTTCTGGCGCGTCGTCGCGCCAAGGGTCGCAAGCGCCTGAGCGCCTGAACGCGGACCGCACGTGTCCCGTCAGGATTTTCCCCGGCGTCTGCGACTGCTGACAGCCGGGGACTATAGGCGTGTCTTCGATACGGCTGCGTACAAGGTCCATGGCAAGGGATTGATGGCACTGGCATCACCCAACGACTTGGGACACCCCCGTCTGGGCCTGGTCTTCAGCAAGAAGAACGTCCGACGAGCCGTCGACCGTAACCGTCTCAAGCGTCTTGCTCGTGAGTCGATACGGCTGCAGCAGCAACGGCTGCCCTCGGTGGATATCGTGATTCTGGCCAGGCGCGGCGCGCACGAGCTCGACAACGATACCCTGCATCGCCAGCTTCACGGCATGTGGAAGCGTCTGGCGCGAGACGTGCAGAAGTCGAAGACCGACGGCTGATGGGGCCCACGCATCCTGTCGCCGGCGTTGCCGTGTCCCGGCAACGTCAAGAATCGGCGAGCCACGGAGTCTGCATGAGAGCCAACGCCTTCCATCAGGCGATCATCGACAACGCCTTGCCGGGCGCCGAGGGTGCGCGTGCAAAGTCCAGCCTGCCTTCGGCAGGCTTTCGTGTATATCGAGCGTGCAACCCGCACCGCGCCATCGGAATGTTCACCACCCATCAGGCAGAACCCTCATGGACGTAAAACGACTCCTCTTGCTGATTCCACTGGCGGTGCTCGCCTACCTGATCGTCGTGCAGTGGAATCAGGATTACGGTCAGGTAGCTCCTGAACCGGAAGCCCCCTCCTACACCACCAGCGCTCCCGATCGGGAAGCCGCCACGCCGGACGGCGACGACGACCTGGCAGTCCCGGCGGCGCCGCGCGCCGAGAGCGACGTGGGGCAGGAGATGCCTGGCGAAACGGCCGCGCCCAGCAGCAGCCGTGACCTGGTGGCCGTGATCACCGACGTGCTGGATGTCCGAATCGACCCCCAGGGGGGTGACATCGTCTATGCTGCCCTGCCCCAGCACCGCCTGACGCTGGACTCCGATCACCCCTATGTGCTGCTGTCCGACAGCCAGAGCCGCAGCTACGTGGCCCGTTCCGGGCTGCAGCTCGACGGACACTCCGGCCGTATCAGCTTCACGCCCGAGAGCACCGAGTATCGCCTGACCGAGAACGACAATCGCCTCGAGGTGGACCTGTCGGCCCAGGTCAACGGCATCGACATCATCAAGCGCTTCACCTTCACGCGTGGCGACTATGCCGTGGACGTGAACTACTACCTGGCCAACAATACCGAGCAGCCGGTCACCGCCCGCTTCATCGGCCAGCTGGCCCGCGACAACAGCCCCGATCCCTCCAGCGGCGTGGCACTGGGCATGAGTTCCTACCTGGGCGCGGCCTACTCCTCGCCGGACGACCGCTACCAGAAGGTCGATTTCGGCGATATCCAGGACGGCAAGTTCGCCAACCGCGACGTCGAGGGCGGCTGGGTCGCCATCATCCAGCACTACTTCGTCTCGGCCTGGGCCCCCGCCCAGAACCAGCAGAATCTCTACTACGCCACCACCGACTCGCAGAATCGCAATGTCGCGGCCTTCGCCGGTCCGGTCAGCAGCGTGAGCCCGGGTGGCGAGGCACGCCTGGGCGCCACCCTGTACGTCGGTCCCAAGGTTCAGGACTACCTCGAGGAAGTGGCCCCCAACCTGCGGCTGACCGTCGACTTCGGCTGGCTGTGGTTCATCGCCAACCCGTTGTTCTGGCTGCTCGACCAGATCCACAGCCTGATCGGCAACTGGGGCTGGTCCATCGTCTTCCTGACCATCCTGGTCAAGCTGGCCATGTGGCCGCTCTCGGCCAAGGCCTACAAGTCCATGGCCCGCATGCGCAAGCTGGGGCCTGAGATGCAGCGCCTCAAGGAACAGTACGGTGACGACCGCCAGAAGATGTCCCAGGAGATGATGAAGTTCTACCAGAAGGAGAAGATCAATCCTCTGGGTGGCTGTCTGCCGATCCTGGTGCAGATGCCGGTATTCATCGCCCTCTACTGGATGCTGCTCGAATCCGTCGAACTGCGCCATGCCCCCTTCATGTTCTGGATCCAGGACCTCTCGGTGAAGGACCCGTTCTTCATCCTGCCGATCCTGATGGGCGCCTCGATGTTCGTGCAGCAGTTGCTCAACCCGACGCCTCCGGACCCCATGCAGGCGAAGATCATGAAGATGCTGCCGATCGTCTTCACCTTCTTCTTCCTGTGGTTCCCGGCCGGCCTGGTCATCTACTGGGTGGTCAACAACGTCATCTCGATCGCCCAGCAGTACGTGATCACGCGCAAGATCGAGAGCGACCCCAGTATCGGCAAGGGCATGAAGACCAAGTAGCCCCGGCCAGCCATGAGCCCCAGACCCCCGCCCCGTGCGGGGGTCTGGCGTTGGTGGCACCGGCAACGGACAATGGCGCACGACGTGACGAGGAGATGACGATGCCCGAGCCCCTTTACGCCCAGGACACCATCGCGGCGCTCGCCACGCCACCGGGACGTGGCGGGGTGGGCATCATCCGCGTCTCCGGGCCCGCCTGTGCGGCGATCGCCGAGGCGGTGGTGGGGCACTGCCCTGCCCCGCGCCGCGCCCACTACGGCCCGTTTCGCGGCGGCTCGGCGGTGATCGACGAGGGCATCGCCCTGTACTTCGCCGGCCCCCACTCCTTCACCGGCGAGGACGTGCTGGAGTTGCAGGGCCACGGCGGCCCGGTGCTCATGGACCTGCTGCTGGAGCGCTGCGTGCAGTTGGGGGCCAGGCTGGCCCGTCCCGGCGAGTTCTCCGAGCGGGCCTTCCTCAACGACAAGCTCGACCTGGCCCAGGCCGAGGCCATCGCCGACCTGATCGACGCCAGTTCGCGCACCGCCGCCGAGAATGCCCTGCGGTCACTGCAGGGGGAGTTCTCGCACCGGGTCGAGGCCCTGGTACAGCGCCTTGTCGAACTTCGCATGTACGTGGAGGCGGCCATCGACTTCCCCGAGGAGGAGATCGACTTCCTCGCCGACGGGAAGGTGGCCGAGATGCTCGCCGGGGTGAAGGCCGAACTGGCCGAGGTGCGCGCCGCCGCCGGCCAGGGGGCACTGATGCGCGAAGGCATGAACGTGGTGATCGCCGGTCGCCCCAATGCGGGCAAGTCGAGCCTGCTCAACGCCCTCACCCAGCAGGAGACCGCCATCGTCACCGACATCGAGGGCACCACCCGGGACGTGCTGCGCGAGCATATCCACATCGACGGCATGCCGCTGCACGTGATCGATACCGCCGGGCTGCGGGATACCCCCGATGCCGTGGAAAGGATCGGCGTGGCCCGTGCCTGGGACGAGATCGAGAAGGCCGATCGCGTGCTGTTGATGGTCGATGCCGCCACCAGCGAGGCCACCGACCCCATGGCCATCTGGCCGGAGTTCGTCGCCCGCCTGGCCGATTCCTCGCGCCTCACCCTGGTGCGCAACAAGATCGATGCCAGCCGTGAGCCCCCCGGGATCGACTTGTCCACAGCCACCCCGGTGGTTCGCCTCTCGGCGAAGACCGGACAGGGTGTGGATAACCTCAGGGAGCACCTCAAGGCGGTGATGGGCTATGCGGCCACCACCGAGGGCCGCTTCTCGGCGCGCCGACGCCATCTGGATGCCCTGGATCGGGCGAAGCGAGCGCTCACCAACGGCGAGGCGCAGCTGGCCGGCTACGGGGCCGGGGAACTGCTCGCGGAGGACCTGCGTGATGCCCAGCAGGCGCTGGGCGAGATCACCGGGGAATTCAGCGCGGATGACCTGCTCGGCGAGATCTTCGGCAGCTTCTGCATCGGCAAGTAGCCCGCTCCCGCAGCAGCCATCCCCTACTCCTCCACCCACCAGTCGCCCGTGTGACGGCTTCCCTTGCCCAGCAGGGGGCAGACGCGCCCCATCGCCTCGCCCAGCCGCTCGTCCAGCCCCCAGGGCGGATTGACCACCAGCATGCCGCTGCCGACCATGCCGCGCTCACCCTCGGCGGACTCGCGCTGCACCAGCTCGCTGCGCCAGATCTTGCGCAGCCCCCCGTCACGCAGGGTCTCCAGCAGGGCATGGTGGCGGCCGGCCAGCAGCAGCGGATACCACACCAGCATCACGGCGTGACGCGCCTTGTGCATCGCCGCCAGCACCGTCCCGGCCACCTCGGCATACTCCGTCTTGCGCTCGTAGCTGGGGTCGACGAGCACGCAGAGGCGGGGTGTCGAGACCGGCAAGCGCCGCAGGAGCCCCTCCAGGCCGTCTCCCTGGACGCGCCGCACATTGTCCGCCAGCGCCTGGCCCTCCAGGTGTCGGTACTCGCCGGGATGCAGCTCGAACAGCACCAGCCGGTCGCGAGCGCGCAGCCGGTGGGAGAGCCACCAGGGCGAGCCGGGATAGTGCTCCAGCTCGCCTCCCCGGTGCTGCACCTCGGCCAGCGACGAGAGCCAGGCGCACAGCAAGGGGTCCGCCGACAGGGCTTCCCGTGCCTTCCAGAGCGGTGCCACCCCCTGGCGGTACTCACCCAGTCTGGCGGTCTCCTCGGCCGACAGGGGGTAGAGGCCGCGACCGGCATGGGTATCGATATACGTAACTGGCGATGCCTTACGTAATAGATGGTCGATGACGGCAAAGAGGGTCAGATGCTTGTGAACGTCGGCGAAATTGCCGGCATGGTAGGCGTGCTGGTAGGAAAGCATGGAAGACGGTCCGTGAATCGGCAAGGCGGTCGACAAGGAAAGGGGCCCGCCACCTTGCAGTGACGGGCCCCGGACGCAGGATCTCGGCAGGGGTTATCCGGAGATCACTGGAACTGGCTCTCGATGGGAGACAGGGTGATCTCGACGCGGCGATTCTGGGCACGCCCTTCTTCGCTGGCATTGCTGGCAACCGGCTGGGTCTCGCCGTAACCGGTCATCTGCAGCCGGCCACGGGCCACGCCCGCCTGGGCCAGGTAGTTGCCCACGGCCTCGGCACGCCGCTCGGAGAGGCGCTGGTTGTAGTCGGCGTTGCCGGTGCTGTCGGTATGGCCGGCGATGTTGACCCGGGTATCGGTGTACTGGTTCAGAATCGAGGAGACGTCGTTGAGCGCATTGCGGGCGTTCATGGTCAGCTCGCTGGAGTCGAAGCCGAAGGTCACGCTGCTGGGCATGTTGAGCACGATATCGTCACCGCGACGATCGACCTCGATCCCGGTGCCCCGGGTGCTGGCGCGCAACTGCTCCTCCTGACGGTCCATGTAGGCACCGATGCCCGCCCCGGCGGCCGCACCCACGGCGGCACCGATCAGGGCACGATCCCGCCGGCTGGTACTGCCACTGCCGGTCAGCGCCCCGGCGGCGGCACCCACGGCGGCGCCCACCCCGGCACCGGTCATGGTCCGGCTGCGATCGGTCTGCCCCCCATAGGGATCGGTAGTGGCACAGCCCACCAGCAGGGCGGCAGCGGCCAGCGGCACGAAAAGACGAAGAGGCTTGAACATGGAATCGTGTCTCCTTGGTGATCGAAATTGACTGCTGTTCTCATCCCTGGAAGCCCGGATCCTCACTGATCAGGACCAGCAGCTCATTCAAGAATAATAGACCTTGCGGGGTTGCCTGCAGTCGGCCGGCATCTTCCACAAGAAGTCCTTTTTTGCGCGCCGTCACGAGCCTTTCCTCCAGCAGGGGCAGCTCGCGTCCGGTATGCCGCATCCAGGTCGGCAGGGAGACGCCATCCACCAGCCGCAGGGCATTCATGGCGAATTCCAGCGGCAGTTCTGCCTCTCCGATGACACGCCGGCCGGCGACGAAGCCGCGCGGATCCTTGCCCCGCCTGAGGTAGGCATCCGGCTGGCGCGACTTCCAGCGGCGCTCGATGGCCATCGTCCCGTCCGCAGCGCGGCGGCTCAGCTTGCCGTGGGCGCCCGCCCCGATCCCCAGGTAGTCACCGAAGCACCAGTAGTTGAGGTTGTGTCGCGAATGGTGCCCGTGACGCGCATAGGCGGAAATCTCGTAGCGGATCAGCCCGGCCGCTTCCAGCCGCTCATGCCCCAGGTCCTGGATGTCCCACAGTACCTCCTCCTCGGGCAGTCGGGGCGGATGGGCATGAAACTCGGTATTGGGCTCCAGGGTCAGCTGGTACCAGGACAGGTGCTCCGGTGACAGGGCAATGGCCGATTCCAGGTCCGCCAGCGCCAGCTCGGGCGTCTGGCCCGGCAGGCCATGCATCAGGTCGACGTTGAGGTTGTCGAAGCCGGCGCGACGCGCCTCATCCACGGCCACTGTCGCCTCGGCCCCCGAGTGGATCCGGCCCAGTGCGGCAAGCTGCTCGTCCTGGAAGCTCTGCACCCCCAGCGAGAGCCGGTTGATCCCCGCGGCTCGGTATCCCGCGAAACGGCCACGCTCCAGGGTACCCGGATTGGCCTCGAGGGTGATCTCGATGTCGGGTGCCAGGGGCAGCCGTTCGGCCAGCGCCTCGAGGAGCCCCGCGTAGAACGCCGGCGACATCAGACTGGGCGTCCCCCCACCGATGAAGACACTGACCAGTTCACGCCCGGCAGCCAGCGGCAGGTCGGCTTCGAGGTCGGCGATCAGCGCCGCCAGATACGCCTCCTCGGGCAGCGTGGCGCCGCGTCCGACGCCATGGGAGTTGAAATCACAGTAGGGACACTTGCGGATGCACCAGGGCACATGGACATAGAGCGCCAGGGCAGGGGAGTCGTCCATCACTCGGTTGTTCCTCGGTGCTCGGCCGTGTCGCGCAGCACCTCCACCAGCGACTGCAGGGCACGACCGCGATGACTGAGACGATTCTTCTCCTCCGCGGACAGTTCGGACACGCTCATGCCCTGCTCGGGTAGCCAGAACAGGGGGTCGTAGCCGAAGCCGCCTTCACCGCGCGGATGGGCCAGGATCTCGCCCTCCCAACTGCGTTGGACGATCAGCGGTACCGGATCCTCGGCATGCCGGAGATAGACCAGCACGCACCAGTAGCGACCGGTGCGGCTGCCCTCCGGCACCCTGGACAACGCCTCCAGCAGTTTCGCGTTGTTGCGGGCATCGCTCCTCGGCTCACCGGCGTAACGTGCCGAATGGATGCCCGGCTGGCCATGCAGGGCATCCACCTCGAGCCCGGAGTCATCGGCCAGGGCAGGCAGACCGCTGACCCGGCTCGCCTCGCGGGCCTTGAGCAGGGCATTCTCGACGAAGGTCAGCCCTGTCTCCTCGACCTCGGGCACCCCGAAGTCGGCCTGGGGCAGGACGGCGAATCCCAGGGGAGCGAGCAGCTGATGAAACTCCCGAAGCTTGCCGGCATTGCCGCTGGCCAGCACCAGGGGGGTCGGAATCATGGTCGGTTCTCCAGGATTAAGGTTGCTGCCCATTCTACGAGTCGGGCCTGGCAAGGGGAATGCAGGCGTTCGAATGATGAATGTCATGCTATCGATATGTGGAAACACAGACTAAAGTCCGTGATAGGAGGACAAGACTGGCACCGAATGAGCATGAATTTCATTGTCACCCCGGTTGAAGTCACCCTGTTCCGTTTCTTGCATCATTCTTAAGCCGTTGTCTATATTGTCCTTTTGCGAAAATCCCGATAAACATTCTAAGAAGAAAAAAGGACATAACTAAAAGTTAGTAATAAATTGTTACATCCTGACCAACACTCAATTGACCTCTTCAGTAAAGTCCCGCTCAGCCTGAAGGATGGTCAGGGATGGGGGACTCCACCTGCTTTTCCGTGGGAGTCACATCATGAATCAGGGTAAAGGAATGGTACTGCTGGTGACCACCAGCAATCCGCAGACACAGCTTTTCATCGACTACCTGCATCAGCAGCTCGACTGCCCGGTATCGGTCATGGCGCCGGCCGTCGACTGGAAGGGCAAGGACCCTTCCCGCGTAGTGGTGCTGCTCGATGCGGATCACATCGACGAAGCCACCATGCAGCAGTGGCATGTCAAGGCGGCCGAGGAGCCCGACATGACGCTTGCCGCCTTCAACCTGCGCGACGAGGATCATGCGGTGGAGGTGCTCTCCGCCATGAACCTCCAGGGGGTCTTCTACCGCAGCGACGCCCTCCCGCTGATCTGCAAGGGACTCAATACTCTGCTCGACGGCTATCTCTGGATGTCGCGCTCGCTGATGACCCGCATGATCCAGTTCTTCCGCCGCCAGCAGCTCAATTCCTATCGGCCGGTCTGCGGGCTGACACACAGGGAGCTGGAGATCATCGCCATGCTGGGGACCGGTGCCTCGAACACCGAGATCGCCGACCAGCTGTTCGTCAGCGAACACACCGTCAAGTCACACCTCTACAACATCTTCCGCAAGATCAAGGTACACAACCGCATCCAGGCCGTGAACTGGGCCCGCCAGAACCTGGGTGCCCCGCCCCCGCTGGTCGGGCGCCGACGCCGCAGCGAGCCGCCGGCGGCGTCCAACGGCATCTGAGCCGTCGCCTCAGATCAACCGGACATGCTCCTGGATCAGGCCTGCCAGGATGTCGGCGGCATTGTCGGCGGTGGTGTCCAGGTGGACCAGGTGAAGCCGTTCCTCATCGGCGAAGGGTTCCAGGGCGGCCTGCTGCCGGGCCAGCACCGACAGGCTCTCTTCCACGGTCCCTCCCCGCTGTCTTGCCCGCTTCTCGATACGCCTGCGCAGGGTGGCCTCGTCGGCCTCGAAACTGACCAGCAGGCAGGGCAAGCCTCTCGCCTCGGCCTGCTGGCGCAGCAGGTCGCGTTGCCAGCGACGCAGGAAGGTCCCGTCGACACAGGTGGCCAGGCCCGCATCCAGCAGCATTCCCGCCAGGCTGGCGAGGTGCCGGTAGGTGGCCTCGGTCGCCTCGCCGGAGAAGATATCCACAGGCGGTGTCGCCGTGCGGGCCTGTGGATCGATATCATACAGCCGACGCCGCTCGACATCGGAGCACAGGCGAACGGCTCCCAGACGCTGCACCAGGCCGGCAGTGAAGCGGCTCTTGCCACTGCCGGCAACCCCGACGGCGATCACCAGGGGCGGAAAGCGGAACTCGGCATAGCGCTCGGCCAGATCGAGATAGTAGCGACACTCGGCCATGGTCTCGGCGAGCAACGCCGGGTGCTCGGGATCCTGGTCCTCCGCGGGACGCCGCTGCAGGGAGCGCCGTGCGCCGGAGAGGGCATGGCAGACCCGGAACAGCGACAGCAGCCGGGTCACTTCATAGTCGCCCGACAGCCGCAGGTAGTGGTCCAGCGCCTGGCGCGCCAGCTCGCGCTCGTTGCGGCTCTCCAGTCCCGTCAGCAGGGAGGCCAGGTCGCTGGCCGGATCGGCCGGCAACTCGATGCCGGGACCAGCGGGATCGCGACCGAGGGCGTTGGCCAGCAGCCCCCGTCCCTGGTGGCACAGGCGACTGTCGGGATGAGCGAGGACCCAGCTGCGACACAGGCGCGGCTGACGCGCCGCCAGGACCGGCGCCAGGCGCTGGATATCCTGCTCGAGCCACTCGGCGAGGTGCGCCAGACGCTCCCGGTCCTCGTCACCGTCCAGGCGCTCCTCGATGGCCCCCAACTCGCCGCTGGCCATGGCCTTGACCGCCTGCCGGCCAGCATCCGCGGAAGCCGTCGGCTGGGCGGCGTCGCGGTGGAAGGCCACCAGTCGCTCGACCAGCGCCTCCAGCTCGAAGGATTCACCAGACGCTGGGACGGGCCCGGTTTTCTGGCTCATAGCGTGTCTCCATCCGGTATCGGGAAGCCGCCGATGGCGAAGGCTCAGGCCTTCTGCATGGCACCCAGGGCCTTCTCCGCTGCATCCAGGGTCAGCTGGATGTCCTCCGGCGTATGGGCACTGGACATGAAGCCCGCCTCATAGGCCGAGGGTGCCAGGTAGACCCCCTGGTCGAGCATGGCCGAGAAGAAGCGACGGAAGGCACCTGCATCGCAGGCCGTGGCCTGGGCGAAGTTGTCGACCCGGCTCTGGCGGGTGAAGAAGACGCCGAACATGCCACCGGCTCGCTGGGTGATCATGTCGATACCGGCGGCATCGGCACGCTCCTGCAGGCCATGGCAGAGCGTCTCCACTCGCTGGGCCAGGGCGTCATGGAAACCCGGGACACGCAGCTTGGAGAGCAGGGCGATGCCGGCGGCCATGGCCAGGGGATTGCCCGACAGGGTACCGGCCTGGTAGATCGGACCCAGCGGCGAGATGTTGGACATCAGCGTCTTGCTGCCACCGAAGGCGCCGACCGGCATGCCGCCACCGACGATCTTGCCCAGGCAGGTCAGGTCCGGCTTGACCTCGTAGTGGGCCTGGGCCCCTCCCAGGGCGACCCGGAAACCGGTCATCACCTCGTCGAAGATCAGCACGCTGTCATGGACGTTGCAGACCCGCCGCAGGGTCTCCAGGAAGCCGGGCTGCGGCGGAATGCAGTTCATGTTGCCGGCCACCGGCTCGACGATGATGCAGGCGACCTGGTCGCCGATCTCCTCGAAGCACTGTTCCACCGCGTCCAGGTCGTTGTAGGGCAGGGTGACGGTGTGCTCGGCCAGGGAGGCCGGCACGCCCGGCGAACTGGGCTCGCCATGGGTCAGGGCGCCGGAGCCGGCCTTGACCAGCAGTGAGTCGGAATGGCCATGGTAGTTGCCCTCGAACTTGACGATCTTGTCGCGCCCCGTCACCCCGCGAGCCAGGCGAATCGCCGACATGGTGGCCTCGGTCCCGGAGTTGACCATGCGCACCATCTCGATGGAGGGAAGCATCTCGCAGATCAGGTCGGCCATGGTGGTCTCGATCGCCGTGGGCGTACCGAAGGAGAGGCCATGGTCGAGTCGCTCGCGCACTGCGGCGAGTACGTCCGGGTCGGCATGACCGGTGATCATCGGGCCCCAGGAGCCCACGTAATCGACGTAGCGCCTGCCCTCCACATCGAACAGGTAGGCGCCCCGGGCACGCTCCATGAACACCGGTGGGCGCTCCAGCCCCTTGAAGGCACGCACCGGCGAGTTGACCCCGCCGGGGATATGACGGCAGGCCAGTTCGAAGAGCTGTGCGGATGTGGTCATGTCTACCTCATGCAGTCAGGAATGGCACCAACCCGGGCATCGGGCTGTGGATAAGTCTCTGGACAAACTGCCGGCAACCAGGGGAAAGGCCGTGAATGAAATGCCTCGCCATCCATGAACCATACCGGCTCCCTCGCTTCATTCTCGGTGCTCACGCCGTCGATGGCCAGCCCCTCATCCGCGCGGGGTGTCGCCGGGGAGGGACAGCGCCGCCGGCAGCTGCCAGAGTCGCCGCGGCAGCGACTGGTCACGGCCCGGTCGCCAGCCGTGGGCCAGCGCCTGCCAGGTGAACGCCTGGGCCTGCTCGCAGGCCGTCACCAGCGACTCGCCGGCCGCCAGCCGCACCGCCAGTGCCGCGGCCAGGGTACAGCCGGAGCCATGGAAGTTCCCGTCGAGCCGCGGCCAGGACCACTGCCGACTCACATCCGGTGCATGCAGGGTATGCTCGACCCGGTCGGCCGGTACGCGTCCCTCCGGGTCATCGGTACCGGTGACCAGCACCGCCTGGCAGCCCAGCGTCATCAGTTCCACCGCCCGCTCGGTATCATCGTCCTCGACAGCGGCTGACAACCGCACCAGCTCCCGGCGATTGGGGGTGAGGATATCCACGAGGGGCAGCAGGCGCTCGCGGAAGGCGTCCACCAGCTCGGCTGTGGATAACTCGCTGCCGCCTCCTGCACGGAGCACGGGATCCACCACCAGCGGCACCCCGGGATGGCGACGCACGATGTCGGTCACCGCATCGAGGACCGCCGTGTCCGGTACCAGCCCGACCTTGATGGCGGCGATCTCGAACCCGTCGAGCGCCTCTGCCATGCAGCGGATGGCGTCGGGATCCACCGGCAGCACTCGGGCCACGTCCCGGCAGTCCTGCACGGTCAGCGCCGTGGGGATGGTCAGCGCCCAGCCGCCACAGGCGGCGACCGACTCGGCGTCGGCCACCAGGCCGGCCCCCCCGGTGGGATCATGGCCCGCCAGCACCAGTACCACCGGCAGATGGGGTGAAACGTCGGAAGCGGCCACCATCAGAACGGCTTGAGCACGGCGAGGAACACGATCACCAGCAGCGCGATGACCGGCAACTCGTTGAACCAGCGGAAGAACACGTGGCTCTTCGTGCAGCGCCCCTCGCGGAACTGCTTCAGGTAGACGAGACACACGTGGTGGTAGGCGACCAGCAGCGCCACCAGCAACAGCTTGACATGCATCCAACCCTGGCCGAGCCAGTAGGGCATCAGGTAGAGCATCCCGCCGCCGAACAGCAGCACGACGATCATCGAGGGCGTCATGATGCCGCGGTAGAGCTTGCGCTCCATCACCAGGAAGTGATCGACGGCCTGCTGCTCGCCCCGGTCGCGGGCCATGGCGTGATAGACATAGAGCCGCGGCAGGTAGAACAGGGCGGCGAACCAGGTCACCATGGCGATCAGGTGCAAGGCCTTGATCCACAGGTACATTCGGACTCCTCAGGACGGCGATGATGGGTCGAAACGGTAATAGCGCTCGATGGCGCCGCGGGTGATGATACCGGAAATCCGCTTCTGCTTCGGCCGGTGTCCGTGCTCCACGTAGAGGGCGTCCACTGCCTGGTCGTTGAGCCGGGCGAAGGCCTCGGAGAGGGTCGCCTGCAGGTGGATCGGCGCCATCTCCAGGCGCAGGCCGGGGATCTCCAGCAGGTCGAGGAGTTCCCCCGCCTCATGCTGCTCCCCGCCGTCCGGCACGCTGTGCCCCATCAGCCAGCGTGCCAGGTCGGCGGCCTTGAGGGCCAGGGTCGGCTTGTCATCGGTGGAACGCTCGATCAGCACCCAGACCGGATTGGACTCGAGCAGGGCCTGGGCCTGGTCGCGCGTCACCATGCGCGGCGTCCGCACCAGGCTGCGCTCCATCACCGCGGGTACCGAGACGCGGGAGAGGGCCTGCATCAAGGGTTGCTGAAGCGGATGCAGGCCGTGGCGGGTGACGCTGATGAAGAACCCGTCGCAGCGACACAGCTGTCGGGTCGTGAGCCCCGACACCACCACGGCCAGCATGCCGGGCAGGATGATGTTGGGGTTGTGGGTCAGTTCGAGCAGCGCCATCAGCGCCGCCAGCGGCGCCTGGAGTACCGCGCCCATCATCGCCGCCATGCCGAGCATCGCATAGAGCCCGGGGTCGGCGGCCTTGTCCGGCCACAACCAGCCCCCCGCCAGCCCGGCCAGGGCACCGGCGGCGGCCCCCACCACCAGCACCGGGCCGATGATACCGATGGGAATGCCACTGGCCACGGTGATCGCGGTGAGCAGCAGCTTGGCCACCACCAGCGCCAGCAGCACGTCGACGGCCAGCTCACCGCTTAGCGAGGCCGCCAGGCTGTCGTAGCCGATGCCCTGCACCTCCGGGTACCACCAGGCCACGCCCGCCGTGGCCACCGCCACCAGCCCAAGCCGCAGCCACACGGGCAGGTCGATGATCCGCGAGCTCTTCGCCACATGGATGAAGAGGCCGGCCAGCAGCCCGATCACCAGGGCGGAGATCACGATCCAGGGCAGGTTGAACATCGACCCCAGGCTCACCGTGGGGACCTGGAAGGCCGGTTCCGAGCCGTAGACCAGCTGCGCCACCACGGCCCCCATGGTCGAGGCGAGGATCACCGGCATGAAGCCGGCGATGGTGTACTCCATCATCACCACTTCCATGGCGAAGATGACACCAGCGATGGGGGTGTTGAAGGAGGCCGAGATGCCCGCCGCCGTGCCGCAGGCCACCAGCACCCTCAGGCTGTTGTGGGGGAGCCGCAGCTGCTGGCCCAGGCCGCTGGAGGCGGCCGCCCCCAGGTGGATCGCCGGCCCCTCGCGGCCGGCGGAGAGCCCACCGAGCACCGAGACCACCCCGACCCACCACTGGTTGAGCCAGTTGCGCAGCGGAAAGCGCCCCTGGTGGTAGGTCAGTCGCTCGATCACATGGCCGACGCCGAGCTTGCGTGCCGCCGCCGGCTGGCGCCACAGCAGCAGCCCGATGATGGCCACCGCCACCATCGGCAGGACCGCACGCACCGCGCGGGAGAGTCCCTCGAAGGCCTCGGAATCGCCCCCCGGCATGAAACCCAGGGCCCCCAGATCGAGCAGCAGGCGGAACCCCACCATCAGGCCCCCGGTGATCAGCCCCGAGAGTACACCCAGCACGCACAGCTGGGGCAGGGCATCGACATTGGCCAGCTGGCGGCGGAAGCCTTCCAGGCTGAGGTCAGGGAGCGAGAAGCGCGGCACGGCGACGATCCTGTTCATCCGGTTCCGGAGGGCGGCCTGGGTAGGCCCCCCCTCTCTTGTGTATCATAAGCGTCATCGGAGGTCCCGGCTGCGCGTGCGTTCGACGCAGCGTCCACGCCGCGGCCACAGGCTCGTCAGGCCATCTGGAAGGAGTACATCGTGATCAAGGTCGGAATCGTCGGCGGCACCGGGTACACCGGGGTCGAACTGCTCAGGCTGCTGGCCCAGCACCCCGAGGTCGAAGTGGAGGCGATCACTTCCCGATCCGAGGCGGGCATGCGCGTGGGTGACATGTACCCCAGCCTGCGCGGCCACTACGATGACCTGGCCTTCAGCGAGCCCGATACCGAGCGCCTGGGCGCCTGCGATGCGGTGTTCTTCGCCACGCCCCACGGCGTCGCCCACGCCCTGGCCGGCGAGCTCCTCGACAAGGGCACCCGGGTGATCGACCTCTCGGCGGACTTCCGCCTGCGCGACGCCGAGGAGTGGGCGGAGTGGTACGGCCAGCCCCACGGCGCCCCGGCGCTGCTCGACGAGGCGGTCTACGGCCTGCCGGAGATGCACCGTGAACGCATCCGGACGGCGCGCCTGATCGCCGTGCCCGGCTGCTACCCCACCGCCGTGCAGCTCGGCCTGCTGCCGCTGCTCGAGGCCGGCCTGATCGACGTCGACCGGGTGATCGCCGACTGCAAGTCCGGCGTCACCGGTGCCGGCCGCGGCGCCAAGGTACCCTCGCTGCTCGCCGAGGCCAGCGAGTCGATGAAGGCCTACGGCGCCGGCGGCCACCGCCACCTGCCGGAGATCCGCCAGGGGCTCGGCGACGCCGCCGGGAAGCCGGTCGGCCTGACCTTCGTGCCCCACCTCACGCCGATGATCCGCGGCATCCACGCCACCCTCTACGGGCGGCTCACCGCCGAGCCGGACGACCTCCAGGTGCTGTTCGAACGGCGCTTCGCCAACGAGCCCTTCGTCGACGTGATGCCCGCCGGCAGCCACCCCGAGACGCGCAGCGTCAAGGGCGCCAACATCTGTCGCCTGGCGGTGCACCGCCCCGGCGACGGCGACACCGTGGTGGTGCTCGCGGTGATCGACAACCTGGTCAAGGGGGCCTCCGGCCAGGCGGTCCAGAACCTCAACCTGATGTTCGGCTTCGCCGAGAACGCCGGCCTCGCCGCCCCGGCGCTGATGCCCTGATCCCACTCCCCCGAACATTGAGGGCGCCAAGGGGAGGTCGCAGAGGAGGTCACTCCCACAAAAGTTGACCCTTTTGCTGGGGATTGGGGATAATGGCGGGTCGAATACTCCATTTCCCTTAAGGGAGCTCTTCCATGAGCGGTGCCGAATCCTTCGTCCCCACCCCCTTGATGCTGTCGGACAGCGCCCGCGCGCGTCTCAAGGCATTGATCGAGGAAGAGGACAACGCCGAGCTGAAACTGCGGGTCTACGTGACCGGCGGCGGCTGCTCGGGCTTCCAGTACGGTTTCGACTTCGCCGATGAGGTCGCCGAGGATGACACCCTGATCCCCTTCGGCGATGTCGCCCTGGTGGTCGACCCGCTCTCCTACCAGTACCTGGTCGGCTCCACCGTGGACTTCGAGGAGGGCCTCGCCGGCGCCCGTTTCCTGGTCCAGAACCCCAATGCCACCACCACCTGCGGCTGCGGCGCCTCCTTCATGGTCTGAGCCCCCGGCCCCCCGACTTGACGCTCTGGGGGATTCTCGCCAAGGTTGAAAGGGCGAATCCCACCAGAACAGATCCAAGAACGGGGAGCCTCATGAACAGATCCTCCATCGCTTCACCGCTGCTGAAGCAATCCGCACTGGCCGCCACCCTGGCCATGGGTCTCGGCCTCGCCGGCAACGCCATGGCCGAGACGCCCACCGTCAAGGTCGTCACCGACCCGAGCTTCGTTCCCTTCGAGATGATGGATCCCGATACCGGCGAGATGATCGGTTTCGACATGGACATGATCAACGAGATTGCCGAACGCGCCGGCTTCGAGATCGACCTCACCACCATGGAGTTTGCCGGGATCATCCCTGCCGTCCAGACCGGCAGCCAGGAGATCGCCATCGCCGGCGTGACCATCACCGAGGAGCGCGCCGAGATCGTCGACTTCTCGGACCCCTACTACGACTCCGGCCTGCGCATCATCGTGCGTGCCGACAACGACAGCGTCGAGACCATCGAGGATCTCGAGGGCATGTCCATCGCCACTCGTATCGGCTCCACCAGCTACGACTTCCTCGAGGAGACGCTGGGCGATCGAGCCGATATCACTCCCTATCCGGGCAACAGCGACATGTACATGGCCCTGTTGGGTCGCAACGTGGATGCCGCCTTCTATGACGCCCCCAACGTCGCCTACTTCTCGCAGACCCGTGGCGAGGGCCGCACCAAGGTGGTGGGACCGCTCTACGAGGGTCAGCAGTACGGCATCGTCTTCCACAAGGGCAGTCAGTGGGTCGAGCCGGTGAACGAGGCACTGGCCGAGATGCGCGAGGACGGCACCTACGCCGAGTTCTACGAGAAGTGGTTCGGTGAAGCGCCGAGCGACGATTGATCGACCAGACGGCCTGAGCGCCCCGCCACTGCGCGGGGCTCGAGCGGGGCCGGGCGGCATGACCTCCCGGCCCCGTGCCGTTCCCGGCTCCCCGACATTCCGGAGAATCCCTCGTGGAAGTGACCTTTCAATTCGACTGGGCGGCGGCCTTCCGCTCGATTCCCCACCTGTTGCCGGGCATTCCCTGGACCCTGCTGATCTCCTTCGGCGGCCTGGCCATCGGCTTCATCATCGGCATCATCTTCGGCCTGCTGCGCATCAGCCCGGTGCGCTGGCTGCGCTTTCCCGCGATCCTCTACATCGAGGTCTTCCGCGGCACCCCCATCCTGGTACAGGTGCTGTTCATCTTCTACGGCCTGCCACAGCTCCTCGGCGGCCCCATCAACGCCCTCACGGCCGGCATCGCCGCCATCGCGGTCAATTCCGGCGCCTATATCTCCGAGGTGGTGCGCGGCGGGGTGCAGTCCATCGAGCGCGGCCAGCGTGAAGCCTCGCTGTCACTGGGGCTCTCCCGCACCCAGGCCTTCCGCTACGTGATCTGGCCCCAGGCCTTCCGGCGCATGATCCCGCCGCTGGGGAACCAGGGCATCATCAGCATCAAGGACACCTCGCTGTTCTCGGTGATCGGCGTCGGCGAACTGGTCCGCCAGGGGCAGATCTACATCGCCACCACCTTCACCGCCCTCGAGGTCTACCTCATGGTGGCCCTGCTGTACCTGGCCATCACCTGGAGCCTCTCCATCGCGCTGCGCATGCTCGAGCGACGGGGCCTGGTCGGACAATGAAGGGGAGTTCCGGTACATGACACAAGGCAACACCACATCCAAGGCCATCGTGCTGATGGAGAAGGTCAACAAGCACTTCGGCAGCCTGCACGTGCTAAAGGATATCGACCTCGAGATCCAGCCCGGCGAGGTGGTCGTGGTGATCGGCGCCAGCGGTTCCGGCAAGTCGACCCTGATCCGCTGCATCAATGGCCTCGAGGAGTTCCAGCAGGGCCATATCGAGGTCGACGGCAACGAACTGCTGCCGAATGGCAAGAGTGCCAGGGCACTCCAGAGGATCCGCACCGAGGTTGGCATGGTGTTCCAGCAGTTCAACCTCTTCCCGCACCTCAGCGTGCTCGACAACGTCATCCTGGCGCCGATGAAGGTGCGCGGCTGGAGCCGGACGGATGCCATCGAGACCGCCGAACGGCTGCTCGAGCGGGTGGGCATCTCCGACCAGAGCGCCAAGCACCCCGGCCAGCTCTCCGGCGGCCAGCAGCAACGCGTGGCGCTGGCCCGGGCACTGGCCATGGAGCCTCGCCTGATGCTGTTCGACGAGCCCACCTCGGCGCTCGACCCGGAGATGATCGGGGAGGTCCTCGATGCCATGCGCGAGCTGGCCAAGGAGGGCATGACCATGGTCATCGTCACTCACGAGATGGGATTCGCCCGTGAGGTGGCCGATCGCGTCATCTTCATCCACCAGGGCGAGATCGTCGAACAGGGGTCACCCGAGAAGCTCTTCGATACCCCGCAGAATCCACGTACCCAGCACTTCCTGTCACGGGTACTCAAGCACTGAATCCTGCCTGATCCGACGTCCTGGAGGGCCCTGTCGCTATCGACAGGGCCTTTTTTTCGCCTGTGGACAGAATTCCTTCACAATCCTTCTCCACTGTCCTGCAGCCCCCGTCATCGGCGGCTTTGCTGCGACCGCGAGAGGTTGTTCACAGTCGCGGGCACAAGCCGGGTATCCCGCGGTGGACAAGCGGTGTTCGACTCCCGCTGTGGGCAAGTCGCCATTCCATCCACAGGCTGACGACCGCCTGTCCGCAGCCTGCCGGCGCCTTGTCCAGCTTTTGGTCAACAATGCATCCTGTTGATAAAGATAGGGAAAAACAGGTTATCCCCGGATTTTGTCCACACCAGTAGTAACTACCACAACAGAACTTCTTTCTTTTATTCTGTTTTAACTGATTGGCAGTAAGGTCGGGATGGTCGCTGGGTGGCCCGGGTGTGGAAAACCCTGACGATTACCCACAGGGGGTTTATACTGCCGGGCTGATTCGGACTCACTTTCCGACCACCCAGCGACCACCGGTATCAACGACATCGGCGCCGCGGCGCCAAACGAGGTGCACCTTGGAGTATCCCGACCGCTTTGACGTGATCGTCATCGGCGGCGGCCATGCGGGAACCGAAGCCGCCCTGGCCTCCGCCCGCATGGGCTGTCAGACCCTGCTGCTGACCCACAACATCGAGACCCTCGGCCAGATGTCCTGCAATCCCGCTATCGGCGGGATCGGCAAGAGCCATCTGGTCAAGGAGATCGATGCCCTGGGCGGTGCCATGGCGCTGGCCACCGATCTCGGGGGAATCCAGTTCCGCGTGCTCAACGCCCGCAAGGGGCCGGCGGTGCGGGCCACCCGCGCCCAGGCCGACCGGGTGCGTTACAAGGCCGCCATCCGCGGTCTCCTCGAGAACCAGCCCAACCTGACGCTGTTCCAGCAGGCCGCCGGTGACCTGATTGTCGATGGCGACACCGTTCGCGGTGTGGTCACCGAGACCGGCATCCGCTTCATGGGGGAGACCGTGGTCCTGTGCACCGGGACCTTCCTCGGTGGGGTCATCCACATCGGGCTGGACCGGAGTCGTGGCGGTCGCGCCGGCGACCCGCCCTCCAACGCCCTGGCCCAGCGACTGCGGGCCCTGCCGTTTCGCGTCGACCGCCTGAAGACCGGCACCCCGCCGCGCATCGATGCCAAGAGCGTCGATTTCTCGGTGCTGGAGGCCCAGCCCGGCGACACGCCCACGCCGGTGATGTCCTACCTGGGCAGCCGCGAGATGCATCCGCGTCAGGTGAACTGCCATATCGCCCACACCAACCCGGGCACCCACGAGCTCATCCTCGCCAACCTCGACCGGTCGCCCATGTACTCGGGGGTGATCGAGGGCGTCGGGCCGCGCTACTGCCCGTCCATCGAGGACAAGGTGCATCGCTTCGCCGACAAGGCGAGCCACCAGGTGTTCATCGAGCCCGAGGGCCTCGATACCCACGAGCTCTATCCCAACGGCATCTCCACCTCGCTGCCCTTCGACGTGCAGCTGCAGGTGGTCCGCTCGATCGAGGGCCTCGAGAAGGCCCATATCACCCGGCCCGGTTACGCCATCGAGTACGACTTCTTCGACCCGCGGGACCTGAAGCACTCGCTGGAGACCAGGTTCATCCACAACCTGTTCTTCGCCGGGCAGATCAACGGCACCACCGGCTACGAGGAGGCCGGCGCCCAGGGACTGCTGGCCGGGCTCAACGCCGCCCGCCGGGCTCGTGGGCTCGACGCCTGGTGGCCGCGCCGCGACGAAGCCTACCTGGGCGTGCTGGTCGACGACCTGATCACCCTGGGGACGAAGGAGCCCTACCGCATGTTCACCTCGCGGGCCGAGTACCGGCTGCTGCTGCGGGAGGACAACGCCGACCTGCGCCTCACCGAGACCGGTCGCGAGCTGGGCCTGGTCGATGACGCCCGCTGGGAGGCGTTCAGCGACAAGCGCGAGGCGATCGAGGCCGAGAGTGCCCGGCTCAGGGCCACCTGGGTGCAGCCCGGAAGCCCGGCCGCCGCGCGGGTGGAGGAGAAAACCGACAAGCCGCTCGCCCGGGAGTACAGCCTGATGGACCTGCTCAGGCGTCCCGAGCTCGGCTACGGCGACGTGGCCGGACTCGTCGGCGAGCCGGTGACCGACGACACGGTCGCCGAGCAGGTGCAGATCCAGGCCAAGTACCAGGGCTACATCGATCGCCAGCAGGACGAGATCGATCGGCTCAAGCGCCACGAGGCCATGCCGCTGCCCGCCGACCTCGACTATGACCGGGTCGAGGGGCTCTCCCACGAGATACGCCAGAAGCTCGCCGAGGCTCGCCCCGAGACACTGGCCCAGGCCTCGCGTATCTCCGGCGTGACCCCGGCGGCAGTGTCTATCCTGCTGATCCACCTCAAGAAGCGACGGCTCCTCGATGACAGTCGGGTGGCCAGCGCATGACGGCAGTCCTGGATTCAGCGGTCGAGAGCCGCCTCGTTCGCGGCCTGGCGGCACTGTCCGTCAGCGTGGATGACGAGCAGCGACGTCGCCTGATCGGCCTGCTGGCGCTGTTGCACAAGTGGAACCGCGCCTATAACCTCACCGCGGTACGCACCCCCGACGAGATGGTGACCCGACACCTGCTCGACAGCGCCACGGTGCTGCCCTTCGTCACGGGCCCGCGGCTGCTTGACGTGGGGTCCGGGCCGGGGTTCCCGGGGCTGGTGCTGGCGATCCTCAGGCCGGAACTCGCGGTCACGCTGCTCGACAGCAATGGCAAGAAGGTACGCTTTCAACGCCAGGCCGTGCTGGAATTGGGGCTGACCAATGTCACACCGGTGCAGGCCCGGGTCGAGGCATTCGAGGGCCACTTCGACCAGGTCATCTCGCGGGCCTTCGCCAGCCTGGGTGACTTCGTCGCGCTGAGCGGGCATCTGCTCGCCCCCGGGGGCCAGTGGCTGGCCATGAAGGGGCCGGCGGTGGAGGATGAGCTGGGCGGGCTGCCCGAGGGGGTCGCGACGATCGCGCGCCACGAGCTGACGGTGCCCTTCGAGAGCGGTAGCCGTCGGCTCGTGATCCTCGAGCGCCAAGGTTCCACCCCAGGCCGCCCCTGAGGCGTCCCCCACCATGGACGCGGATAAAAGGAAGTCGCTCGTGACCAAGATAATCGCCTTGACCAACCAGAAGGGCGGCGTGGGCAAGACCACCACCGCTGTCAATCTCGCCGCCAGCCTGGCGGCCCTGGACCGTCGTGTGCTGCTGGTCGACCTCGATCCCCAGGGGCATGCCACCATGGGCAGCGGTGTGGACAAGCATTCGCTCGACGGCAGCGTGCTCGACGTCCTGCTGGGTGAGCGGCGCTCAGCCGAGGTGATCCTCGACTGTCCGGCGGCGGGCTTCGCCCTGCTGCCGGGCAATGGCGACCTCACCGCGGCCGAGGTCGAACTGCTCGACCGCAACGAGGGTCGCGAGCGCTGCCTGGTCGAGGCGCTCTCCGACGTGGCCGGCGAGTACGACGTGGTGCTGATCGACTGTCCGCCGTCGCTCAACATGCTCACCGTCAACGCCCTGACCGCGGCCAATGGCGTGCTGATTCCGCTGCAGTGCGAGTTCTACGCCCTCGAGGGGCTCTCGGCGCTACTCGACACCGTCGAGCAGATCAAGGACAGCGTGAACCGGGATCTCGAGATCTTCGGCATCCTGCGCACCATGTTCGACTCGCGCAACAGCCTCACCCGGGACGTCAGCAAGCAGTTGCGTGACTACTTCGGCGAGGCCCTGCTCAAGACCACCATCCCGCGCAACGTGCGGGTCGCCGAGGCGCCGAGTCACGGTCTGCCGGTGACCAAGTACGCGCGCTTCTCGCGGGGCAGCCAGGCCCACCGGGTGCTGGCCAAGGAACTGATCCGCCGGCTGTCACTGTAGTCCGAGCCTTGTAACTCGCTGTGATGAGGGAAAGTCGATGACGCGTAAACGCGCCCTGGGGCGTGGCCTGGATGCCCTGATCGGTGCCAATGCCCGCCGCCGCGAGAGCCTGGATCTGCCCGAGGTCGCCATCGAGGGGGACGAGGAGCCCCAGGTGGCGCAGGCCCCCGATGCCGGCGAGCGGCTGGAGCGCCTGCCGCTGGGCCAGCTCACCCGGGGCAAGTACCAGCCGCGCCGCGATATCCAGCCCGAGGCGCTGGAGGAACTGGCCGACTCGATTCGCGCCCAGGGCGTGATGCAGCCCATCGTGGTGCGCCCCACCGGCGAGGATCGCTACGAGATCATTGCCGGCGAACGTCGCTGGCGCGCCGCCCAGCTGGCGGAGCTGGACGTCATCCCCGCGGTGATCCGCGAGGTCAGCGATCAGGTGGCACTGGCACTGGCACTGATCGAGAACATCCAGCGGGAGAATCTCAACCCGGTGGAGGAGGCGCTGGCCCTCAAGCGTCTCCTCGAGGAGTTCGAGCTGACCCAGCAGCAGGCGGCCGATGCCGTGGGTCGCTCCCGCGCCCAGGTGGCCAACCTGCTGCGCCTGCTCTCTCTCGACCCGGAGGTCCAGACCCTGCTCGAGCGCGGCGACCTGGACATGGGACACGCCCGGGCGCTGCTGGCGCTCTCCGGGGCCAGGCAGCGCAAGGCGGCCCACGAGGTGGTCAACAAGGACCTCACCGTCCGCGACACCGAGGCGCTGGTCAAGCGGATGGCCGCCGGCGAGCCGCGCAAGGCCGAGAAGCCGGCGGCCAGCCCGGACGTGGCGCGGCTCGAGACGCGCCTGGGCGAGCTGCTCGGCGCGCCGGTGAAGATCCAGCACGGACGCGGCGGCAAGGGACGGGTCACGATCCGCTACGCCAGCCTCGACGAGCTCGACGGCATTCTGGAGCACATCCGCTGAGTCGAGCGGGTCGGCAGCCTGTCGACAATCTCTGCACCTTTGGTCGAAAAGTGAGCGGTGAAGAGGCGAAATCGGCGGCGTGTCGGTTGAAGGCCGGGGGGGGCTTCCCTATAATCCGCGGTGGTTTGCCCGCACCCTGGGGTGTGGCACGTCATGACACGCAGTTCGGCAGCGGAACCGGCAACATGCACAGAGCTTCTGCCGCCCGGCGGCGACCGGCATTTCGCCGCCTGCTGGTGGCCCAGGGGCTCGTGGTCCTGGTCATGGCGCTGGTGGCGAGCGTGGTATCGGGAGTCGATGCCCTGATCTCGACTCTCGCCGGTGGCCTGGTGTGCCTGGTCCCCCAGCTGTATTTCACCTGGCGGCTGGGCAGCGTGCGAGGCGGTCGGCAGGCAAGACGTTACGTGTCGAATTTCTACCGCGCCGAGGCGGGAAAGTTCGGTTTGACGGTGGCGCTGTTCGTGGTGGTCTTCATCACAGCGCCCCCCTCAAACCCGATTTTTTTCTTCAGCGCATATGTGGCGGCACTCTTCGTGCACTGGCTGGCTCCCTGGCTGCTGCGTGAAAGGCCGACCCCCTGAACCGAGGTAATCACCGCATGGCAGCAGGTAATGAAGTCACGGCGACGTACTACATCCAGCACCACCTACAGAACCTGACCTTCGGCTATCACCCGCAGAACGGCTGGTCGCTGGCCAGCAGCTCCAGCGAGGCGGCCGAGATGGGCTTCTGGGCGATCCACCTGGACACCATGGGCTGGTCCATCGCCATGGGGCTGCTGTTCATCTGGCTGTTCCGCAAGGCCGGCAAGCTGGCCACCACCGGCGTCCCCGGCGGGCTGCAGAACGGTGTCGAGATGGTGATCGAGTTCATCGAGAACCTCACCCGCTCCGCCTTTCACGGCAAGAACCCGGTGATCGCGCCGCTGGCGCTGACCCTGTTCATCTGGATCCTGCTGATGAACAGCCTCAAGATCCTTCCCGTCGACTACTTTCCCGAGCTCTTCGCCCGCCTCGGCGTCGAGTACATGAAGATCGTGCCCACCACCGATCCCAATGCCACCCTGGGCATGGCTCTCGGGGTCTTCTTCCTGATCATCTACTACAGTATCAAGGTCAAGGGGGCCGGCGGCTTCGCCAGGGAACTCTCCCTCACGCCCTTCAACCACTGGTCACTGATCCCCTTCAACCTGGTACTGGAAATCATCGGCCTGCTGGTCAAGCCGCTGGGTCTCGGCCTGCGTCTTTTCGGCAACATGTTCGCCGGTGAGGTCATCTTCATCCTGATCGCCCTGCTGCCCTTCTGGGCCATCTGGCTGCTGGACGTGCCCTGGGCGATCTTCCACATCCTGGTGGTCACCCTGCAGGCCTTCATCTTCACGACGCTGTCGATCGTGTACCTGAGCGCCGCGCACGAGCACCACTGAGACCCGAGCAACGCTTGCAACTCAATCAACCCTTAACCCCTTGAAAATCAACTCGTAATCAGGAGTACTATCATGGAAATGGTCTACATTGCTGCTGCCATCATCATCGGTCTGGGCGCTCTGGCCACCGGTATCGGCTTCGCCCTGCTGGGCGGCAAGCTGCTCGAGTCCACCGCGCGCCAGCCGGAACTGGGTGACCAGCTGCAGACCAAGACCTTCATCATGGCCGGCCTGCTCGATGCCGTGCCGATGATCGGTGTCGGTATCGCGATGTACCTGATCTTCGTCGTCGCCGGTTAACGACAGCACCGAGCGCCCTGCGCTCGGTTTGCTTGTTTCCGGTCGCCACGAAACTGTCAGAGGTACATCCCTGTGAATATCAACATGACGCTTATCGGGCAGACGATCGCCTTCGCGATCTTTGTCTGGTTCAGCATTAAGTACGTGTGGCCGCCGATCAGCAATGCGCTTCATGAGCGCCAGAAGAAGATCGCCGATGGCCTCGACGCGGCCAGCCGTGCTACCCGAGACCTCGAGCGTGCCCAGGAGCAGGCTTCCGAGACCCTGCGCGAAAGCAAGGAGCAGGCCTCCCAGATCCTCGAGCAGGCCCACAAGCGGTCCAACCAGATGATCGAGGAAGCCCGCGAACAGGCCCGTGCCGAGGGCGAGCGCCTGGTGGCGAGTGCCCGCGCCGAGATCGAGCAGGAAATCAATCGCGCCAAGGACGAGCTCCGTGCCCAGGTGTCGACACTCGCGGTTTCGGGTGCCGAGCGTGTCCTGGAGGCCTCCATCGACGAGAAGGCGCATCGCAAGCTGCTCGACAAGCTTGCCGCCGAACTGTGAGGAGGTGACCCATGGCGGAAACGTCTACCGTCGCTCGACCCTATGCCAAGGCGGCATTCGAGTACGCGCGCGATCACCAGGTGCTGGATGACTGGGCCGAGTGGCTCGAGAAGCTGGGCCAGGTCGTGGCGAGCCACGACGTCCAGAAGCTGCTCACCAGCCCGAGGCTGAACACCGAGCGCAAGGTGGCCCTGGTCATCGAGGTGGCGGACGTCGGCGTCGATGACGCGGCGCGTCGGTTCCTCGAGGCGCTGGGCGAGAAGGGGCGCCTGTCGGCCCTGACCGCCATCGCCGAGCAGTTCGAGCGGCTGCGCGCCGATCACGACAAGCGCGTCGACGTCACCGTGGTCTCGGCCTTCGCGCTCGACGACAAACAGCAGCAGAAGCTCGCCGGTGCGCTCAAGAAGCGCCTGAATCGCGAAATCTCCATTACCACTCAGGTGGATCCGAAGCTTCTCGGAGGCGTGATCCTGCGCGCCGGCGATACCGTCATCGACGGGTCGGTGCGCGGTCGATTGAACCGCCTCTCCGAAGCCCTTACCGCCTGAGTCTGAGGGACATGGCATGCAGCAACTGAATCCTTCCGAGATCAGCGACATCATCAAGCAGCGGATCGAGAAGCTTGATGTCGCATCCGAAGCCCGTAACCAGGGCACCATCGTCAGCGTCTCCGACGGCATCGTGAAGATTCACGGCCTCGAGGACGCGATGTTCGGCGAGATGATCGAATTCCCCGGCAGCATCTACGGCATGGTGCTCAACCTCGAGCGCGACTCCGTGGGTGCCGTGGTGCTGGGCGACTACCTGCAGCTCGAGGAGGGCATGACCGCGCAGTGTACCGGTCGTATCCTCGAGGTGCCGGTGGGCCCCGAACTGGTGGGCCGTGTCGTCGATCCGCTGGGCAACCCCATCGACGGCAAGGGCGACATCGACGCCAAGCAGACCGACGCGGTGGAGAAGGTCGCCCCGGGCGTCATCACCCGCCAGTCGGTCGACCAGCCGATCCAGACCGGCCTCAAGTCGATCGACGCCATGGTGCCGATCGGTCGCGGCCAGCGTGAGCTGATCATCGGCGACCGCCAGATCGGCAAGTCGGCCATCGCCGTCGACGCCATCATCAACCAGAAGGGCAAGGGCGTCACCTGCATCTACGTCGCCATCGGCCAGAAGCAGTCGACCATCGCCAACGTGGTGCGCAAGCTCGAAGAGCACGGCGCCATGGAGCACACCATCGTGGTCGCCGCCGGTGCCGCCGACCCGGCCCCGATGCAGTTCCTGGCCCCCTACGCCGGCTGCACCATGGGCGAGTACTTCCGCGACCGCGGCGAAGACGCCCTGATCGTCTACGACGACCTGACCAAGCAGGCCTGGGCCTACCGCCAGGTGTCGCTGCTGCTGCGTCGTCCGCCGGGCCGTGAAGCCTACCCGGGCGACGTCTTCTACCTGCACTCGCGCCTGCTCGAGCGTGCCGCTCGCGTCAACGCCGAGTACGTGGAGAAGTTCACCGACGGCGAGGTCAAGGGCAAGACCGGCTCGCTCACCGCGCTGCCGATCATCGAGACCCAGGGCGGCGACGTCTCGGCGTTCGTGCCGACCAACGTGATCTCGATCACCGATGGCCAGATCTTCCTCGAGACCGACCTGTTCAACTCGGGCATCCGTCCGGCCATCAACGCCGGCCTGTCGGTATCGCGGGTGGGCGGCTCGGCCCAGACCAAGATCATCAAGAAGCTCGGCGGCGGCGTGCGCCTGGCGCTGGCCCAGTACCGCGAGCTGGCGGCCTTCTCCCAGTTCGCCTCCGACCTGGACGAGGCCACCCGCAAGCAGCTCGAGCATGGTCAGCGCGTCACCGAGCTGATGAAGCAGAAGCAGTATTCGCCGCTCTCCGTGGCCGAGATGGGGGTGACCCTGTACGCCGCCAACGAAGGCTTCCTGGATGACATCGAGGTGAGCAAGGTACTGGACTTCGAGCGTGCCCTGCACGACTACATGAAGTCCGAGCATGCCGAGCTGCTCGACAGGATCAACCAGTCCGGCGACTACAGCGACGAGATCCAGCAGGGGCTGAAAGAGGGTCTCGAGAAGTTCAAGGCCACTCAGAGCTGGTAATGCCGCTGGCCCGCCCGTCCAGGGCGGGCCCTGGACATCTTCTGAGGGCCACGAACGAAGGGTAGATCGCTATGGCAGCTGCAAAAGAGATACGCACCCAGATCGGGAGCATCAAGAATACGCAGAAGATCACCAGCGCCATGGAAATGGTCGCTGCGTCGAAGATGCGTAAGGCACAAGATCTGATGAAGGCCAGCCAGCCTTACGCCCGGCAGATCCGCAACGTCGTGAGCCATATTGCCGACGCCAATCCCGAGTACAAGCACGACTACATGATCGAGCGTGACGTCAAGCGGGTCGGCTACATCGTGGTCTCCACCGACCGCGGCCTGTGTGGCGGTCTGAACGTCAACCTGTTCAAGGCCGTGCTCAGGGATGCCAAGGCGTGGCGCGACGAGGGCGCCGAGCTCGACTTCTGTGCCCTGGGCTCCAAGGCCGGCGGCTTCTTCCGCAGCTACGGGGGCAACCTCGTGGCGGCGAAGAGCGGCCTGGGCGAATCGCCCGAGGTCGAGGATCTGATCGGTAGCGTCAAGGTCATGCTGGATGCGTACGACGAGGGGCGCCTCGATCGGCTGTTCGTGGTGTACAACGAGTTCGTCAACACCATGACGCAGAAGCCGGTGGTCAGGCAGTTGTTGCCCCTGTCTCCCGACATGGGAGCGGATGCGCATCACGAGGAAAACAAGCGTCCCGGAAGCTGGGACTACCTGTATGAGCCGGATGCCAAGGCGCTGCTCGATAGCCTGCTGATTCGCTTCATCGAATCGCAGGTCTATCAGTCGGTGGTCGAGAACGGCGCCTGCGAACAGGCAGCGCGGATGATCGCCATGAAGAGCGCCACCGACAACGCCGGCGGTCTGATCGACGACCTGGAGATGGTGTACAACAAGGCCCGTCAGGCCGCCATCACCCAGGAGATCTCCGAGATCGTCGGTGGCGCCGCCGCCGTATAGCGCCAGGGGAGGGGAGACCCTCCCGGCATGCAGGTTTCATTTTCAGGTATTTGAGAGGAACCAAGATGAGCGGACGTATCGTACAAATCATCGGCGCGGTGATTGACGTAGAGTTTCCGCGGGACAACGTTCCCAAGGTCTACGACGCGCTGAAGGTCTCCGAGAAGGAGACCGTGCTCGAGGTCCAGCAGCAGCTGGGCGACGGCGTGGTGCGCACCATCGCCATGGGCTCCACCGAGGGTCTCAGGCGCGGCCTGGAGGTCACCAACACCGGTGCGGCCATCTCCGTGCCGGTGGGCAAGGAGACCCTGGGTCGCATCATGAACGTGCTCGGCGAGCCCATCGACGAGGCCGGCGACATCGGCGAGCAGGAGCGCATGCCGATCCACCGCAAGGCGCCGAGCTACGCCGACCAGGCGGCCTCCGAGGAGCTGCTGGAGACCGGCATCAAGGTCATCGACCTGGTCTGCCCGTTCGCCAAGGGCGGCAAGGTCGGCCTGTTCGGCGGTGCCGGCGTGGGCAAGACCGTCAACATGATGGAGCTGATCCGCAACATCGCCACCGAGCACAGCGGTTACTCGGTGTTCGCGGGGGTCGGTGAGCGGACCCGTGAGGGCAACGACTTCTACCACGAGATGACCGAATCCAACGTCATCGACAAGGTGTCGCTGGTCTACGGCCAGATGAACGAGCCGCCGGGCAACCGCCTGCGCGTGGCGCTGACCGGCCTGACCATCGCCGAGAAGTTCCGCGACGAAGGCCGCGACGTGCTGCTGTTCGTCGACAACATCTACCGCTACACCCTGGCGGGTACCGAGGTATCGGCGCTGCTGGGCCGCATGCCCTCCGCGGTGGGCTACCAGCCGACCCTGGCCGAGGAGATGGGCGTCCTGCAGGAGCGCATCACCTCCACCAAGACCGGCTCGATCACCTCCGTGCAGGCCGTCTACGTGCCCGCGGATGACCTGACCGACCCGTCGCCGGCGACCACCTTCTCGCACCTGGACGCCACCGTGGTACTGGCGCGCTCCATCGCCGAGCTGGGTATCTACCCGGCCATCGATCCGCTGGACTCCACCTCGCGTCAGCTGGATCCGCTGGTCGTCGGCGAGGAGCACTACGACACCGCCCGCGGCGTGCAGAACGTGCTGCAGCGCTACAAGGAGCTCAAGGACATCATCGCGATCCTGGGCATGGACGAGCTGTCCGACGAGGACAAGCAGGCCGTGGCCCGGGCGCGGAAGATCCAGCGTTTCCTGTCGCAGCCGTTCTTCGTGGCCGAGGTGTTCACCGGCTCCCCGGGCAAGTACGTGTCGCTGAAGGACACCATCCGTGGTTTCCAGGGCATCCTCGACGGCGAGTACGACGATCTGCCGGAGCAGGCCTTCTACATGGTGGGCAGCATCGACGAGGCCGTCGAGAAAGCCAACCAGATGAAGTAAGGCCGTCCACCAGGGGGACTTCGCTATGGCGAACAGCTTCAAGTGCGAAATCGTGAGCGCCGAGGCCTCGGTCTTCTCCGGCGAGGTCGAGCAGGTGGTCGCCGCCGGCATGATGGGCGACCTGGGTATCCTCCCGGGGCATGCCCCGCTGCTGACCGAGCTCCAGCCTGGCCCGATCCGCGTGATCCATGACGGTGGGCATGAGGAGAACTACTACGTCTCCGGCGGCTTCCTGGAAGTGCAGCCGGACGTGGTGACCATCCTCGCCGACTCGGCGGCCCGCGCCAGGGACCTGGACGAGGCCTCCGCCGAGGAAGCCCGCCAGCATGCGCTGAAGGCGTTCAACGACAAGTCCGCGGAACTGGATTACACCCGTGCCGCGGCCGAGCTCGCCGAAGCCGTGGCGCAGCTGCGCACCATCCAGCAACTGCGCAAGAAGGCCGGCAAGGGCTGATCGACGCTCCTGCCGTGGAAGACGCCCCCCGGATCACTGTTCGGGGGGCGTTTTCGTGTCTGATATCATGCTCGCAGCACAACACGTCTCCGCGCAGGCAGTTCCTGCCTGCCGCCTGGCGGCGTCAGGAGGATGCCCATGTCATTGAATGAGTCCCTGCAGGAACAGAAGGAGGCGTTGCTGGCGGCCCTGTCCGAGGGCCAGAGCGAGCGTCTCGATGAACTCTTGCCGGAGCTGCGTTCCGCGGATATCGCCGAGATCGTCGAGGACATCCTCGCCGAAGAGGATGACCTTCCCATCGCCATCGCCCTGCTCGATTGCCTGCCCATCGAACGGCGGGCCAATGTGCTCGGTTACCTGCCGGGCGAGGAGCAGACCGATGTGGCCGAGGCGATGTCCGACGAAACGCTGCTTTCGGTGCTGGTGGAGATGGGGTCGGACGAACGAGCCGACCTCTTCAACCTGCTCGACGAGGATCGTCGCGAGGGCCTGTTGCGCCGCATGGCGCGGCAGGAGCGCGAGGACCTCAAGCGCCTGGCCAGCTACGAGGAGGGCACCGCCGGGGCGATCATGACCTCGGACTACGTGGCCATCCCCAGTGGCATGACGGTCTCCCAGGCGATGATGCGGGTGCGCCAGACGGCCCCGGACGCCGAGACCGTCTACCAGCTCTACATCATCGATCCCGACGGCCGCCTGGCCGGTACCCTGTCGCTGCGCCAGCTGATGGTGGCGCGGCCCGGTGCGAAGGTCGACGACCTGATGATCAAGGACGTGATCAGCATCTCCGTGGACGAGGAGCAGGAGGAGGTCGCCCGCGTGGTGGCCCGCTACGACCTGCTGGCGGTCCCGGTGGTCGACGCCGAGGAGCGCCTGGTGGGCATCGTCACCCACGATGACGCCATGGACGTGGCCGAATCCGAGGCCACCGAGGATATCCACAAGGGGATGTCCATCGGCCAGCTGGAAGACGGTGTCAGCCGGGTGCCGATCTGGAGCCTCTACCGCAAGCGGGTGACCTGGCTGGTGCTGCTGGTGTTCGCCAACCTCTTCTCCGGGGCCGGTATCGCCTATTTCGAGGACACCATCGCCGCCCAGGTGGCCCTGGTGTTCTTCCTGCCGCTGCTGATCGGCAGCGGTGGCAACGCCGGCGCCCAGGCCGCCACCCTGATGGTGCGCGGCATGGCCACCGGCGACGTCGGGGTCAAGGACTGGGGGACCCTGCTGGGGCGCGAGCTGCTGGTGGCCGGCTCCCTGGGCCTGACCATGGCGCTGGCGGTGGCCCCCATCGGGGTGATGCGCGGTGGCGAGGCGGTGGCCATGGTGGTGTCCATGAGCATGGTCACCATCGTGCTGTTCGGCAGCCTGCTGGGCATGTGCCTGCCCTTCCTGCTCGACCGGCTGGGCTGGGACCCGGCCACCGCCTCGGCACCGCTGGTGACGACACTGATCGACGCCTCGGGGGTGCTGATCTACTTCAGCATCGCCACGGCGATCCTCACCGGACTCTGACCGCGACACCCCCGTCGCCGACGGTGCACAGTCCGGGTTCGGTCGTCATGCCGGCGAGGCGGACAACGTGCGGACGGATGTGTATGCTCGGCTTCGTCCACCCACACAGGAAGCGCCATGGACTGGCTACAGGTTGCCGTGCTCTCCATCGTCCAGGGACTGACCGAGTTCCTGCCGGTCTCCAGCTCCGCTCACCTGATCCTGGTGCCGGTGCTCACCGACTGGACGGACCAGGGCCTGGCCTTCGACGTGGCCCTGCACCTCGGCAGCCTGGCGGCGGTGGTGCTCTACTTCCGCCACGAACTGGCGCGCATGATCGTCAGCTGGACCGGTTCGCTGCGTGGCGGGACGCCCGACCGGGACGCTCGCCTGGCCTGGTGGGTACTGCTGGCGACGATTCCGGTCAGCGTGGTCGGTTTCGCCTCCCGCGATGCCATCGAGGTCGGCATGCGCTCGCCGCTGATCATCGCCGGCGGCCTGATCGGCTTCGGCGTGCTGCTGGGCGTGGCCGACTGGCGCCGACGCAACGGTCGCAGCGAGTACCAGCTGACCCTGAAGGACGCCGTGCTGATCGGCCTGGCCCAGGCGCTGGCGCTGATCCCCGGTACCTCCCGCTCCGGCATCACCATCACCGCGGCGCTGCTGCTGGGGATGAGTCGCGAAGGGGCGGCACGCTTCTCCTTCCTGCTGTCGATCCCGGTCATCGTGCTGGCCAGTGCCCTCGAGATCGTCGGGCTGGCCAGCGAGCCCCGGGCCGTGGAGTGGTCGACCCTGGTGGTGGGCACGCTGCTGTCGGGCATCAGCGCCTACCTGTGCATCCACTATTTCCTGGTCTTCATCCGCCGGGTCGGCATGCAGCCCTTCGTGGCCTATCGCATCGTGCTGGGACTCTGGCTGCTGTGGCTGTTCTGGTAAGCTCCCACCACCCGTCTGCTGGAGACCCGTGACCCATGACCCTGTCCCGTCTGCTGTCGTTGTCGCTGCTGTCGGTGTTCGCCGCGTTGCTGGCAGCCTGCTCGGAGAACGACCGGCCCCTGGACTCCCCGGTGCGCCTGGAGGGGGCGATCTTCGGCAGCTTCTACCAGGTGACCATCGCCGACCCCCTGACCCAGGGCGAGGCCCGGGCGCTGGAGGAGGGTATTCTGGAAGTGCTCGAGGCGGTCGATGCCTCCATGTCGATCTATCGCGAGGATTCGGAGCTCATGACCTTCAACCGGGCCCCGGTCGGCGAGTGGCAGCCACTCTCCGACGAACTGGTCGAGGTGCTGGCGATCAGCCAGTCGGTGGCCGAGGCATCCGAGGGCGCCTTCGATACCACGGTCGGTGCCCTGGTCAACCTCTGGAGCTTCGGTTCCGAGGCGCGCCCCCGCGAGATTCCCGATGACGAGACCCTGGCCCGGCGCCTGGCCGAGATCGGCCCCGACAGCATCGAGGTCGACGTGGAGGGGCTCCAGGCCCGCCGCCTGCGCGATGTCTTCGTCGACCTGGGCGGTGTGGCCAAGGGCCATGCCACCGATCGCGTCGCCGCCTACCTGAACCGGGAGGGTATCGAGCACCACCTGGTGAATCTCGGAGGGGACCTGAGCGTGCGCGGCTATCGCGATGGTGACGGCCAGCCCTGGCGCATCGGCATCGAGGCGCCACTGGACGATCGCCAGGAGGCACGGCACGTGGTGCCGCTGCATGACATCTCGGTGGCCACCTCCGGCGACTACCGCAACTACTTCGAGGACGACGGCCGGCGCTACTCCCATACCCTCGACCCCCGTACCGGCCGGCCCATCACCCACCGGTTGGCCTCGGTGACGGTGGCCCACCCCTCCAACGCCTGGGCGGATGCCTGGGCCACGGCGCTGATGGTGCTCGGGGAAGAGGCGGGCATGGCCCTGGCCCACGAGCAGGGGCTCAGTGTGCTGATGATCGTCCGCGAGGAGGAGGGAACCTGGAGCAGCCGCGTCAGTCCCGCCTTCGTGGATGCCTTCGGCGAGGCGCTGGTCGAGGAGCTCGGCCTCGAGGTCAGCTGACGGGAACAACCCTTGCCTGGCCGGCATGGAGTGCCGGCCCCGGTACCATCTAGACTATAGCGATTGTGATAATGGACAAGGAGTCATTGATGACGCTTGACGTGGTGATTCTCGCGGCCGGACAGGGCACGCGGATGCGCTCGACCCTTCCCAAGGTGCTGCACCGCCTGGCCGGCAAGCCGATGGTGCGCCATGTGATCGACACCGCTCGCCGGCTCGAGGCCGAGCACACCCATGTGGTGGTGGGCCATGGGGCCGAGCATGTGCGCGAGGCGCTGGCCGACTGCGAGGTGCGCTTCGCCCTGCAGGCCGAGCAGAAGGGCACCGGCCACGCCTTGGCCCAGGCGCTGGACGGGCTGGGCCATGGCCGGGTGCTGGTGCTCTACGGCGACGTGCCGCTGATTCGCCGCGAGACCCTGATGACGCTGCTGGAGGGTGTCGACGAGCAGCACATGGGGTTGCTGACCGTGACCCTGGACGACCCCTCCGGCTACGGCCGCATCCTGCGCAACGACGCCGGTGAGGCGGTGGCCATCGTCGAGCACAAGGACGCTTCCCGGGAGGAGCTCGCCATCCGCGAGTGCAATACCGGGATCATGGCGATGACCGCGGCCCAGCTCAGGCGCTGGCTTCCGCAGCTCTCGGCGGACAATGCCCAGGGCGAGTACTACCTGACCGATGTGATCGCCCTGGCCGCCGCCGAGGGGGTGAGGATCGTCACCACCCAGCCGGCCCGGGCGCTGGAGGTGGAAGGGGTCAACAACCGGGCCCAGATGGCGCGTCTGGAGCGTGCCCACCAGCGCGAGCTCGCCGAGCGGCTGATGGTCGAGGGCGTCGCACTGCTCGACCCGGAGCGCCTCGACATCCGTGGCCACCTGAGCTGCGGCCACGACGTCGAGATCGACGTGGGCTGCATCTTCGAGGGCGAGGTAGAGCTGGGCGAGGGCGTCCGCATCGGTTCCCACTGCGTGATCCGCGACAGCCACATCGGCGCCGAGACGGTGATCGAACCCCACAGCGTCATCGAGGGCGCGGTGGTGGCCGGTCGCAACCGCATCGGCCCCTTCGCCCGGCTGCGCCCCGGCTCGCGGCTGGCGGTGGGGGCCAGGATCGGCAATTTCGTCGAGACCAAGAACGTCGAGGTGGGCGAGGGCAGCAAGATCAACCACCTGAGCTATGTGGGCGACGCCTCGCTGGGACGCGGCGTCAATGTCGGTGCCGGTACCATCACCTGCAACTATGACGGTGCCAACAAGCACCGTACCGAGATCGCCGACGACGCCTTCATCGGCTCCAACACCGCCCTGGTCGCGCCGGTCAGCGTCGGCAAGGGCGCCACCGTGGGGGCCGGCTCGACCATCAGCAAGGATGTCCCCGACAATGCCCTGGCGGTCTCTCGTGGCCGCCAGGTCAGCAAGGCCGACTGGCCGCGGCCGACCAAGCGCCAGGAACCCTGAGGAGAGATCGCATGTGTGGAATCGTGGGTGCCGTTGCCGAGCGCAACGTCCAGGGGATCCTGCTCGAGGGGCTCAAGCGGCTCGAGTATCGTGGCTACGACTCGGCGGGCATGGCCGTCCAGTCCCCCGGGGGGGCGCTGCAGCGCCGTCGTGCCGTCGGCAAGGTGGCGGCGCTCGAGGAGCGCCTGGCGGCCGAACCGCTGCCCGGCCGCTGCGGCATCGCCCATACCCGCTGGGCGACCCATGGCCGGCCCAGCGAGGCGAATGCCCATCCCCACCAGTCCGGCGAGCGGCTGGCGGTGGTGCACAACGGCATCATCGAGAACCACGAGGCGCTGCGTCGTGAACTGGTCGCCGAGGGCTACCGCTTCGACTCGGAGACCGACACCGAGGTGGTGGCCCACCTGGTGGAACGCGAGTACCACGCCGCGGATGGCCTGCTGGCCGCGGTGCAGCGGGTACTGGCCCGGCTCGAGGGTGCCTATGCCCTGGCCGTGATGCATGCCGACGAGCCCGATGTCATCGTCGGTGCCCGCAAGGGCAGCCCGCTGGTGGTGGGCGTGGGCATCGACGAGGCCTTCCTGGGCTCCGACCCCCTGGCCCTGCTGCAGGTCACCGACCGTTTCATCTACCTCCAGGAGGGTGACGTGGTGCGGCTGTCGGCGCGGGGTGGCATCGCGGTGTTCGGCGCCGCGGGGCAGGCGGTCGAGCGCGAGGTGCAGACCTTCGAGCACGGCGATGGTGCGGCCAGCAAGGGCGAGTATCGCCATTTCATGCTCAAGGAGATCCATGAGCAGCCGGCGGTGATCGCCGCGGCCCTGGAGGGGCGCCTGGGCGAGCGGTCGGTGCTGGTGGAGAGCTTCGGTCCCCAGGCCGAGGCGCTGTTCGCGCGTGTCCGCCAGATCCATATCGTCGCCTGTGGCACCAGCTACCATGCCGGCCTGGTGGCCCGCTACTGGCTGGAGCGATTCGCCGGGGTGCCGGTGCAGGTGGAGGTCGCCTCGGAGTACCGCTACCGCCCGGTGGTGGTGCCGGAAGGGACCCTCTTCGTGACCCTGTCACAGTCCGGGGAGACCGCCGATACCCTGGCGGCGCTGCGCTTCGCCCGGGAGCGCGGCTACCTGGCCAGCCTGGCGATCTGCAACGTGCCGGGAAGCTCGCTGGTGCGCGAGTCGGACCTGACGCTGATGACCCAGGCCGGCCCGGAGATCGGCGTCGCCTCGACCAAGGCCTTCACCACCCAGCTCGCCGCCCTGATGCTGCTGACCCTGGCGCTGGGCCGGGTCAAGGGCCTCGACGACGGCGTTCAGGCCGAGCTGGTCACGGCGCTGCGTGGCCTCCCGGGGCTGGTGGAGCGAGTGCTGGCGCTGGACCCCGAGATCGAGGCGCTCTCCATGGCCTTCGCCGAGAAGCACCACGCCCTCTTCCTGGGCCGTGGGGCGCACTTCCCCATCGCCCTGGAGGGTGCGCTGAAGCTCAAGGAGATCTCCTACATCCACGCCGAGGCCTACCCGGCCGGGGAGCTCAAGCACGGCCCCCTGGCGCTGGTGGACAGCGAGATGCCGGTCATCTCCGTGGCGCCCAACGACGAGCTCCTGGACAAGCTGAAGTCCAACCTCCAGGAGGTGCGGGCCCGGGGTGGCGAGCTGTTCGTCTTCGCCGACGAGGGGGTCGGGCTGGACGAAGAGGAGGGGATCCGGGTGCTGCGTCTGCCCCATGTCCACGAGGCGCTGGCGCCGATCC
This sequence comes from Halomonas terrestris, assembly GCF_049166755.1. NCBI lineage: Bacteria > Pseudomonadati > Pseudomonadota > Gammaproteobacteria > Oceanospirillales > Halomonadaceae > Halomonas > Halomonas terrestris. Next base: position 8,476 of record NZ_JBMHFZ010000015.1, on the reverse strand, counting down.
TCTACACCGTGCCTCTGCAGCTGCTCAGCTATCACGTGGCGGTGCTCAAGGGCACCGATGTGGACCAGCCCCGCAACCTGGCCAAGTCGGTGACGGTGGAGTAGCGCCGACCGGGCCGGTGCCATGCCACCGGCCCGGGGTCAGCGCTCCACCCAGCCCTGCGCGATCAGCCGGGCGAACAGCAGGTGATAGAGCCGCCTCGCCACCCGCCGATAGAAGGGCAGGACCAGCCAGTCGCGACTGGCCCCCACCAGCAGGGCGGTGGCGGCGGCCAGCAGGGCGCCGCCCAGCATGTCCTGCGGGAAGTGCACGCCGAGAAAGATCCTCGCCCAGGCCACCGGCAGCGCCAGCAGCAGCAGGACGCGGCCGATGCGCCGGGTACCGGCGTGCAGCAGCAGGCTGAAGGCCATGGTCAGCATGATGGTCAGGTGGTTGCTGGGAAAGGCCGGCGTCGGTGCATGCGCCAGGAAGGTCTGGCCGATGGGGACCATGAAGGGGCGAGGCAGGGGCCATAGCAGCCCGATCAGCCAGCTCGCCGCCAGCGCCAGCAGGGTGGCCATGAAGGCCTCGAGCAGGGGCTGCTTGAGCCGCTCGCTGCCACGCAGCCAGCCGACCACCAGCAGCGCCGGGATCGACCAGATCAGGTAGACCGCGGCGAGCTCGGCCACCAGCAGCCAGCGTGGATCCGTGTCGGGCGCGGCGTTGAACAGCTCGAACAGGGCGAGATTGAGGGGCGTGTCCATGGGTGTCATTGCTCGGCGCCGTGAGGCGCGTCCATCATCGGTGAGGCGTCGATGGCGAGAGGTTGCCAGCGATTCCCCGGGGCTTCATTGCCTTTTTGTTACGGAAGGGTGACCAGGATGCCCGGACTGTATCTCGGACTGCCCATGTGGGCCAATCCCGACTGGCGCGGCAGCCTCTATCCGCCCCGTGGGGGCGGGCTCGAGGAGTATGCGCGGGTGTTCACCGCCGTGGAAGGCAATACCACCTTCTACAGCGGACCGCCGCGCCCCGAGACGGTGGCGGCCTGGTCACGCCAGGCCCCGGCGGATTTCCGCTTCTGCTTCAAGCTGCCCGCGACCCTGACCCACGAGCGGCGGCTGGCCGGGGTCGAGGCCGAGCTGGATGCCTTCCTCACGGCCCTGGCGCCGCTGCATGATCGCCTGGGTCCCTTGATGGTGCAGCTGCCCCGGGACTTTGGCGCCGAGGAGCTTCCCCGGCTGGAAGCCCTGCTGTCTCGCTGGCCATCGGGAATTCCCTGTGCGGTGGAGGTCCGTCACAGGGAATTCTTCCACAAGGGGGCGGCCGAGATCGCCCTCAACCGCTTGTTGATAACTCATGGCGCCGACCGGGTGATGCTCGACGTGCGGCCGCTCTTCTCGACGCCACCCGGCGGTCATCCCGGGCTGCGCAAGGCCCAGGGAGAGAAGCCGAAACGCCCATTACACGTGCTTTCCACGGGAGGTCGGCCGCTGGTGCGCTTCATCGGTCATCTCGATGACGAGATCAACGAGCGCTACTTCACCCCCTGGATAGAGCGGCTCTGCCTGTGGATAAAACAGGGGAAAACCCCTTTCCTGCTTGTGCATACACCCGACAACCGTCGGGCGCCGGAACTCGCTCGGCGGCTGGTTTCCCGGCTTGCCGAACAGTGTTCACTCCCTCCCCTTCCCGCCTTTCCCGGTGAGGACCAGGCGCGGCTGTTCTGAGCCCCTGGGGGCTTGCCGATATCCGGGTCTGCTCATGTAATGCCTTCGGCTGGTCATCTGCGGCTTGATCGGATAGTTTTATGCCCCGGAGTGCCATTACCCATAGATATTCCCGGATTCTGCGCCGAACCAGCACATTTTCCGCGAATCTCCGGCATCCGGCGTTCCCGGTCTCGGGGCCACCCGGCCCCCGGCATGCGGGGACGCGACTCGGCAGTGATCCTGCCTGGATCCTGTCATGCTCTGGTCGGTGTCGTGCCACCCACGGCGCCCTGGACGTGGCAACTACAAGCATAAGCCGTCATCGCGCCTGACCGGTCGATGGCGACACGCACAATCAGGGTGATTCATGTCTAAACACGTACATGCGCAGTGGTCGTCGAAGATGACCTTCGTGCTCGCCGCCGCGGGGTCCGCGGTGGGGCTGGGCAATATCTGGCGGTTTTCCTACATGGTGGGTGACAGCGGTGGCGCGGCCTTCGTGCTCATCTACCTGGCCTGCGTGGCCCTGGTGGGCCTGCCGATCCTGGTGGCGGAGTGGCTGATCGGCCGCCGCGGCCAGGAGAACCCCATCAACGCCATGGCCGACCTGGCCCGCAAGGGGGGCCACCTGCCGGCCTGGGTGCTGGTGGGGGTCAGCGGCGTGCTGGCGGCCTTCCTGATCCTCTCCTTCTATAGCGTGATCGGCGGCTGGTCGCTCTCCTACACCCTGGGTTCCGTCACCGGCCGATTCACCGGCCAGAATGCCGACGGCACCGGCGCCATCTTCGGCGACCTGCTGGGCAGCCCCGGCATGCTGACCCTGTGGCACACCGCCTTCATGGCGCTGGTGATCTGGATCGTCGCCCGCGGCGTCACCAAGGGGCTCGAGGGTGCGGTGCGTACCCTGATGCCGGCCCTGGTGGTGCTGCTGATCGTGCTGGTCGGCTACGGCATGACCACCGGCCACTTCGGCGAGGCCCTGGCCTTCATGTTCCGCCCCGACTGGGGCGCGGTCACCGGCGGCGTGGTGCTGGCGGCCATGGGGCAGGCGTTCTTCACCCTGTCGCTGGGCATGGGCATCATGATGGCCTACGGGTCCTACCTGGGCGAGGACGTCAGCCTGATCGGCACCGCCCGCACGGTGATCATCCTGGATACCGCCATCGCCCTGCTGGCCGGCCTGGCGATCTTCCCCATCGTCTTCGCCAACGGCATGAGTCCCGCCGATGGTCCGGGGCTGATCTTCATCAACCTGCCGGTGGCCTTCGGCAACATGACCGGCGGCACGCTCCTCGGCCTGATGTTCTTCCTGCTGCTGACCTTCGCGGCGCTGACCTCGGCGATCTCGCTGCTGGAGCCGGTGGTGGAGCTGATGGAGGAGCGCACCCCGCTGTCCCGCGTGGCGGCAACCCTGGTGGGGGGCGCGGCGGTCTGGGCGCTGGGCATCGCGGCGCTGATGTCCTTCAACGTCTGGGACAGCTTCCTGATCTTCGGGCTCAACGTCTTCGACCTGCTGGATACCTTCACCAGCAAGTTCCTGCTGCCGTTGACCGGCCTGGGAGCGATCCTCTTCGTCGCCTGGTGTCTGGACCGCCGGAGCGTGGCCGCCGAGCTGAATATCGAGGGCGGTGCCGAGAAACTCTGGCACCTGGTGGCGCGCTACGTCGCACCCATCGGGGTGATCCTGGTGTTCGTCTCCAGCCTGTGAGTCATATGCCGATATGCTGGGGGCGAACCCCCCTGCGAGCCCCGCCCAGGCGGGGCTCGCAGCGTATGGATCCCGGTGACCCGTCGGCGGGCCGGGATGTCAGTGCATCTCGTCCTCGGCCAGTTCGTCTTCGGGGAGCTGGGCGATGTCCCGGGACAGGCGCTTGAACTCGTTGTGCAGTTCGATACCGCGGCGGGCGCGCAGGTTGCGCTGGGCGGCGGTCCGTGAACGCTGCTCGTGTTCGGCCACTTGCATGCTCATGAAGATGTCGAGAAGTTCACTCTTGAGGGAGGTTAACCGTTCGACATTGCGCATGATCGACTCTCCTGTCTGCAGTGAAGGTGCCGGCATCATGGACGCTGCGCGACACTGCAATTCCTACTATACCGCACTTGACAGAATTATGGCGGCATGGGTCGGCCTGCCACAACGCTGTGCCAACGCAGGGTTTCCCGGGGAGGAATGCTCCGGCCAGTGAGCATGGACACGCGGCTTGGGGCATACTGTGGTCAGCAGCCAGCCATCTTTTCCGTCGTCTCGCCCCCCGTGTCGTGGCGACCCGCAAGCAAGGAGTATCCCGTGAGCCGCGCCCTGTTCGATGAGATGAGACGTCGCATGGAGCACTTCCGCCGCTCCGAGCAGAAGGTCGCGCGCTTCGTGCTGCGCAACCCCGAGGAAGTCATCCACATGCGCATCGTCGACCTGGCCACCGAGGCCAAGGTGAGCGAGCCCACGGTGGTGCGTTTCTGCCGGGCGCTCGGCTGCAACGGCTTCCAGGACTTCAAGCTCCAGCTGGCCCAGATGCTGGCCACCGGCAGCCAGTTCGCCCAGTTCTCGATGAACGACAGCGACTCGGTGGCGGAATTCTCGCAGAGCATCTTCGACTCCACCGTGGGCACCCTGCTGTCGGTGCGCGACCGCCTCGACAACGAGGCGCTGAGTCGGGCGATCAACGCCCTGGCCATGGCCAACCGCGTGGAGTTCTACGGCTTCGGCGCCTCCGGGGCCGTGGCCTTCGATGCCCAGCACAAGTTCTTCCGCCTGCAGATCTCCACCGCGGCCTATGCCGATCCGCACATGCAGAACATGTCGGCGGTGACCCTCAAGGAGGGCGACGTGGTGGTGGCCATCTCCCAGACTGGCCGCACCCGGGCGCTGGTGGCCAGCGTGCGCCTGGCCCGGGAGGCCGGCGCCACGGTGATCGGCCTCTGTCCCAGCGGCTCGCCGCTGGCCGAGGAGGTGACCCTGCCGCTCTACATCGATGTCCACGAGGACACCGAGATCTACACCCCCATGAGCTCGCGCATCGCCCACCTGGCGCTGATCGACGTGCTCGCGGTGGGCGTGGCCAAGACCCGCGGCCCCAGACTCGCCGAGCAGCTCAGGGAAGTGAAGAAGAGCCTCACCCCGCTGCGCTTTCCCGAACAGGAAGGGAAGCCTTAGCCACCTGAAGACGCGGCTTTCCCGGTGACAGGTCCACGCGGAGGCGCTGTGGACCCATCCCTGGGCGCTACATTCGTCATCCCTGACGAATGACCTCCGCTTCGACCTGTCCCCGGCGCCGCTCGCCTCGATGATTGGGCTGGCCGATATGCTAAGCTGAGCATCCATTTTTCTACCCGCAGTAGCTCCCGATATGGACGACGTCACGGCGATCCTCGACCACCTGAACACCGCCCAGCGCGAGGCGGTGAGCGCCCCCCAGGGCAACATGCTGGTGCTGGCCGGCGCCGGTTCCGGCAAGACCCGGGTGCTGGTGCATCGCATCGCCTGGCTGATGCAGGCCGAGGGGCTCTCCCCCTATGCGGTGCTGGCCGTGACCTTCACCAACAAGGCGGCCCGCGAGATGCGCACCCGCCTGGAGTCGCTGCTGGGCCTGTCGCTGCGCCATGTGTGGGTCGGGACCTTCCACTCCATCGCCCATCGCCTGCTGCGCACCCACTGGCAGGATGCCCGGCTGCCCCAGCACTTCCAGATCATCGATTCCGACGATCAGCTGCGCCTGGTCAAGCGCCTGCTCAAGGACCACCGCATCGACGACGAGCGCTTCCCGCCGCGCCAGGTGCAGTCATTCATCTCCGGCTGCAAGGAGGAGGGGCTGCGCCCCCACCAGGTCGATGCCCACGGCGACGCCTACCTGGGCCAGATGGTCGAGCTCTACGAGCGCTACCAGCTCACCTGCGAGCGGGGCGGCCTGGTCGACTTCGGCGAGTTGCTGCTGAGGAGCCTGGAACTGCTGCGCGACAACCCCGCGCTGCTGGCCCACTACCGGGAGCGCTTCGCCCACGTGCTGGTGGACGAGTTCCAGGACACCAACACCCTGCAGTACGCCTGGCTCAAGCTGCTCACCGGCATGCAGACCCCGATGACGGTGGTGGGCGACGACGACCAGTCGATCTACGGCTGGCGCGGCGCCCGGGTGGAGAACATCCGCCGCTTCGAGGAGGAGTTCAGCGACACCCGTACCGTGCGCCTGGAGCAGAACTACCGCTCCACCAGTGCCATTCTCGATGCCGCCAACGCCCTGATCAGCCACAACACCGCCCGCATGGGCAAGGAGCTGTGGACGGCCGGCAACCGCGGCGAGCCGATTTCCGTCTATTCGGGCTTCAACGACCTCGACGAGGCGCGCTTCATCGTCGACACCATCAAGGAGAAGGTCGACGAGGGGCATGCCCGCCGCGAGATCGCCATCCTCTACCGCTCCAACGCCCAGTCCCGCGTGCTCGAGGAGAGCCTGATCCGCCAGGGCATGCCCTACCGCATCTACGGCGGCCAGCGCTTCTACGAGCGCCTCGAGATCAAGAACGCCCTGGCCTACCTGCGCCTGCTGCTCAACCGCGACGACGATGCCTCCCTGGAGCGGGTGATCAACGTGCCCGCACGCGGCATCGGCACCCGCACCGTGGAGATCCTGCGCACCCGCGCCCGGGAGTCAGGCGTCTCGCTGTGGCAGGCGCTTCACGACGGCCTGGCCGATGCATCCCTCAAGGGGCGTGCCGGCGGCGCGGTGACGGCCTTCGCCGACCTGATCGAGCGGCTGGACAACGACACCGCCGGCCTGGCGCTGCACGAGATCATCGACCAGGTGATCGAGGTCTCCGGGCTGGTCGAGCACCACCGTAGCGAGAAGGGCGAGAAGGGCCAGGCTCGGGTCGAGAACCTGGAGGAGCTGGTCACTGCGGCACGTGCCTTCACCCAGGGCGAGGCCCTGGACCCGCCCGTGGCCGGCGAAGGGGGTGCGGCCCTGGAAGCCTTCCTCTCCGAGGCGGCACTCAATGCCGGCGATCACGAGGCCGATGACTTCGAGGACTGCGTGCAGCTGATGACCCTGCACTCGGCCAAGGGACTGGAGTTTCCGGTGGTGTTCATCGCGGGGGTCGAGGAGGGGCTCTTCCCCCACCGCATGTCCATGGAGGAGCCGGGCCGCCTCGAGGAGGAGCGCAGGCTCTGCTATGTGGGCCTGACCCGCGCCATGCGCAAGCTCTACCTGACCCACGCCGAGCTGCGCCGCCTGCACGGCAAGGAGACCTTCCAGCGGCCGTCGCGCTTCCTGCGCGAGATTCCCGAGGAGTTCCTCGAGGAGGTCCGGCTGCGCGGGCAGATATCGCGGCCGGTCACCGTCCGTCGGCCGGCCGTGGGCCTTTCGCGCCAGGCCACGGTCAACGGCGGCAGCGACCTCCCCAGCCTGAGCCTGGGACAGCGTGTCCAGCACCCGGTGTTCGGGGAGGGGGTGATCCTCAATGCCGAGGGCGAGGGGGAGCGTGCCCGGGTGCAGGTCAGCTTCGAGGGCGAGGGCGACAAGTGGCTGGTGCTGGGTTTCGCCAAGCTGACGCCGCTCTAGTTTCCGTTGACGTCTACGTCAAATGTCGACGCTTGCCGGTCAATTTGGCTTTGACGCATACTCACGGGTGGACACCTTGCGCCAGCCGTCTCGGCGCGGATCATAAAAATCACCTGGAGTCATGCCCGCCATGCAACGCCGTAAATTCCTCAAGACCGTCGGCCTCGGTACCGCCGGCGCCGTCGCCGCTCCCTTCGTCTCCACCGCCAAGGCCCAGGAGACCATCACCTGGGACATGGTCACTTCCTGGCCCAAGAACTTCCCCGCCCTGGGCACCGGCGCCAACGATTTCGCCGAGCGCATCGAGCAGCTCTCGGGGGGCCGCATGCGCGTGCGCGTTCACGGTGCCGGCGAACTGGTGCCGGCGCTGGAAGTCTTCGATGCCGTCGCCGCCGGCACCGCCGAGATGGGCCACTCGGCCTCCTACTACTGGCGTGGCAAGGTCGCGGCCTCCCAGTTCTTCACCGCCGTGCCCTTCGGCATGAACACCACCGAGACCAATGCCTGGCTCTACCACGGCGGTGGCCAGGAGCTGTGGGACGAGGTCTACGGCAAGCACAACCTCAAGCCGTTCCCGGTCGGCAATACCGGTGCCCAGATGGCCGGCTGGTTCAAAAAGGAGATCAACTCCCTCCAGGACATGCAGGGGCTGAAACTGCGCCTGCCGGGCCTGGCCGGTGAGGCGATGAACGGCATCGGTGTCACGACCGTGAACATGCCGGGTGGCGAGATCTTCACCTCCATGCAGACCGGCGTGCTGGATGCCGCCGACTGGGTCGGTCCCTACAACGACCTGGCCTTCGGCCTCCACCAGGTCGCCGACTACTACTACACCTCGGCCTGGAACGAGCCCAGCGCGATTCTCGAGGGCACCGTCAACCTGGATGCCTGGAATGCCCTGCCCGACGACCTCAAGGCGGTGGTCACCCAAGCCGCCAAGGCCTCCAACCTGGCCATGATCAGCGAGTTCGCCTACCGCAACGCCCAGGCGCTGGAGACCCTGGTGGAAGAGCACGGCGTGCAGCTGCGCAGCTTCCCCGAGGACGTCATGGAAGCGCTGTTCGAGTCCTCCAAGGAGGTCATCCGGGCGCAGACCGAAGCCGACCCGGACTCGGCGAAGGTCTACGAGTCCTACCTGGCCTTCCAGAAGCTGGTGCGCCCCTTCAGTGACGTTGGGGAGTACGCCTACCTCAAGGCGCGCGAGAACGTGGGCGCCTAGGAGCCTGTCGGACT
>NZ_JBMHFZ010000014.1:0-111287 GCF_049166755.1 Halomonas terrestris | reverse complement strand
AGAGCAGTAGGATATGTCATGGAAGCGGGCGATGGGTCTGCGGTTTGTGTGTGGTTTCGCGACTTACACAATACCGCATTCCATCGTCCGTTTTCTTGTAAATCAACCGATTATCGTCGGTCAGCGTCTTAAGTAAGTGCCATTCGGGTCTGACCCCATAGGGGCGGTCTCGGCGCCTTTGTCCGGCGAACAAGCTGCCAACGTCGAGATAACATGGGGATTCCCAAGGGACGAATCCCCGCCCTTGCCTGGTCACTTCCAACAGACAAGCCGAGCTTTCTCGCGGCTCGACGCCAGTTTGCAAAGCACGGAATAAAAAGGGCGCTGGCTGCAAGGCAGTCGGCCAGCGCCAAGGGGGGCTCGGGCTGCTAGTCCACCAGGACGGGTATTCGCGCCAGGATGCCGAAGTTCTCGCCCCCCGTCTGGCCCTTGGGTTCGTGATAGTCGCAACTGGGCAGGAAGTAGATACTCATCTTGCGCCAGTCGGCGGGATCGCCGTTCTGGAACTGCAGGCCGAAATGGTCGACGAAGTCTCCCCAGCGCGCCTCGCCATCGGTACTGGTGTTCTCCCAGTCGCCCGGCCACTCCACGTCTTCGGAATCCGGCGCCAGGCTCATCCGCTCGGGAGCGAACTCGTCGATCTTGTTCTCCTGGGCATTGCTCACCATCCACACGATATGCACGGTGACCGCCCCCACCAGGGCGTTGCTGGGAGAGACACCGTCCTCGCAGTCGATCACCGGCAGGGTCAGGGTCCAGGTGATCTCGCGATCCGTCGCCTCCACCCAGCAGTCGTAGAGGTCACTGAAGGCCGACTGCACCTGGCCGTTGTTGGTGGCGATATCCTCGCCGTAGTACATCTCGTTCTCGTTGCCGTCGCCACACACCAGGTTCCTGAGCTCGTTGGCATTGGTGGCGCCGCTCTGGTCATGCTCGAAGTTGGTCCAGCCGCCGGTCTGGTCGCCCTCGGGAATGAAGCGCCCCACATCGCAGGAGTAGTTGCCGTCCGGATCCTGGAGCGCCTGCTGGCACAAGGCAATCGGTTGGTCCACGTCCTCGGGCCGCAGCGTGCCGGCGAAGCCGATATAGGCCACAGAGCGTGCAACGACGTCATAGCCCTCGAAACCCAGCACCCGGCCGAAGAAGGCCTCCACCTGGGTCTGCTCCCGGGCCGTGACCACTTCCACGGCGTTGATGAAAGGATCGAAGGGATCATATTGATCCAGCTCTTCGGTGGTCTTGGTCGTCAGGTTCACCGGCTCCAGGGAGTCGTCGGGCGTGAAGGTTCGGTTGGCGAAGCTCCAGTGGCCGCGCAGCGCACTGATCACTTCCGACGGGGTGTTCTGGCTGTCGTTGGCCTGGGCCGCATCGGTGGCGATCTGGTTGGCGCCGGGATTCACCGAGCTGCCATCCGCCGTATAGAGGAAGCGGGCACCGGCAAGGGAACCGGCATCGGCGGCGTTGTGCAGCTCGTTTCTGGCCACGAAGAGGTTGCCGCCGTCCACCGAGAGGGCGGTGAAGGCCAGCAGCATGAACAGCGCCAGGGTGACCAGCACGATGGAGACGCCGCCCTGCCGGCCGGGGGCGCCATGGCGCCAGCCGGCGCGTCGGGATGTGTGCATGTTCATGGCTATTCCGCTCGCATGGTGGTGGTGGCAGAGAGCTCCAGGATCCCGCCCAGGGTACCGATGAAGCTGGGCAGCAGCAGGAACTGGTAGGGGTAGTCGACGATGACGGTGACATCGCTGCCCGGCGGCATGGTGTCGTCGGAGCGCTGGATGTCGATCGCCATCTCCGCAGGACCACCCAACGAGATCAGGTACTGCTCGGCATAGTCGCGAATCGCCTGTTCGATGGCGGCGTTCTCGGTGGCCAGGTCCCGTGGCTGTGGCTTGAACAGAATCCCCGTCCTGGCCCCTTCCCGGCTGGCATTGGTCAACGTTGCCTTGTCGTACAGGGCGACGCTGAACTCGATGATGCCGAACAATAGAAGGAACAGCAGCGTGGCCGAGATGGCGAACTCGACGGTTTCTGTCCCCCGCTGTCTGTGCAGCGACGCTCGCTGCCGTTTCCGACCTGTCATGTTCCGTTCCTCCGCTTCTGGCCACCCTTACCGAGACTCATTGCCCTCACTCTTCGCGGCTGCCACCGCCATTGCGCCGCAACAGGCTGTCGAGGTTGCGGGCATTCTGGCTGGCGGTGAGGTAATAGGCCGGCGACAGCCGCATGGCTTCGTGGAAGAAGCCCATGGCATCCTGATAGCGGCCCTCGAGCATCGAGATATAGCCGATGTCGTTGTAGGCCTTGGCCCGGTCGCCGTTGCGGGCCACGGCCTCGATGGCCGTCTCGTGGTCGCCTTCCCGGGCATAGACCAGCCCCAGGTTGCGCCAGGCCAGCTCGTAGCTGGGGTTGGCGCTCACCGCGCGGCGCAGCGACTGGCGCGCCCCCGGCCAGTCGCCGGCCAGGTAGCGCGAGTAGCCCAGGTTGTTGAGCACCAGTGGCGTGCCGGGGGCGATCTCCAGCGCCTTCTCGAAGTGCTGCCGGGCCTGGGCATGCTCGCCGCTCATGTCGGCGATCACCCCCAGGGCGTTGTAGGCCTGCCAGGGGGCCCTGCCCCGCGCGACCAGCGGCTCGAGGTGCTGCCTGGCCGTCTCGAAGTCCCGCTGCTCGAGCAGCACGATCCCCAGGGCGGTGTTGGCCCCCAGGTGGCCGGCATCGATCTCCAGTGCCCAGCGATAGGCCTTCTCGGCCAGGTCATGGTTGCCGCGGCCATGGTGGATGATACCGACGCTGTAGAGCGGGTCGGGCTGCGGGCGCTTCTCCATGCGCAGCCCGCGCAGGTACTCGAACAACGCCCGGTCGGGATCGCCGGCCCGCATGGCGGCGTTGCCGTTGCGGTAGGCCTCCTCCGGGGAGGCGACCGGGAAGGCCGTGCTGTACTCCACCGAGGAGCCCCCTCCCCCCAGCGATGCATAGGGATCCGCGCCGCCCTGTTGCTGGGCGGTGCTGGCACAGCCGCCCAGGGTCAGGGCGAGCGCCACACAGGCGATGCGAAGGTGATGTTGGGTTGTCATGACAGCTTCCCCCGAATACTGGTTATCGTCGTTATCGCGTGGTGCCGGCTCAGCGACCGGCCAGGGCCGCCATGGCCCCCAGCAGTGGCGGCCCCAGGGCCACCACGAAGAAACTGGGAAAGACGCAGAAGATCAGCGGGAAGAGCATCTTGGTGCTGACCTTGGCGGCCTTCTCCTCGGCCTCCTGGGTGCGCTTGTCGCGCAGTTCCACGGCGTAGATACGCAGGGTCATGGCAATGCTGGTGCCGAAGCGCATGCTCTGCAGCAGGGTGGTGACCAGGCCGCGAATGTCGTCGACGCCGGTGCGCTCCTCCAGGTCGCGCAGGGCGGCCTTGTTGTCCATGCCGGCCCGGGTCTGCAGGCCGAACAGGTGCAGCTCCTCGGCCAGCTCCGGGTGGCTCACCTCCAGGTCGCGGGCGACCCGCTGGATGGCCGCCCCCAGGCCCAGCCCCGCCTCGCTGCACACCACCAGCAGGTCGAGGGCATCGGGCAGGCCGCGGCGCAGCAGCAGGCCACGGCGTTTGATGGTGCGCTCCAGCCAGAAGCGTGGCAGCAGGTAGCCAACGATGGCGGAGATCACCACCAGGATCACGCTGATCGCCGGGTCTATACGCACGAAGGGCACCACCAGGATCAGCAACAGCAGCGGCGGCACCACGGTGAACAGCAGGCGCACCCCGAAGAAGAGGTTGACCGCCCCCGGCGAGCGCTTGCCGGCGCGGCGCAGGTCCCGGGCGATACGGCTCCTGGCCTCCTCCTCGGTGGGCACCAGGCGCTCGCCCATGGGGCCCAGCCACTGCCCCAGCCCCGACTCCCCGGCGTTGCCGGTGGCGGCGCTGGCCTCCAGGTGGCGCAGGCGCCGGCGCAGGGGATCGGACATGCCCATCACCACCAGCATCACCGCAATCATCAGGGCGAAGATCGCCAGGCCGAGCATGGCGGCAAAGCCCAGCTGTATCGCCTGGGGGTCATCGAGCCGTTCACTCAACGGTTCCAGCCACATCATCACGCTTTCCATGTCATGCCCTCCTCACACCTCGATGCGCACGATCTTGCGCATCCACAGGATCCCGATGACGATCATCACGAAGGCCGCCACCACCAGCTGCCGCCCGGTCGGGTCCTGGGTCAGCATGGGCAGGAACTTCGGCGAGGTCAGGGTCAATACCCCCGCCAGCACGAAGGGCAGCAGCGAGAGGATCCAGGCCGCCATGCGCCCCTGGGCCGAGAGGGTGCGCACCTTGCGGTGGAAGCGGAAGCGGTCGCGCACCACCGCGGCCAGGCCGTCGAGCAGCTCGGCGAGGTTGCCGCCGGTCTCCTTCTGGATCAGCACCGAGGTGACGAAGATCATCACCGTCACGCTCTGCACCCGCCGCAGCAGGCCGAGCATGGCGCCGCGCACGTCGCCGCCGTAGTTGATCTCCATGAAGGTGGTGCGGAACTCGCCGGCGATGGGCTCGGCCATCTCCTCGGCCACCAGGTGCATGGCATCGCTGAAGGGGTGGCCGGCGCGCAGCGCCCGGGCCATGATGATCAGGGCGTCGGGCAGCTGCTCTTCAAAGCGGGCCAGGCGCCGGCTGCGGGCCAGGGTCAGGCGCAGGAAGGGCAAGGCGCCGGCCGCGAGCCCCAGCAGCACCGCCAGGGGCAGCGGCAGCAGGAAGAACCCCGCCACACCGGCGCCGACGCCCAGTACCAGCGCCAGCAGTACCACCCGATAGGCGGGTGTCTCGCGGCCGGCCTGCTCGACGAGCTGCTCCACCCGCTCCATGCCGGGCAGGGCCTCCAGCGCCCGCTCCAGGGGCGAGAGTTCTCGCAGGTACTTGCGCCGCACCAGCGAGATCTCGCTGCGCTCCGACTCGGCGGAGATCGCCCGCAGGCGCTTCTTGAGGCGCTTCTGCGCCTGGCGGTTCTCGCCGAAGGCGGGTACCAGGAAGCTCTGCACCAGCAGGAAGGCGGCGATGAAGACCATGCCGATGACGATCGTCCGATCGGAGAGCTGGATGTCCAGGCTGATCAGATCCATGACCGCTGCCCTCCGGTGTTCTGGAAGATCTCCAGGCCCGGATCGAGCCCGCGGCGCTTGAGGTGGTCGTGGAAGCCGGGCACCACCCCGGTGGCCAGGTAGCGGCCGGCCACCCTGCCCTCGGCGTCCATGCCCTCGCGCTCGAAGCGGAAGATCTCCGACATGGTGATGATCTCGCCCTCCTGGCCGTTGACCTCCTGCACGCTGACCAGGCGGCGCACGCCGTCCTCCTGGCGCTCGATCTGCACCACCACGTCGATGGCCGAGGCGATCTGCGAGCGCAGCGCCTGGGGCGGCAGCTGGTAGCCGCTCATGGCCACCATGTTCTCGATGCGCGTCAGGGCATCGCGGGGGGTGTTGGCGTGGATGGTGGTCAACGAGCCGTCGTGGCCGGTGTTCATGGCCTGCAGCATGTCGAAGGCCTCGCCGCCGCGCACCTCGCCGACCACGATGCGGTCGGGGCGCATGCGCAGGCTGTTGCGTACCAGGTCGCGCTGGCTCACCTCACCCTTGCCCTCGATGTTGGGCGGCCGGGTCTCCAGGCGTCCCACGTGGGGCTGCTGGAGCTGCAGCTCCGCCGAGTCCTCGATGGTGACGATGCGCTCGTCGTGGGGAATGAACCCCGAAAGCACGTTGAGCAGGGTGGTCTTGCCGGCGCCGGTGCCGCCGGAGACCAGCACGTTGAGCCGGCCCTTGACCACCTTCTCCAGCAGCCGGGCGATCTCCGGCGAAATGCTGCCGTACTCCACCAGGCTGTCGACGCCGAGGCGCTCCACCGCGAAGCGGCGGATCGACAGCATGGGGCCGTCGATGGCCAGCGGCGGGATCACCGCATTGACCCGCGAGCCATCCTTGAGGCGGGCGTCCACCATCGGCGAGGACTCGTCGATGCGTCGCCCCACGCTGGAGACGATGCGGTCGATGATGGTCATCAGGTGGGCGTCGCTGTCGAAGCGCAGCTCGGTCTGCTCCAGCTTGCCGCGGCGCTCCACGTAGATGGGCGTGGTGCTGTTGACCAGGATGTCCGATACGCTCCTGTCGGCGAGCAGCGTCTCCAGCGGCCCCAGCCCCAGTACCTCGTCCTGCAGCTCGGTGACGATGCGCTGGCGCAGGGCGGCGTTGAAGGGCAGGGTCTCCTTGCTCATCAGCGACTCGCACACCTGCTGCACCTGCGACCGGGCCTCGCGCTCCTCCAGGGTGCTGAGCAGAGTCAGGTCCATCACCTTGACCAGCTGGCGGAACAGTTTCTGCTTGTACTCCTGCTCGGCCTGGGAGAGCCGGCCGGGCCCGCGCCCTCCCCAGCTCGAACGCGGGTCGACATCCACGGCAGGGGTCATTCGATCTCGCAGGTTCATCGCCACTCTCCTTGATGTCCGCCTTGCGCTATGTCCGGATGCCACCACTCGAGGTGTGGCTTTTCGTTGGATGTTTTTCCTACCTTGCCCTGTCCGTCGCTCAATGCCGTCCCGGCAGGGCCCAACCCAGCAGCGAGCGCCTGCGGGGCTGGCCGGCGCCGGGCGGCGGCGCATCCAGGGCCTCGGCCAGCGCCTTGAACTGGCGGGTCAGGGGCGACCTGGGGGCGATATCACGCAGCGGGCTGCCCACGTTGATGCTGTGGCAGGCCCGCTTGAAGTCGTTGGGCAGGGTGTGCAGCGTCAGGCCCGGCAGGGCATCGCCGATGGCCTCGAGGTCGATGTCGCTGCGCTTGTCGTAGCGGTTGACCACCACGCTGACGCGTGACGACAGCAGGCCGAGCTCGTGGAGGAGGATGTCGCGCAGGCGCTGGGCATCGTGCAGGTGCGCCACGCCCTGCTGCATCACCACCAGCACATGGTCGGCGCGCTCCAGCACGCAGGCGGTGGCGCCGTTGATCCAGCGCGGCAGGTCCACCACCACCTCGTCGTGGGCCTGGGCGAGCACCTGCAGCAGCTGCTCGACGCGGCCTTCCGGCACCTCGCCCAGGCTCAGGCGATCCCCCGGCGAGGAGGCCAGCAGGCCCAGCCCGCTCTCGTGGCGCCGCAGGTAGGCCTCCAGCGCCAGGGAGTCCAGGCTGTCGGCCGACTCCAGGGCTCGCACCAGGCCATGGTCGGGCACCAGGTTGAAATAGAGCGGCAGCGAGCCGAACTGCACGTCGAGGTCGACCAGCACCGTACTGCGCCCCTGCCTCGCCAGGCGATGGGCCAGGTTGGCCGCCACCAGGCTGGCCCCGGAACCGCCCTTGGCGTTGATCACCGCGGTGGTGCGCGCCACCCGGCCGGTTTCCTGGCGACGGTCGCGATCCAGTTCCCGCAGGAACTGCAGGATCTCGCCATCGTCGATGGGCGGCGTGAAGAAGTCCCGCGCCCCGGCGCGCATGGCCAGGCGAATCAGCTCCACGTTCCCCCTGGGCCCCACCACCAGCAGCGGCGGACGCTCGCTCGCCGGCCGCTCGCACAGTGCGGTGAGTTCGGCCTCCCAGTGATCGCCGACCAGCAGTATCAGGGCATCGGGCAGGGGCGAGACGCCCTGCAGGGGATCGACGCTGCCATTGACCATCAGCCGGGAACTCGCCTGGATGTCCGCCTGGCTGCAGAGCAGCGTCTCCAGGGCCTGCAACTCCTCCCTGGCCCGTCCCGCCAGCAGTATCTCGAGCCGTTTACGCATTGCATCACCTGCTTGTCATCGAAGTTGTCGGCAGCCTCACTGCGCGGAGCCGGGTGCCTGACCGCCCCCGGCCGGCGCCAGGCGATAGGTGCGCATCGCCTCCGCCGCCTTGGCGCCGTGCAGTGGCGTCACCTGGTCGCCGGGCTCCCAGGTCTGTATCGACTTGGTGTGGCGTACGCTGTCGCCGAAGGGCGGCAGGTCGGCGCCGGGCTTCGGCGCCACGCAGCCGGCCAGCAAGAGGGTGACGACGATGGCCGGCAGCCAGGCGTGTCGCGGCAGGCGGGACGACAGGACGGTATGTGAACGAAACATGGTGCGTTCTCCCGAATGGTTGCAGCGACGGCGATCAGAGGTCATGGCCGAACCGGCCTTCGGTTCCGCCCTCCGGGCGGCTCGACATCAGCTCCAGGTCGAAGCTGGTGGGACGCGGAAGGGGGTTGTCGCGCTCCTCCAGCGACCGGAAGCTGCCCAGCAGGTAGAACTCCAGGTCGTTGGGAGGCACGAAGGAACCGGTGGGCAGCCGCACCTGCTCCGGCGCGAAGGAGCGGGCCAGCCGCGGGGTGACGAAGATCACCAGCTCGGTCTGCTCCTTGATGAACTCCTGGCTGCGGAACAGGGCCCCCAGCACCGGCACCTCGCCCAGGCCCGGCAGCTTGGAGACGTTCTCGCGCAGGGTCTCGTTGAGCATGCCGGCGATGGCGATGGTCTGGCCGGTGGCCAGTTCCACCGTGGAGCTGGCGCTGCGCTTGGCCAGGGCCGGCACGAAGAACTGGGCGCTTACCCCGCTACCCACGCCGACCTGCAGGCTGTTGACCGGCACCAGGTCGGAGACCGAGACGTCCACCTTGAGGTTGATGGTGCCGGAGTCCAGCACCACCGGCAGGAAGCCGAGCCCCACGCCGAACTCCTTGTGCTCGATGGCCACCTGGCCGTCGCCCTGGGGCACGGGGATGGGGAACTCGCCCCCGGCGAGGAACTGGGCCGGCTGGCCGGTCAGGGTGGTGAGGTTGGGCTCGGCGAGGATCTTGGCCACCCCCTCGCGGCTGGCCGCATCCAGCACCAGGTTGAGCAGGTAGTCGCTGCGCTGGTAGCTGGCGAAGATACCGGTGTCCTCGATGGTGGCGGTGGCCGGAGAGAACTCGGACACGGCGGGGCCAACGGGTGTCTGCCCCGGGAAAAAAGGCAATGCTGACAAGCGATCTCCACCCATTCCGGAGAATGTGGCATCCGGGAAGCTGGCCCCGCCGCTGACGCCGCCGATGCGCAGCGCCGAGGAGCCGACATTGAAGACGTTGAAGTTGGCCTCCAGGCGCTTGACCAGCGAGCGCGACACCTCCGCCACCTTGACGTCGAGCATCACCTGCTGGGCGCCGCCCACCTGCATCAGGTTGAGCACGGCCCCCTCGCCGCCACCGGCGAAGCGGTTGGCCAGGCGCAGCGCGGTCTCCAGCCGCTCGGCGCTGGAGACCTCGCCGCTGAGCACGATGCCCTCCTGGGCCGAGCGCACCTGGACGTTCTCGCCGGGCAGCAGCTCGTGCAGGTTGCTCTTCAGCGTCTCCAGGTCGTGGGTCACGGTGACGTTGAGGGTGCCCTCGACGTTCTCCGAGCGGTCCCAGAGCACCACGTTGGTGGTGCCGGTGGACTTGCCCAGCACATAGATCTGGCGGGAGCCCATCACCACGATATCGGCGATCTCGGGGTTGCCCACCGAGACCACCCCGACCGCCCGGGGAAACTGCAGCACCTGCCCCTTGTTGATCGCCACGGCCACCGATACCGCCCGCCCCTCCTGGGGCATGGCGACGCTACGCTGCTCGCCGACCTGTGCCGAGAGCTGGGATGCCCAGCTCGCCGCCAGGAGTGCCAGCAGTGCCAGTGCCAGCCATTTCAGCCATTCGCCTTGCCTGATCATGTCGATTCTCCCCGGTTGCCTGTTCTTCTTCTGCGTCTTCTGTTGTTCCTTCCCTTCTTGTTCCCTTCCCATTCCCTTCTCATGCCCGGTTTGCCGTGATCGCCCCTGCCCCGGCGGTCGACCTTCGTGTTCCCTGGCGAGTCAGTTGCGCACGTTGACCGTGCTGCTCTGGGTGCCGCGTATTACCTGCACCTGGCGCTGCACCGGTGCCGCTCGCCGCCGCGGTGGCGGCGAGGCCCGCTCCTCGGGCTCGTCGACATTGAGCACCGTGCGCTGGGCCGCCAGCAGGCCGGAGTCCTCCTCCTTCTCCAGGGGGTTGCGCAGGGTGAGCTGCACCTTGCCCTCCTGGGTGGCCTTGACCAGGGTCTCGGCCTCCTGGGTGGTTACCTCCAGGGTCACCGCGCGCACGATCACCGGGCCGTCGCGCTCCTGGCTGGCGATCTGGTCCACCGCCAGCACCTTGAGGTTGTGCAGCACGGTCTTCGACTCGACATCGCTGCGGCTACCGTTGCGCCTGGAAGAGACCACGTCGACCCGGTTGCCCGGCAGCAGGAAGCCCGCCACCCCCACCACGTCGTCGACCCGCACGCTCATGGCGCGCTTGCCGGGGTCGAGCAGCGCGGCCAGGGCGCTGCCGCCCAGGTGCTCGGAGACCCGCCCCTCGAGCACCACCTCGCCGGGGTAGATCACCTGGTTGCTGACCCGCCCCACCACGTTCTCGACATCGTTGAAGCTGTTGGGCGGCACCACGTCCTTGGGCATGGTCACCACCTTGAGGTCGGAGGCCTGCACGGTGGTGCCGAAGGGCACCTGCAGGGCCGCCACCACCACCTGGGTGGCATCGGCCAGGGCGTCGCCCTCGCCGCCCTGCTCCTGCATCCAGTTCATGGCCACCACAGCCGCCCCCAGCGCCATCATCAGCGAGAGCGCGAACATGGCGAAGATCCCCTTGCGTTTCATGATGCATCCCTCCGGTTGGCGGCGACGTCGCCGTTCGCTGAATCAGAGAAGTCGCCGAAGTAGGTCTGCCAGGCCCAGGCCAGGGTCTCGCGATCGAGTGCCTGGCCGCCCCGGTAGTCGAGCTGGTCCCCGGCGAGGCTCAGCAGGTCGCGGGGGTGGCAGGCGAGCAGCGGCACGCCGAAGCGTGCGTGGAGCTCGTCGATCACGAACTCGCCGAGCGCCGGCTCGAAGGGCAGCCCCTGGCCCTCGCACTGCTGCCGCCAGATCGCCAGGTAGGCGTCGCGGGACAGCGGCGAGAAGCGGATCTTGTAGCCGATGCGGCGCAGGAAGGCGGCATCGGCCAGGGTGAGCGGGTCCAGGTTGGTGGAGAACACCAGGGCCACGTCGAAGGGCACGCTGAAGTGGTAGCCATTGGAGAGCGCCAGGAAGTCGCGACGCTCCTCCAGCGGCACGATCCAGCGATTGAACAGCTCGGTGGGGGTCATGCGCTGGCGGCCCAGGTCGTCGATCACCAGCATGCCGTTGTTGGACAGCAGCTGGACCGGCGCCTGGTGGATATGAGTCGCCGCGTCGTACTGGATCTCGAGCCGCTCCATGGTCAGCTCGCCGCCGGTGACCACGCAGGGGCGGTGGCAGCGCACGTAGCGCGGGTCGTGCCCCTCCTCGAGATAGAGCTGGGCGGCGGACGGCGCCTCGGCCGGGTCCTCCAGCGCCTGGTGTACGGCGGGGTCGTAGCAGCGCACCGCCTTGCCCCCCACCAGGATGGCGTGGGGGATGAGCACCTCGCCCTCCAGCAGCCGCACCAGGCGCCGGGCGATATAGCTCTTGCCGGTGCCCGCCTCGCCGTGGATGAACATGGCGCGGCCGGAGTGCAGCCCCGGGCCCAGCTGGTCGAGCAGTGCCGGATCGATCACCGTGTCGGCGAAGGCGTCCATCACCGTGTCGCGGCGAATGGCCACGTCGCTGAGCGCCTGGCGGCGCACCCGGGCGTTATAGGCCTCGAGGGTGACCGGCGCCACGCCGCTGTAGCCGTCACGGTTGAGTGCCTCCAGCGCCGAGGCGCGGCCGCGGTCGGTCAGCCCGAAGCGCAGCACCCCGCCGTTGCCCTGGCCACGCACCTCAAGGCGCCCCTCGTCGCGCAGGAAACGGCAGGTCTCCTCCACCACGCTACCGGCCAGCGCCGTGCCGCGGCTCAGCTGGTGCAGGTCGAGCACGCCCTGCTCGAAGAGCTGCTTGACCAGCAGGTCGCCCAGATAGAGCACCGAGAGCCCGGTCTCCGCCACTGTGCCGGGGCGCGGCGCCTGCCGGGCCGCCGCGCGGCTGGCGGTGACGTTGTGGAAGATTGGCGCTTCCTGGCTCATGGACCACCTCACATTAGGTTACAAACTGCTTTATCGTTATCGAATGGCCTGGCAATGGCCGCTGGTAACTTCCCGGAATTCTCTGCCCTCTTCCCTCTTCCCTCTTCCCTCTTCCTCTCCCTCTTCCATCTTCCTTCTTTTTTCTTCCGTCTTCTTTTAGCCCAGCGGCCATTGCCAGATCATCCAACCCGTCGTACCAATCGCGATCGACACCGCAAAGGGAAACTTCCTGCCCATCACCTCCCCTTCCTGGGGCGCGATATAGAGCGGCTTCCCTGTCACGGTCAGTGTCTTCAGCATCAGCCCATAGCGGCGCCAGGGAGAGATCGATTGACGGGAAACCAGTGCACTGAAAGCAAACCCCAGGGCGATCACGCCGCCGACGAAGATGCTGGCCAGTGCCGCCTGCAAGACGCCCCATGGGCCAATAAAGGTGCCCACCGCGGCCATCAGCTTGGCATCTCCGGCGCCGGTAAAGCCCATCAGGTAACCGGGCATCAGGATCGCCAGCCCCACCAGCAGACCCGTGATGGCGGCCAGGACACCGCCGGGACCTGCTGTGATCACCTGCAGCAGGATGCCCAGTGCGGCCCCGGCCATAACGAGCAGGTTGGGGATACGCCGTGACCGCAGATCCCAGGCTACCGCGCTCCAGATCAGCAGCAGTATCAGGCCGAGAATCAGCAGGTGCTCATAGCGCATGATGCCCCCTTAATAATAATGTAGGTGGTATCGCCAACATCCATGTCAGCGACTTTTCCTGGGAAATCACCTTACTCCGCAGGCGTTGCTGAATCTCCACCACCTGCAACAAGAGCATCATTGATACTTGCAAGAAACTGCCTTGCGTTCTCACCAATCACTACAAATATTGCAGCACCAACGGCCACGATCAGTCCCCCTACCAGGGCCCACTCCACCACCTCGGTGCCCTCTTCCTCGCGCCAGAAGCGCTCGATACCCTGCATCAGCTTGCTCATGGTTGCTTCTCCCGTCTGTTTGTCTTTCAAGCTTGCTGTTGTCGGGAACCGGCGCCTCTGGCCCCGGCTCACGTGACTGAGCATCGCTGTTACAATACAGTTACGCTTGGAGTATCTTGCAGCGCCCTAGGAGTATCTTGCGCTGCCCTGGCGCGGGGGCCGCCGGGCGGGAGGGAGCGGCCGTATCGAATCGATTGCCCTATCATGTACAGGCCTTGTACATTGAAAGCCTCGGATAGCGGCCTTATCTTGTGCATTGTTGTCACACTCCGTAAGCGCCGGATGGCTAGGCTATTGTCATGCGCCCAGGCAGGCTCCCAGGGATGGGCGGCCCGCCCGTCGCCTCGCCACATCGCTTGCCTGCATCACACCAAGAGCCCCCATGACCCCGACATCACGCTCCGCCCCCTCCTCGCCGGCCCGCTGGCTGCCGGCACTCGCCCTGCTGCTCTGCCTGGCCCTGAGCCCGCCACTGGCCGCCCAGGAGCGAACCGCCGTGATCGCTGCCCGGGCCAGCCTCGAGCCCTGGAGCGACCCCCTGGAGGCGCTGGGCAGCCTGCGCGCCGACGAGAGCGTGACCATCTCCTCCACCGTCACCGAGATCGTCGCCGAGGTGAATTTCCGCGATGGCGAGGAGGTGGAGGCCGGCCAGCTGCTGGTACGGCTGGAGGATGGCGAGGAGCAGGCCCAGCTGCGGGTGGCCCAGGCGCTGCGCGACGAGCGCCGCAATGCCGTGGAACGCCTGACCCAGCTGCAGAGCCGCAACATGGCGCCGCGGGCCGATGTGGAGGACGCCCAGGCGCGGCTGCGCCAGGTGCAGGCCGAGATCCAGGCGCTGGAGGCACGGCTCGGCAACTACCGGCTGCGCGCTCCCTTCGACGGCGTGGTGGGCTTTCGCAACGTCAGCATCGGCGCCCTGGTCACCCCGGGCACCGAGCTGGTGACCCTGGACAAGCTGGACGTGATGAAGCTCGACTTCAGCGTGCCCGAGGTCTACCTGGCGCTGCTCGAGCCGGGCCTGCCCCTGACCGCCCATAGCGTGGCCTTCCCCGACGAGACCTTCGAGGGCAAGGTGGCCAGCGTCGGCTCGCGGGTCGACCCGGTCAGCCGCAGCGTCACCGTGCGCGCCGAGCTTGCCAACCCCGAGCTGCGCCTGCGGCCCGGCATGCTGATGGAGGTGGTGCTGCGGCGCAGCCCCCGGGAGGCGGTGGTGGTGCCGGAGTCGGTGCTGATCCCCAGCGGCGATCGCCAGTACGTGCTGGTGATCGACGAGGACGACGACAACCGGCTCGAGCGCCGCGAGGTGCGGGTGGGCGAGCGTCGCATCGGCCAGGCCGAGATCCTCGAGGGGCTCGAGGCGGGTGAACTGGTGGTGGCCCATGGCGTGCAGCGCGCCCGGGAGGGAGACAGGGTGGCATTGCTGGGCATCGCCGATGACGAGACCTCGATCCGCGAGATCCTCGAGGCCAGCCGCGGCGAGGGAGACGCCTGATGCGCCTGTCCGATCTCTCGGTACAGCGCCCGGTGCTGGCCACCGTCCTGGCGCTGCTGATCGTCGCCTTCGGCCTGCTCTCGTTGCAGCGCCTGGCACTGCAGGAGTACCCTTCGATCGACCCGCCGGTGGTCAGCATCGACACCCGTTATCCCGGTGCCTCGGCGAGTGTCGTCGAGACACGCATCACCCAGGTGCTCGAGGACCGCATCGCCGGGGTCGAGGGCATCGAGATCATCACCTCGTCCAGCGAGGATGGCCGCTCGCGGATCAACATCGAGTTCGGCCTGGACAAGGACATCGATGCCGCGGCCAACGACATCCGCGACCGCATCTCCGGTGCGCTGCGCAACCTGCCCGACGACGCCTCCCCGCCCGAGGTGCAGAAGGCCGACTCCAGCGAGGAGATCGTGGTGTGGCTGAGCCTCTCCGGCGAGGGCTACACCATCCCCGAGCTCACCGACTACGCCAACCGCTTCCTGGTCGACCGCTTCTCGGTACAGCCCGGCGTGGCCCGGGTACGGGTGGGCGGTGGCAGCGACTACGCCATGCGCGTGTGGCTCGACCGCAATGCCCTGGCGGCACGCAACCTCACCGTGAGCGACGTGGAGAGCGCCCTGCGCGCCGAGAACGTCGAGCTGCCGGGGGGCTCCATCGAGTCCCGCGACCGCCAGTTCATCGTGCGCCTGCCCCGCGGCTTCAACGAGCCGGACGACTTCGCGCGCCTGTCGCTGGCCCGCGGCGAAGACGGCTACCTGGTGCGCCTGGGGGACGTGGCCCGGGTCGAGATCGGTTCGGTGGAGGACCGCACCTTGTTCCGTGCCAACGGCACCCCCCTGGTGGGCCTGGGCATGATGAAGCAGTCCACCGCCAACGTGCTGGAGCTCTCTCGCGGGGTGCAGGCCGAGATGGAGCGCCTGCAGGGCACCCTCCCCGAGGGCATGACACTGAGCATGAACTTCGACGCCTCGGTGTTCGTCTCCGGTGCCATCCGGCAGGTGGTGATGACGCTGTTCATCGCCATGGGCCTGGTGGTGGTGGTGATCTTCATGTTCCTGGGCAACGTGCGCACCACCCTGGTGCCGGCGGTGACGGTGCCCATCGCGCTGATCGGCGCCTTCATCGCCCTGGCCGCCCTGGGCTTCTCCATCAACCTGCTGACGCTGCTGGCGCTGGTGCTGGCCATCGGCCTGATCGTCGATGACGCCATCGTGGTGCTGGAGAACATCAACCGACGCATGCACGACTACGGCGAGACGCCGCTGGTCGCCGCCTTCCGCGGCACCCGCCAGATCGCCTTCGCGGTGATCGCTACCACCCTGGTGCTGATCGCCGTGTTCGTGCCGCTGAGCTTCCTGCAGGGTACCGTGGGCCGGCTGTTCTCGGAGTTCGCCCTGACCATGGCCGCGGCCGTGGCGATCTCCAGCCTGCTGGCGCTGACGCTGACGCCGATGATGGCCTCGAAGATCCTCAGGCCGGCGATGTACGACAGCCCCGTGGCGCGTGCCGTGCAGTGGCTGCTCGAGCTCTCCCAGCGCCTCTACCGCACCCTGCTGGGCTGGGTGCTCAAGGCACGCCTGGCGGTGCTGGCGGTGTTCGTGGCGCTGGTCGCCGCGACGGCGTGGATGGCCGACCTGCTGCCCAACGAGTACACCCCCCAGGAGGACCGCGGCAACTTCTTCATCCTGGTGAACGGCCCCGAAGGCGCCACCTTCGACTACATGCTGGACTACATGGACGAGATCGAGACGCGGCTGATGCCGCTGGTCGAGTCCGGCGACGCCGAGCGCGTGGTGGTGCGTGCCCCCCGGGGCTTCGGCAACATCGAGACCTTCAACGGCGGCTTCGTCATCATGGGCCTCACCGACTGGGGCAGCCGCCGCAGCGCCTGGGAGATCATGGCCGAGGTGCGCGACCGCCTCGCCGACCTGCCCGGCGTGCAGGCCTTCCCGGTGATGCGCTCGGGATTCGGCCAGCGCACCGTGAAGCCGGTGCAGTTCGTGCTCGGTGGCGGCACCTTCGAGCAGCTCGCCGACTGGCGCGACCGGATGTTCGCGCAAATCCGCGAGCACAACCCCGACCTGATCGGTCTCGACAGCGACTACCGGGAGACCCAGCCACAGCTGCGGGTCGACATCGACTACGAGCGCGCCGCGGACCTCGGCGTCACGGTCACCGAGATCGGCCGCACCCTGGAGGTGCTGCTGGGTGGGCGCAACGTCACCCGCTACGTGAACGACGGCGAGGAGTATGACGTCATCCTGGAGGGCGACCGCGCCAGCCAGAACAGCCCCCGGGCGCTGGACAACATCCAGGTGCGCTCGTCGCGCACGGGCGAGCTGATCCCGCTGGCCAGCCTGGTGCAGCTCACCGACTTCGCCGGCCCCGGCACGCTGAACCGCTTCAACCGCATCCGCGCCATCACCCTGGAGGCCAACCTGGCCAACGGCTATCCGCTGGGCGAGGCACTGGCGTACCTGGAGCAAACCGCCGCCGAGATCCTGCCACCGGAGGCCTACACCGACGTGGCCGGCCCCTCGCGGGACTACCGCGAGGCCAGTGGCGCCACCACCTTCCTGCTGGTGCTCGGTGCCCTGGTGGTGTTCCTGGTGCTGGCCGCCCAGTTCGAGAGCTTCGTGCACCCCTTCGTGATCATGCTCACCGTGCCCCTGGCGATGAGCGGCGCCCTGCTGGGGCTGCTGGTCACCGGCCAGTCGCTCAACATCTACAGCCAGGTGGGGCTGGTGATGCTGATCGGCCTGGCCACCAAGAACGGCATCCTGATCGTGGAGTTCGCCAACCAGCTGCGCGACCAGGGCATGGCCTTCCGCGATGCCCTGGTCGACGCCTCGGTGACCCGCCTGCGGCCGATCCTGATGACCGCCGTGACCACCATGGCCGGGTCCATCCCGCTGATCGTCTCGGGCGGTGCCGGTTCCGAGGCGCGCATGGTGATCGGCACGGTGATCATGGCCGGGGTCGCCGCCGCCACCCTCTTCACCCTGTTCGTGGTACCGGTGGCCTACGACCTGCTGGCCCGCCGCACCGGGTCACCCGGCGAAGTGAAGCGCCGGCTGGAATCGGAAATGGAGGACAGCCTCGCCGAGTACTGATCCCCGGGCGGGTCATGACAACGAAGAAGGCCACCGAGCGGTGGCCTTCTTCGTCGAGGGAGAGCCGGGGATCAGCAGTCGCCGATACGCTCGCCCTGGATGTCGGTATGCATCTGCATCTCGCCCATGGGCGAATCGGTCAGGATGTCCACACCGCCCTCGACCCGCTCGCCGAGAAACGCCATGTGACCATCGATGTTGGCCTCACCACCCTCGGCGCGGCACACCATGCGGTAGTCGACACCATCGGCGCTGACGTTATGCTCGAGCAGCTCGCAACCCTCTTCCTCCTCGATGAGGTGGAACTCCGCGTCATCCAGGTCCCCCTGGACGATGCACTCCTGATGGGTCTCGGTCTGGTCGGGGATCGGCATGTCGCCCTTCACCGAGGTGGTGCTGGTGAACTGCCACTGGCCCGGCACGATGTTGGGGGTGTCGGCCACGGCGGCCAGCGGCAGGGCCAGCACGGCAGCGGCCAGCAGGGAACGTAACGGCATGGGGTGTCTCCCGGTCTGTGAATGGCATGCCTCTCCTTCGGCACGGGGGTCAGCTTACCCGAATCGGGGCGCTTGCCCAATTTTCGACGAGAAACCTGCTTCCAACGCCCTGCCGACGGATCTCCCGAACCCGGTGGCTGCGAAGAGAGCGGAGCAGTGGGGGTATCATCTGATCCCTTTCAAGGCGGCGAGGGCTGCCTTTGCCTTTAAGTCACTGCTGTACTAGCGACGTTTCTATCACGATCAGGCCTCTCGGTCAGTTCGAGCAAGGCTTAGCCCCTGGTCCGATTCTCGAGGAGCACTTCTCATAACAAGGGGAGATGACTAGGGTGAGATACGATAGTCAGTGACACCCACCCGGTTGGAAATCATACGCTACTTTATTCGCAGCCAGGTTTCCCCATGCCGCTGTGCCGAAACTTCACCGTACCCGCCTCCAGAATCGCCTCTAACAACTTACGCTCATCATCCCGCTGAAGATCGTTCAGCAGGAAGACAGCAAGTGGCGCCTCCACGTGCTGACGTATCGCACGGCGCAGCGACCGTGCACCATACTTCCGATCGAATCCGATGCTGCCGATATGGCGCTTCACGGCGTGATCCAGCTTAAGTGTGACCCCGTGCTTTGCCAGGCGGCGGTTGACCCGCTGAATTTCCATGTCGATCAGTGATTCCAGGATGTCATTGTTCAGCCAGTTGAAGACGGTGATCGTATCGATTCGGTTGACGAATTCCGGGGTGAAGCGGCGCAGCAATTCGTGCTCTGCCAGCTTCGTGAGGACCTTCTTGTCTCGCAGCGGTGATGGCGGCAGCAGCCTCCTCGGCCAACGGCTCTTGGCACGTTCATGTGCCTGGATGCGCTTGGCTCCCAGGTTGCTGGTCATGAATACAAGAGAATTTCGGAAGCTGTAGGTGCGCTCCCCTGAGGCGACCGTCAGGCGTCCATTGTCGAATACGTTTAACAGGGCCTGCACCACCTCATCCGAGGCCTTTTCCAACTCGTCGAAGAGCACGATGCCTGGCTTGCCAATGGAGCCTTCGATCAGGCTCTGGTCGAACAGGGTGGTGCCTTCCTTGCTACCCACGTAACCCGGCGGAGCGCCGGTCAGCGCGGCAGCATAGTGCTCCTGTGCCAGAGTATTCATGTCGATGCGACAGAACGCGTCGGCGTCGCCGTGCAGGGCTCGGGCCAGGGCGCGTACCATCTCGGTCTTCCCCACGCCTGTAGGCCCGAGGAACAAAGCGGTATGCAGCGGGCGCCGAGGGTCGGCAATGTCCGCCCGTACGATTCGCAGAGCACGTTCTAGTGCCATCAAGGCGTCGTCCTGTCCGAGTATCTCGCTACGCACGGCGGCCATGATGCCGTCCACGTCGAAGCGATAGCGACTTTCGATCGCCGTGGCATCCAACGGCTGCGCCGGCACGGCGACTCCCTCGTTTTCCGCCGCAAGACGCTCGAGCTCCAACCGCTTGCGGCTGCTTTCATCCAGCATTTCATTGAGAAAAGGCATATCGCTCCCCCTGCATGGGTCCGGTCCGGCCTTCTCGGCCGGACCAGGTCAGCACAACGGCAGGTCAGCCGCCGTGTTCCTCTTCCTTGGCGTCGTACGGAAGTGTTCCGACCGGAGCGCAGGCGACACCGACCTTCGAACGGGTGAAGCCCTCGACCTGTTCGCGCGTCTTTTCCGCGTCATTCACCCAGTTGCGGTAGAATTCGAACGGGCAGTCCGCGACCCCCTTGTCCCCGTCGCCCGCTGCGTGCAGGGCGGAGTAGCCGCGGTGAAGGATCTTGAACAGGTGGTTCTGCGACTGGTCGTTGGCGCGCGCATCGCGGATGCTGCTGACCGACAGCTGGGCATACTGAATCCCGTTCTCCTCGGTGCCGCACTCCCCCAGGGTGCGACCGTCGAAGCCGATGATCGAGGAGTGGCCGAAGTAGCTGTAGACGCCATCGAAGCCGCTGGCGTTGGCTACCGCCACGTAGCAATTGTTGGCCCAGGCCATGCACTTGGCCATGTTGATCTGCTGCTCCTTGGCGGGATACATGTAGCCCTGGCAGCGAACGATCAGCTCGGCACCGCGCATGGCGCAGTCGCGCCAGATCTCGGGGTAGTTGCCGTCATCGCAGATGATCAGGCTGATCTTCATGCCCTTGGGACCGTCGCTGACGAAAGTCTGGTTGCCGGGGTACCAGCCTTCGATCGGACACCAGGGAATGATCTTCCTGTAAGTCTGCACGATCTCACCCTGGTTGTTCATGAGGATCAGGGTGTTGTAGGGGTTGCGCTTGGGATGATCCTCATGGCGCTCCCCGGTGAGGGAGAACACCCCCCAGGTATTGGCCTTCCGGCAGGCGCGGGCGAGAATCTCGGTTTCCTCGCCCGGAATGGTGACCGCAGTCTCCATCATCTCGTCGGGGTCGTACATGATCCCCTGCAGGCTGTACTCCGGGAAGATCACCAGATCCAGGCCTGGCAGGCCCTGTTTCATGCCGACGATCATGTCGGCAATCTTCTGGGCGTTTTCATGGACCTCCTGGCGAGTATGCAAGCGTGGCATCTTGTAGTTGACGACGGCCACGCCTACCGTATCGCTGCTGCTCGAAATATCACCGTGTCTCATGATTCAACTCCTGTTATTTTACGTCTCAAGATCGCCGCCTCTACGCGGCAAACACTGCTGACACGAGGCCAGCCCTAGAACGCGAGAAACTCATGTGCGACTTCGTCGGTGAGATCCTCGGCACTGCCCGCCACCGCTACCCGGCCTTTGTCGAGTACGATGAACTTGTCGGAAACCCGGCGTGCGAACGGGATGTTCTGCTCCACCAGCATGACGGTTATTCCCATCTTCTTGTTGAGATGGAGGATCACCTCCTCGATCTGCTGAACGATATTGGGCTGGATGCCTTCGGTGGGCTCGTCCAGCAACAGCACCTCAGGGCCAAGCGCCAGGGCGCGAGCAATGGCGAGCTGCTGCTGCTGGCCGCCGGACAGATCGCCACCGCGACGGTTCATGAATTCCTTGAGGATGGGGAAGAGCTCCAGAACCCCTTCTGGCATCTCGCGCCGACCGTCTTCA
Source organism: Halomonas terrestris (assembly GCF_049166755.1). NCBI lineage: Bacteria > Pseudomonadati > Pseudomonadota > Gammaproteobacteria > Oceanospirillales > Halomonadaceae > Halomonas > Halomonas terrestris. Next base: position 90,151 of record NZ_JBMHFZ010000014.1, on the reverse strand, counting down.
CGGCCGAAGGCACCCATGAGGATATTCTCCTTAACAGTGAAGCGGGGGATAATGGCTCGGCCCTGGGGGATGTAGCCGATCCGACGACGGGCACGTTCCGGGGTCGGCAGCTGTCCGATGTCCTCTTCCTTGAACCGCAGTGAGCCCTTGATGCCGTCCGTCAGCCCCATGATGCTCTTCAAGAGCGTGGTCTTCCCGACGCCGTTGCGGCCCAGAATGCTGAACAGCTCGCCTTTTCCCGCCTGGAAGTTGACACCCTGGAGTACCGGGCTCTTGCCGTAGAAAGAATAAAGGTCGAGTGCTTCAAGCATGATTGGCCACCTCGTTGCCCAGATAGGCCGCCCGGACCTTCGGGTCGCTCTCTATTTCCTCGATCGAGCCTTGTGCCAGCAGGGCACCCAACTCCATCACCGTTACCGTCTCGGCGATCTGCCGCACGAAGGTCATGTCGTGCTCGACCACGATCATGGTGTGGTGTCCCTTCAGCGAGTTGAATATCTCGCCGGTACGCCGGGTCTCCTGGATCGTCATGCCTGCCGTCGGCTCGTCCATGAGAATCAGCTTGGCGTCCTGAATGAGCAGCATCGCGATTTCGAGCCACTGGGTCTGACCGTGAGAGAGATTTCCCGCCTTGGTGTGGATGTGATCTTTCAGCTCAACCAGTTCCAGGATCTCCTTCATCCGTCCCCGAACGTGGGTGCGAAAAACGAATCCCGAAGCCAGAATCCCGGGGTTCTGGGAGCGCGCTATTTCCATGTTTTCCAACACCGTCAGCTCCTTGAAGACAGAGGGTGTCTGGAACTTGCGTCCAATTCCCGCACGTGCACGCCGGTGCTCACTCAGTCCGGTAATGTCACGCCCTTCGAACAGGATCTGGCCCGAGGTGGCGGCGGTCTTTCCGCAGATGAGGTCCAGCGTGGTCGACTTGCCCGCACCGTTGGGACCGAGCAGGCAGCGCAGTTCGCCTTGCGCCACGCTCAGGTCGAGATTGTTGACCGCCTTCAAGCCACCGAACTGGACCGACAGGTTCTTGAGTTCCAAATGCGCCACGTCAGCGTCCTCCGTTGTCGATTCGCCGCGCGCCCACGCCGGTCGCCAGCCACCTGCCGCGTGCGTCGCCACGCTCCGAGCGAAGCGCCTTGCCGGTGTGACGAACAGCGCTCTGCACCAGGCCGAACAGACCCTTGGGAGCGACCAGAACCACGAGGATGAAGAGTGCGCCGATGAAGAAGGTCCAGCCGTCGACGAACATGTCGGACAGTCTGCCCTCCAGCAGGTTGACGATGATTCCCCCCAAGGCGGCGGCAACCAGCGACTCCCGGCCGCCCACCGCGCACCAGATCACGATGGCCAGGCTGAAGGCGACGCCCATGTAGGTGGGAGAGGCGAACTCGAGGACCAGGACGTAGAGCATGCCCGCCCAGCCCGCAATCGCCGCGGAGGTGCAGAACGCCAGGGTTTCGTAGCGAGCGACGTCGTAACCGAAGAAGCGCACCCGGCTTGCGTCCTCACGAATGGCCTTGAGGACCAGGCCCACCTTGCTGCGTACCAGGGCGAGTCCGATCGCCAGGGAAGCCATGAGGCAGACGGCCACCAGGTAGTAGAACTGGGTGCTGTAGTTGTCCACGCGCCAACCGAATAGCTGCAACGGCGCGAGCCCCGTCAGGCCGTTCTGGCCGCCGGTGTAGCGTTGTTCTTCGATGAACACCAGTTGGACCGCCACCAGGAACGCCAGCGTGATGATGGCAACGAACACGCCGGTGATACGTCCGCGGAACATGAACGCCGCCAGCAGCGCCGCCAGCGCGACAGGCACCGCGATGCCGGCGATCAGGGTGACCGGCAACGAGTGGAATGGCTGCCAGAACCAGGGCAATGCCTCGACGTTGGTCCAGCCCATGAAGTCCGGCAGGCCACCGGGCATGTGGGCGCTGGCCTGAAGTTTCAGGTGCATCGCCATGATGTAGGCGCCCAGGGAAAACGGCACGGCCTGGCCGAGATTGAGGATGCCCGCATAGCCCCAGGACAACGCCAGCGCCATCGCCACCATGCCCAGGGCGAGATAGCGCGCGTAGGTGTTGAGGGCGAAGCCATCGAAGCTCACGGCCCAGGGGATGACGACGAGCAGCAGAATCGCAAACAAGGCGTAGCCGATGCAGTCGGTCTTGAAGGTTCTGTTCATGGGTAGACTCCTCAACGGCGTACCTTGTCCGGGAACAGCCCCTGGGGCTTGAACCGAATCAGGAAGATGATGGCGAGCAGGACCGCGATACGACCGATGGTGTCGTTCATCAACATCGAGAACATGGCCGTTGCCTCGCCGACCAGGCCGGCGGCGGCAACCGTGCCCAGCAGGCTGCCGACGCCACCGACAATCACCACCAGGAAGGCATCGACGACCAGATAGGTGCCCATGGTGGGTGTGACGCTGACCAGGGGCGTGATCAGCGCGCCGGCCATACCAGCAAGACCCGCGCCATAGGCGAACGCCAGTGCATAGACCCGGTCCGCGCGGATGCCGTAGCACTCCGAGATTTCCTTGTTCTGGATCACCGCCCGTAGCTTGGTGCCGAATTCGCTGCGCTTTAACAAAAACCAGGTGGCGGCAACCACGGCAAGCGAGAAAAAGATCAGAAAAATTCGATAGTTGGACATGACCACGCCACCAAAGACGAGGTTACCGTCCAGAATTGAAGGCCGGGCCACGTAGCGGGACTCGGTGCCGATAACGGTCCTGACCACCTGCTGCAGAAGAATCGCCACTCCCCAGGTCGCCAGGATCGTGTCCAGAGGGCGGTGATACAGCCAACGCACGACGCCCCGCTCCACCAGCAGCCCCACCAGAGCGACCATCAGGAAGACGACAGGCAACGCCACAAGGATGCCCAGCCCCAGGTAGGTCTGCAGCAGCCAGGCACTATAGGCACCGAGCATGACGAACTCGCCATGTGCCAAGTTGATCACCCCCATGGCGCCGTAGATGATGGCCAGGCCGAGTGCCACCATGAGCAGGATCGATGCCATGCTGAGTCCGGCGAAGGCTTGATTCAAGAAAGCATCCATTGAGACACCTCTGATTCAGCTGGTGCACCCGGCAATACATATTGCCGGGTGCACCATTGTTTTGTTCACGACGTGACAAGACCTTCGCCAGTACACCCCTGCCCTTCATAAGCCCAGTAGGGTTCCGGGGAGATGCGCTCCTGCGACTGCATGACGATGTTCGCCTGACCGTTCCGTTGCCACTGGGCGACCTTGGGCCAGAGGTGCGTATGCAGGTTCTCGTCGATGAGGATCTCGCCTTGCGGCGCGATGATGGTTAGGCCAGCGGCAGCATTCCGAATGCTTTGTGGATTGATGTCACTGGGAGCGAGACGCTCAACCGCTGCCTTGAACTGATAAACCTGAAAGTAAGCAGCCTCGCTGACGAAATGAGTGACCTGATCGGCGCCATACTTGCGTTGATAGGCCTCGACGAAGCGCTGGTTTTCGGGTGATTCGTGACCCATGAAGTATGGAGCGGAGCTGAAGTGACCTGCAGCTGCTTCACCGCCCATCGCCTTAACCTCGACTTCAGAACGGGTCAGACTGGCCACTGGCAGCTGCGCCGGATCGAAGCCTGCGGCATGGAACTGCCGCTGGAAGGCTACATCGGAATCCCCTACCAGAGTGCAGAAGATGACATCAGGGGTGGTCTGGCGGATCCGGTTGATCACCGAGCTGAAATCGGAGTGCCCCATGGGGACGTACTCCTCGTGCACAGCCTCGCCGCCAATTTGGCCCAGGATCATCTTGCAGACATTATTTTCTTCCCTGGGGTAAACATAGTTATTGCCGATCAAGTAAAAACGGCCGCCGAAGTTTTCAGCCAGCCAAGGCACGAACTCCTGCTGCTGCTGGTTAGGCACTGCTCCGCCGTACATGACGTTACGTGAACACTCACGCCCCTCGTACAGGGTGGGATACCAGTAGAGATTATCCCTGCCCTCTACCACCGGCAGGACCGCCTGGCGACTCGCCGAAGTGTAGGAACCGAATACGCTGACGCAGTTGTCACGCAGGACCAGTCGGCGAGCACGATCGGCATAGGTCGCCGGATCCGAGGCTGGGTCTTCGATGTAGGGACGCAGGCGCATACCGTGTATGCCACCGTTGTCGTTGATCTCCTCAATCGCCATCAGTGCTGCGTCGTGCAATGTGCGTTCCACGACCGCAACGGCTCCAGTGAGCGAGAAGAGAATCCCGACAGGGATCTCGCCATTCGATGCCCAAGCACCCTTCCGTTGTGTCCAGATCCCGGGGAAACCGACCACGCCGGCCGCACCCGTCACAGCTACACCTTTCAAGAAATCACGTCTTTTCATTTGTTGTGTCTCCTTCACCTCTGTGCCCGCTACACCAGCCAGGCGCTTTTTTATTCTTGGAAAAACAAAAAAGCCCCTCAGCTGCGACTGATCATCGCTAACCAAGGGGCTTCTCTGCCTGTTGTAGGCCCTGTGACATTGTCGGCACCGGGCCTCACTTCACTCTAATAACAAAACCATCACTCTTGCAAGTATATTTTTTGTCTCACACCTAACAAAACAACTGGACGAAGCATGTCATCCCGCTTAATCAAGCAGGCACGGTTTTATATTCAACAGGCAATACCAAACCAGCCTCCGCTGTTCGCCATCACTTGCTTACAAGCTTAAAGCGGCTCCGTTGCCGCCCGCTCTGCGCGAAGAGATTCGCGACCAAGCAAAACGTGAACAAGCGCGAAACAGAAGCGCAGTGCACCTGGAAACTATATGTCTTTGTTTTGAGTTATCATGACCATGTGTGATTCTCGCCGGGTTTAACCTACGAATCGACTTTTCCAAAGCCGGTAGATTTTTCATCGTCCTCGTTATTTTCGTAGATGATCCTTTTTGTGCTTATGTTTCCGAGTATGCCATCGGCATTGATAATTGCCTGGGCAATTTCGGCGGTGGTCGTTCGCTTGGCCATCGCCTGCGACCGAATGGTCTTGTATGCCTCCTCTTCCGTTATCTGGTGCAGCCGCATGAGAATGAACTTGGCTTGGCTGACCTTCTGGATGTTCTGCACCTTGTCCTTCAACTGGGCTATCTGTTTATCGACCGCACGAAACTCCTGCCATATCCGACGTGCCATGACGATGCTGCTCAATACGCCGTATGGGCGAAGGGGCTTGGTCACCACTGCATCAACTTTAAGATCAAGCAGGTTTTGCAACACTGAAGGGTTCTCGTAGCCGGCCACCCCGATCAGCGTAGGCCGGCCCGGGGTTTCACTGCCAAACAGGGTATCAAGCCCTTTCGGCGTGGTTTCCTTGACCTCCACAAAAACTACATCCACGCCCGCTGGCAGCCGACCTGGTAGTGGCCAACTTGCCTCGGCCCTGCAGCCGATGCGTCTGATCTGCTGCAGTAACTCTTCGGCGTGAGTATCCTGAGGATGCAGTACCAGCACCCTCAGGGCACGCACGTCACGGATGATGTTGCTCGTTGCCATCGAGTCTCCCGGTTAGTTGCCCAAACCCTGCTTCAGTGGCATGAGCCTGAAGTTCCAGTCGTTGAGCGCTGGCACCACCAGGTAGGGATCAGGCTTGATCGGACGTCTGACCTCCAGCTCAACGGCGAATTCCCCTTGCTCATCCAGCTTCGCGATTCGTGAATGCAGGTAGGTATGGTTATTATCAGGATCGATCTTCACTCGTCCCTGCGGGGCGTCGAACTCGGCTTCGCGCAGGGCCTCACGCAAATGATCGGTATCCATGCAGCCGGTCAAGCGTAGCGCATTGGCGAAAAGGTGCATCTGGAAGTAGGCCGCTTCACAGCAGCTAGTTACTGTATCGACGGTCCCGAAGCGCTTGTAGTAGCGCTCGAGAAAGCGGCTATTGGCCTCAGATTTGATGTTCCGGAAATAAGGCGCGGCAGTGATGTGACCAGCCGCTGCCTCTGCCCCCATCTCCGCCACCTCGGCCTCATTGGTGGTGAGACTTGCAATGGGAGCATGCTTGTTCCCATTGGTCGCTTTCAGATAAGCGCGATAGAAGTTCACCGTGCCAGTACCGACCACAGTGGAAAAGATAGCGTCGGGAGCCAGGGACGCGATCTCATCCAGCACGTTGGAAAAATCATCTTCTCCAGCTTCCAGCGAGACATAGCGCTCGCCCACGACTTCTCCGCCTCCCTGACGCAGGATATTGCGCATGACACGATTGGACTCTCGGGGGTAGATATAATCCGAGCCGACGAAGTAGAAACGGCTCCCGTAGTTTTCCAGGAGGTAGCTTGCCAAGGGGACGCTGTTCTGATTGGGAACGGCACCGCTGTAAATGACATTGGATGAATACTCGAACCCTTCATACAGGGTCGGATAGAAGAAAAGTGCATTGCGCCGCTCGATGATGGGCAGCACTTCTTTCCGGGTCGAAGACATATAACAGCCGAAAATGACATTGACGCCATCTTCCGCGAGGAGACGCTCTGCCAGCTCTCCATAGCGACTTACCACTGACGCGGGATCGTAGCAGATCGGCTCGATTCGACGTCCATGAATTCCGCCGGATTCATTGATCTCCTCAATCGCCAGCAGCGCGCCGTTGAACTGGGAATTCTCGATGACTGAAGTCACTCCAGTCCGAGAGAAGAGGATTCCCACGACCCATGCGTCGGCGGAACGCAATCGTCCCATGATTAACCGTGCCTCCAAAAAAAAAGGCCCCTGCCTCCGGCTCATCAAGCGAGCCGCTGGTCAGGGAGCCTCTGTGCTCCTGTGATAGTGGACTCATCAGCGAGTCCATGGGCGAAAATCACGGACTTAAATCGAAGCGCCTCCGCCCTTTGACTTCATGTTTAGCCTTAAGTCTCCGGCTTGTCAACACCACGGCACCGCGACACGCTTCAGCACCATCGGTTTCCCCATTTCTCGGGTTCGCCGTGCCTCACCAGGAAACGGTGCCTTTATCTTCTGGAAGAAGGAGTCGGCGCCCCGTTAGGTGTATGAGCCGTGCCGTTACGGAAAGCGGATTCACGCCGACAACAGGGGGCGCCTCCCCCATGGTCGAGAAGCTCCTGGAGCTCTGGCCGTTCCCAGGCTTGTTCCCAAAACCGCTCCCAAGCACCAAAAACGAAGAAGGCGAATCAACGTAAGTGTTGATTCGCCTTCATAATCTCGTGGCGGAGGGGGAGGGATTCGAACCCTCGAAGCCTTTCGACTTACACACTTTCCAGGCGTGCTCCTTCGACCACTCGGACACCCCTCCGCATTGTGGTTCTCGATTCGAAATGACCGCTCGGCACTGTGCGTGGCGTCGCCGTCTTCTCCTCTAGAACGGCGCATATGCTAACGGCTTAAGTGCGCGATTGCAAGCCGGTTTTTCGTCACGCGCCGGGCAGCACGGCATAGTCGCCGCTGGCTTCGAGACAGAGGGTGTCGTCGCACCAGAGCTGCTGCAGCAGGGTGATGCGCCCCTTGCCACGGCCGGTGAGCCCTTCGGCCAGCTTGACGGAGCCATCCTCGCGCTCGGGCATGCAGACCATCCGATAGTCGCCGGTGACCGGGGCCAGAAAGCGCTGGCTTGCCTCGGCCACCACCACGTCACGGGCCATGCTGTGCCGGCGCAGCCAGAGGGTCGTCCAGCACCAGCCCAGCAGCGTGGCCTGGGCGGCGAGTGCCCCACCGAAGCCGGTGCCCTTGTCGTTGAGGCTGGGGGCCAGGTCCAGCTCCCAGATCAACTTCTCCTCGTCGCGCCGCATCTCGCGGATACCCAGGTGCTCGACCAGCGGGATGGCCTCGCCGAGCCATTCCAGGAACAGTGCGGGGTTGTCCTCGCGCCCGGGAGCCGGCAGCGGCAGGCGGGGGTGGGAAATACCGATCTCACGCATCTTCAGTTCCTCGTTCAGGTCCAGCGCTCGACGAAATCGTCGATCGCATGCTCTGCCACAGGCTTGTGCCGCCCGGCGAGATGCCCCAGGTAGACGAAGGCCACCACCTCGTCATCCTCGTCCAGCCCCAGGCCCTTGCGCACGGTGGGGTCGAAGGCGTACTTGCCGCTGCGCCACATGGCGCCGAGCCCCTGGGCATGGGCCGCCAGCAGGATGCCGTGAGCGGCGCAGCCGGCGGAGATCACCTGTTCGATCTTCGGCACCTTGGGATTATCGGGAGTGACCCTGGCGATCACGGCGATGATCATGGGGGCACGCAGCGGTTTCTTGCGTGCGGCATCCAGGGCCGAGTCCTCGCTGTGTGGATTCTCGCGGAATTCGGCTTCCGCGAACAGCTCGCCAAGTCGCGAGAGCCCCTCCCCGGAGAACTCGATGAAGCGCCAGGGACGCAGTTCCTTGTGGTCGGGGGCACGCAGCGCCGCTCGGTAGATGGCCTCGAGCTGTTCCGGGCCGGGAGGCGGGCCCGTCAGCTTGCCCATGGAGCTGCGTTCGTGCAGCAACGTCATCGCGTCCATGTCGCTCTCCTTTGAGGTGTTGTCGGCACTTTACCCCAGCAGCCCGCGGACTTGACACCGCCCTGCTGCAAAATCCCGGCACTCGTGCCACGACCGGTCGGGCGCGGCGGGCCCGTGGCGCTACTGTCGCGCCAGGCGCAGCGGTGCCGGGGGGTGTTCACCGGGGGTGCCGCGCCAGGGGCTGATATCGAGACCGCCACGCCGGACATAGCGTGCCAGCACCAGCAGTCGCTCGGGCCGGGCCCGGGTCATCAGGTCGGTGAAGATGTGCTCGACGCAGTGTTCGTGGAAGTCCTGATGCTGACGATAGCCGATCAGGTAGCGCAGCAATCCCTCGCGGTCGAGCCTGGGCCCGCGATAGCGGATCAACACGCTGCCCCAGTCGGGCTGGCCGGTGACCGGGCAGTTGGACTTGAGCAGGTGGGAATGGAGCGTCTCCTCGACGATCTCGTCACCCACCCGCAGGTGCTCGGGGCTGGGCGTGTAGTCGCTGACCTCGATGTCCAGGTCGTCCAGGCACTCACCGGGCAGCCGGCGCGGGGCGAGTGCCGCGTCGTCCACGTCGAGCAGCTCGACGGCGACGGGTGCCCCGGCGGCTGCCGCCAGGTCGCGTTCCAGCACCTCGATCACCCGCTCACGGCTCTCGAAACGGGTCTGGTTGAAGCCGTTGAGATAGAGCTTCCAGGACTTGGACTCGATCAGGTTGGGCGAATCCGCCGGCAGGCGGAACCTCGCCACGGCCACCAGCGGCTTGCCGCGGGTATTGAGCCAGGAGACCTCGAAGGCATGCCACTCATCCTCGCCGACGAAGGGCAGCGCGCCCTCCTCGATGCCCAGCGGCACGCGGTTGGCGGCGCGGGCAATGGGATAGAGCAGTCCGGCATCGTAGTGTTCCGGATAGGCGGACTCGCGCCCCAGGGGGGCATGCTCGAGGGTGTCGGGACGGTGATGGCTCATGAGCGGATCCCCTTGCCATGCTCCAGCATCCACAGGGCGATGGTGAACAGCACGGCGATGAAGGCGAGGATGGCGGCCAGCGCCCAGCCCACCGGGATGTCGGAGACGCCGAGGAAGCCGTAGCGGAAGACGTTGACCATGTAGAGGATGGGGTTGAGCATCGACACGCCCTGCCAGAGGGCCGGCAGCAGCGAGATCGAGTAGAAGACCCCGCCCAGGTAGGTCAGCGGCGTGAGGATGAAGGTAGGCACGATGGAGATGTCGTCGAACTTCTTGCCCAGCAGCGCGTTGATGAAGCCGCCGATGGAGAACAGCGCCGAGGTGAGCACCACCACGCCGATGGTCAGCAGGGGATGCGCCACGCTGATGCGGGTGAAGAACAGCGAGACGACGGTGACGATCAGGCCGACGCCCAGGCCGCGAGCCATGCCGCCCAGCACGAAGCCGAGCAGGATTACCCAGTTGGGCATCGGCGAGACCATCATCTCCTCGATGGAGCGCTGGAACTTGTTGGAGAAGAAGGACGATGCCACGTTGGAGTAGCTGTTGGTGATCACCGCCATCATGATCAGCCCGGGGACGATGAAGTCCATGTAGCTGAAGCCGTCCATCTGGCCGATGCGCGAGCCGATCAGGTTGCCGAAGATGATGAAGTACATGGTCATGGTGATCGAGGGCGGCAGCAGGGTCTGCGGCCAGATCCGCGTGAAACGCTTGATCTCCTTGTGCACCAGGGTCCAGAGGGCGATGGCGATCTGGGTGGGGGTCATGTGCGCGCCTCCGCTGCCTCGGCAGTGGCCCTGTCGCTGTTGCCCTGCTCCACCATGGAGACGAACATCTCCTCGAGCCGGTTGGCACGGTTACGCATGGAAACCACCTGGATGCCCTGCTCGCCCAGGGCGGTGAAGATGTCGTTCATGCGCTGGCCACGGTGCACCACCACCGCCAGCTGGGCGTTGTCCACCTGCCGGACCTCGAAGCCCTCGATCACCGGCACCTCCGTCACCGGGTGTGCCAGGTCGAGCAGGAAGGTCTCGGTATCCAGCTCGGCCAGCAGCTCGCGCACGCTGGTGTTCCGGATGATCTCGCCATGGTTGATGATCGCCACGTTGCGACAGAGGCTCTCGGCCTCCTCGAGGTAGTGGGTGGTGAGGATGATGGTGGTGCCCTCCTCGCGGTTGATGCGGCGCATGTACTCCCACATGCTGCGGCGCAGTTCGATGTCGACGCCGGCGGTGGGCTCGTCGAGGATCAACAGCCTCGGCCGGTGCATCAGGGCCCGGGCGATCATCAGCCGGCGCTTCATGCCGCCGGAGAGCATGCGCGCGCTGCCGTTGCGCTTGTCCCACAGCCCCAGGTCGCGCAGCAACTGCTCGGCCCGCGGCAGGGCCTCGCGCCGGGGCATGCCGTAGTAGCCGGCCTGGGCCAGCACGATGTCGATGACCTTCTCGAACTGGTTGAAGTTGAACTCCTGGGGGACCACGCCCAGATGGTACTTGGCGCGAGCAAAGTCGCGGTCGATGTCGATACCGAAGATCGATACCCGGCCCTCGGACTTCTGCACCAGCGAGCAGACCACCCCCAGGGTGGTGGACTTGCCGGCGCCATTGGGCCCCAGCAGGGCGAAGAAGTCGCCCTCGGCGACGTCGAGGTCGATGCCCTTGAGGGCCTGGAAGCCATTGGCGTAGACCTTGGTCAGGCCACGAATGGACAGTGCCGGTTCGGCCATGAGCGATCCCGTCGGTTGAGCAATATCATCGAAAGAGCCCCATGACATTGGGGTGGAGGCGGAAACTTCAAGGTTCGCCCTCCCAGCCCGGCAGGTGGAACTCCTCCTGGAGATGGCGAAGTTCCGGCTGGTGCAGGGCGGCGACGCGCTCCACCAGGCGCGCCCCCTTCTCGAGCAGATGCACCTCCATGCGCCGGCGGTCCGCCCGGCCGGGGCGGCGCTCGACCAGTCCCGCCTCCTCGCAGCGGCCGACCAGCGCCACGGTGCCGTGGTGCTTGGCCTGCAGCCGTTCGGCCAGCTCCCCCACCGTGGCCCACTCACTCCTCGCGAACCCCCTGAGATGCAGCAGCAACTGGTACTGCAACGAGGTGAGCCCATGTTCGCGACAGATATCCTCACTATGGCGCTGGAAGCAGCGAAGCCGATAGCGGAAATGGGAAAGCCGCTCGAAATCCTGCTTGGTCAGGACATCGGGGCACGGGTCACCAGAACTGGACATGGCGGCCTCCTTGACAGATACGAGTACGGGAACTAGTAAATATCATAACATGATATAAATGATCACAGGCCACGAATGGCATGCCACGGGAGGTACCCCATGAATGTCTCCACCATCCTCGGCCTGCCCTTCTCCAGGGTCGCCGGCTGGAAGCAGCTCCAGCAGAGGCCACTATCGACTCCCGCCCTCGCCTGGCTGATCGTGGTGCCCATGTCCCTGCTGCCGCCACTGATGCTCTACTACGCCGGCACCCACTACGGCGACGACTTCGCCCCGGGCTTTGCCGATCGCCCCTGGCGGCATATCACCACCATCCTGTTCCTGGCGGAACTGCTGACCTTCTTCGTCATGGGCTGGCTGATTCATTCGGTCGTCAACGCCCAGGCCGAGATGTCGATCAACTATCACGATGCCTACCTGATTGCGGCCCTGGCCCCGCTGCCACTGTGGTCGTCCGCCCTGGTGCTGGCCATTCCCAGCCTGCTGCTCAATGCGCTGGCCGTACTGGTGGCGCTGGGCATCTCGTGCAGCCTGATCTACCACGGGCTGCAGGCCCTGTGTCAGCGGCGGGACAACGACGTGGCAGCGATGTCGGCGACCTATACCATCATGGCAGCCGGCGTTCTCGCCTGGGGGCTGCTGATGGCGATCGTCTGGGCATACTGAGAGGAAGGCGGATACCGGGGGGGGGAGGCGCGACTGGAGCGGGAAACGAGATTCGAACTCGCGACCCTCGCCTTGGCAAGGCGATGCTCTACCACTGAGCTATTCCCGCTTGTCTGGTGCCGCAAATGCGAGCGAAGTGGCGTCCCATAGGGGGTTCGAACCCCTGTTCCCGCCGTGAAAGGGCGGTGTCCTGGGCCACTAGACGAATGGGACACATTGGAGCGGGAAACGAGATCGATGGGGCTGCCATCAGCCGGGCTGGCGCACCAGCTCGCGACCCTCTCTTTCCTACCCCTCCACCGTAGTGGAAGTACCGAAACTGGGTGGGATAACGTGATTCGATCGGACCGGCGCACCGGCTCGCGACCCTCGTTCTCCTACCCCTCCACCGTAGTGGAAGTACCGAAACTGGAGCGGGAAACGAGATTCGAACTCGCGACCCTCGCCTTGGCAAGGCGATGCTCTACCACTGAGCTATTCCCGCACTCCGGCACCTTGATGAGTCGAGTGGCGTCCCATAGGGGGTTCGAACCCCTGTTCCCGCCGTGAAAGGGCGGTGTCCTGGACCACTAGACGAATGGGACGCATGTCTCGGCTCGTCGAGGTGGCGCGTATGTTACTGAGGCGCCATAAAGCTGTCAAGCATGCTGCCGGGCACGTTGACCCGGCGTGACGAGCGACGGAAATCCCCTGGCATGACAGGGGGTGGATGGTGCCACAATGAAGGCATCGGCCCGATGGCCGATGACGCCCCTGACCAGACCAGGAGAGACGCCATGCGAAGGAAGATCGAGAGAAGCGACACCGAGTGGCGCGAGCAGTTGACCCCTGAGCAGTATCACGTGACCCGCGAGAAAGGCACCGAGCGTCCCTTCAGTGGCGACCATCGGGTCAGTGACGAGCACGGCATCTATCACTGCGTATGCTGCAATGCCCCGCTGTTCGAGAACGAGCACAAGTTCGATGCCGGCTGTGGCTGGCCCAGCTTCGACCGCCCGCTGGTATCCAGCTGCATCGCGGAACAGCCGGACACCTCCCACGGCATGCAGCGCACCGAGGTCACCTGCGCCCGCTGCGATGCCCACCTGGGCCATGTCTTCCCGGACGGCCCACCCGACACTACCGGCCTGCGCTACTGCATCAACTCGGTGGCCATCCAGTTTCATGCCGGCGAGTAGTCGAGCGCCCCGGAGCTGAAACGGGCGACCGTCTGGTATGATGGTCGCCTTTTTCATTCAGGCTCGCAGGAGAGGCTCGATGCTCGGCTGGTACCCGGGACACATGAACAAGGCGCGCCGCCAGATCACGGAGGCGCTACCGGAGATCGACGTGGTGATCGAGGTGCTCGACGCCCGACTCCCCTACTCCAGCGCCAACCCCATGCTCGCCGAGCTGACCCGGCACAAGCCGGTGCTCAAGATCCTCTCGCGGGCCGACCTGGCCGACCCGGAGCGCACCCAGGAGTGGGTTGCCCACTTCGACGCCCAGCCGGACATGCGCGCCCTGGCCGTGACCACCACCAATGCCCGGGAGCTGAAGCGCATCCCCAGGCTGTGCCACGAGCTGGCCGGCCAGGTGCGCGCCGATCGCGACGTACGGGTGATGGTCATGGGCATCCCCAACGTGGGCAAGTCGACCCTGATCAACGGCCTGGCCGGGCGCACCATCGCCAAGACCGGCAACGAGCCCGCGGTGACCAAGCGCCAGCAGAAGGTGCGCATCGGCGGACGCGTGGCGCTGACCGACACCCCCGGGGTGCTGTGGCCCAAGATCGAGGACCAGGCCAGCGCCTACCGCCTGGCCGCCAGCGGCGCCATCCGCGACACAGCCATCGACTATGTCGACGTGGCGGTGGTCACCGCCGCCGAGCTGGCCCGTCGCTACCCCGAGGCGCTCAAGGCGCGCTACAAGCTCAAGGCGCTGCCGGCCTATGCGCCGAACCCCGAGGCGGAGCGCGTCGAGGCCGACGGCCCGGCGCGGGTCGACCTGCTGGCCCGGTCCGGCTTCGACGGCCACGCGATACTCGCCGAGATCGCCGGCAAGCGCGGTGGCCTGCGCCCGGGCGGCGAGGTCGACCTGCACCGCGGGTCCGAGGTGCTGCTTCACGAACTGCGCGACGGCAAGCTCGGCCGCCTGACCCTGGAGACCCCGGCGGACATTCCCGAGCCCGAGCCGACCGTGGCCGATGAGGATGGCCCCCGACCCGGCGACCCCGCATAATCACACGCACGTATCCGCAAACGCCTGCCTGGACACTGGAACACATGGACACCACCCCGATCCGGAAATCGCACAAGCTCCACAACGTCTGCTACGACATCCGCGGCCCGGTGCTCGAACACGCCAAGCGCCTGGAAGAGGAAGGCCAGCGCATCCTCAAGCTGAACATCGGCAACCCGGCGCCGTTCGGCTTCGAGGCGCCCGAGGAGATCCTCCAGGACGTGATGCGCAACCTGCCCACCGCCCAGGGCTACTGCGACTCCAAGGGGCTCTACTCGGCGCGCAAGGCGATCATGCAGGAGTGCCAGCGCAAGGACATACCCAACGTCGGCATCGAGGACATCTACATCGGCAACGGCGTGTCGGAGCTGATCGTGATGGCCATGCAGGCGCTGCTCAACGACGGCGACGAGGTGCTGATCCCCGCGCCCGACTACCCGCTGTGGACCGCCGCCGCCAACCTCTCCGGCGGCCATGCCGTCCACTACCTGTGCGACGAGCAGGCCGACTGGGCGCCGGACCTGGACGATATCCGCGCCAAGGTGACCGGCCATACTCGCGCCATCGTGATCATCAACCCCAACAACCCCACCGGGGCCGTCTACCCGCCGGAGGTGGTCCGGGAACTCCTCGACATCGCCCGCGAGCACGACCTGGTGGTGTTCTCCGACGAGATCTACGACAAGATCCTCTACGACGGCGTCGAGCACGTCTCCACCGGGGCGCTGGCTTCCGAGGACCAGCTGGTGGTGACCATGAACGGGCTCTCCAAGAGCTACCGCTGTGCCGGCTTCCGCTCCGGCTGGATGATCCTCTCGGGCCAGATCGCCAAGCAGCGTGCCGACGACTTCATCCAGGGCCTGACCATGCTGGCCTCGATGCGCCTGTGCGCCAACGTGCCGGCCCAGCACGCCATCCAGACCGCACTCGGCGGCTACCAGTCGATCAACGACCTGATCCTGCCCGGCGGGCGCCTGCTCGCCCAACGCGACATCACCTTCGACAAGCTCAACGCCATCCCCGGGGTCTCCTGCGTCAAGCCGAAGGGCGCGCTCTACGCCTTTCCGAAGCTGGACCCGAAGGTCTTCAACATCCAGGACGACCAGCAGCTGGTGCTCGACCTGCTGCTGCAGGAGAAGATCCTGCTGGTCCAGGGCACCGCCTTCAACTGGCCGGACCCCGACCACGTGCGCATCGTCACCCTGCCCTGGGCCGATCAGCTCGAGGACGCCCTGGACCGCTTCGCCCGCTTCCTGTCGCGCTATCGCCAATGATCCGGCGGCCGTGAACCGCGCCATTGCGTCGCAGCGGCCATGATCTGCCGACCGCTTGAAACCCGGCCGCTCAGGCCGTATCTAAGCAACAGCTTCTACAGGCCGCCCGAGGGGCGGCCCACCCCATACCGATGACCACTGGAGAACCCGCAACATGATGAGAATCCTGCTCTTCCTGGGCACCAACCTGGCGGTGATCATCGTCGCCAGCATCACCCTGCGACTGCTGGGGGTCGAGGGCTACCTGCGCGGCCAGGGCATGAACTTCAATGCCCTGCTGATCTTCTGCTTCGTGTTCGGCATGGCCGGGTCGATGATCTCGCTGTTCATCTCCAAGTGGATGGCCAAGCGCGGCACCGGCACCGTGGTGATCGAACAGCCGTCCAATGCCACCGAGAAGTGGCTGCTCGATACCGTCGAGGAGCTCGCCCGCGACGCCGGCATCAAGACCCCCGAGGTGGGGATCTTCCCGGCCCAGCAGTCCAACGCCTTCGCCACCGGCTGGAACAAGGACGACGCCCTGGTGGCGGTCTCCGCCGGCCTGCTCAATCGCATGCGCCCGGAGGAGGTGCGCGCGGTGCTGGCCCACGAGATCGGCCACGTGGCCAACGGCGACATGGTGACCCTGGCGCTGATCCAGGGCGTGGTGAACACCTTCGTGATGTTCTTCGCCCGGGTGGTGGCCCACCTGGTCGACCAGTTCCTCAGGAGCCGCAGCGACGGCGCCGGGGGCCTGGGCTTCATGGGCTACTTCGCGGTGGTGATCGTCGCCGAGATCGTGTTCGGCATCATCGCCTCGGCGATCGTCGCCTGGTTCTCGCGCTTCCGCGAGTACCGTGCCGATGCCGCCGGCGCCCAGCTCGCCGGCTCCGGGGCCATGATCAACGCCCTGGCCCGGCTCAAGGCCGAGACCGAGATGCCCGACCAGATGCCGGACACCCTGCGCGCCATGGCCATCACCAAGGGCCAGACCCGCTCGCTGATGGAGCGCCTGTTCGCCAGCCACCCCCCGCTGGACGATCGCATCCGCGCCCTGAAGGAGGCCGCCTACCGGCAGTGATGCCCACTCCCCAACGCAAGCGGGCCCGCCAATGGCGGGCCCGCTTGCGTTGGTGCATCGGGTGAAGCGAAATCAGCCCCGACTCACTCGGAAACCCGCCCCGGCCAGCAGTGTCCCCGGTTCGGCCCCTTCTGCGCCAAGCACCACCTCCAGGGTGGCGAACTCGCGGCGCAGGGGGTAACCGGCCCGGCAGGCATCGAATCCCTTCGCCATGCCCTGGCGGCGTGATTCCCGCAGCAGGCTATCGTGGTCACGGCGAACATCGTAGACCGTGCGGGCACAGAGTCGCAGCGTCTCCTCGCGCTCGAGTCCGCCCTGCAGCACCAGTCGCGACACGGGGGGCGGCGGCAGCAGGTCGGCGAGGCCCACTCGCGTCGGCAGGCCGAGATGCCGGGACAGCGCCCGATAGACCTGATGGGTCCCGCGCAGCTTGCCGTCGAGGCTGTAGCCGGCGACATGGGGGGTGGCGATCGCCGCCAGGTCGTGCAGGGCGGCGTCGATGCCGGGCTCGTTCTCCCAGACATCGAGTACCGCGGTGATATCACCCTGCCCCGCCAGCCGCTGACGCAGCGCCTGGCCGTCGATGCAGTCGCCCCGTCCGGCGTTGAGCAATACCGTGCCCGGCGCCAGCTCGGCGATCCGCTCGGCATCGAGCAGGTGGTGGGTGGCATGGGGGCCCTCGGCGACCAGGGGAGTGTGCAGGCAGACCACATCGCACTCGCCGATCAGCGTCGCCAGGTCGACGAAGCCCTGCGGCCCTTCCCGTTCCGCACGGGGCGGGTCACAGGCCAGGCAGTCGATCCCCAGCCCCTGGAGCCGGCCGAGCAGGCGGCCGCCGACGTTACCCGCCCCGACGACGCCGACACGCCGCTCGGCCAGCTGCCAGCCCTGGCGCTCCGCGAGGGTCAGCAGGCTGCCGAGCACGTAGTCGACCACCGCCTCGGCATTGCAGCCGGGGGCACTGGCGAAGGCGATGCCCCTGGCCTCCAGCGCGGACCGGTCGACATGGTCGGTGCCGATGGTGCAGGTGCCCACGAAACGCAGCCGCGAAGCCTCTGCCAGCAGCGCCTCGTCGACCCGGGTGATGGAGCGCACCACCAGGGCATCGACGTCGTGCAGGGCGGCGGCATCGATCTCGCGCCCCGGCAGGCGGACCACCTCGCCCAGCGTCCCGAGACTGGCATCCGCGGCGGGCACGTTGGCATCGACAAGAATCTTCATGACGGCTTGTTCGGCTCCGGCAAGGAATTACAATACGCCACACCATACCACTCTGCCGCCATGCCCGGCACAGAGCACTGCGGGAGCTTCGATGATCGTTCGCTGGGAAACCGACCATGACTATGTGCTGGTACATGTCCATCAGGACATGTTCGGTGACTGGATCTTCAGCCGTGCCTGGGGGCAGATCGGCACCCAGTTCGGGGGGCTCAAGCACCGCCTGGCCGATGACCACGCCCAGGCGATGATGTGGCTCGGCGACGAGGCCACCATCCAGGCCTCACGGGGCTTTCGCAAGGTGCTGGAAGTGGAGGCCGAGTCCGCCGAGGGACGCGACGCCATCAGCCAGCTGTCGCTGCTGGATACGCCGTGAAGCCGTAAGACGAGACGTTGCCACCCACCTGGCCAGTGGCGATGGTGTTCTCCTACAGCTTCAAGCTTGGGGCTTCAGGCTCCCGGCGCAGCCGGGTCACCCCAGGTAACGCCTTCCGCCGCGCATCACCGCCCCCTTCGCCTCGCCGGGCCCAGTGCCTCCATCGAGCTGCCGCTGCAGGGCCTGCCAGGCGGCGTCATCCAGCCAGCCCCTCTCGGCCAGCCACGCGGCCAGCCGCGGCGCCTCGAAGCCGCGGTCGAGCTCCTCGCCGACCTCGTCCACCAGCACCGGGATGCGCACCCCGTAGCGCTCGACCAGGGTATCGTCCTCGCTGATCTCGACCCGCTCGAGACGGTACTCGCATGAGCACAGCGTCACCAGCAGCGCCTCCAGCTGCGTGCAGAGATGGCAGCCCAGGGTGGTATAGAGCCTCAACCGGATCATGACGCCTCCCGGTGGCGAATCAGCGTCGCCCGTGGTGACCAGTCAGCGGCATCGATGGAGCCTGTGGGGTCTGACCCCGTGCCCCACAGGCGTCGGCAGCCTGGACACGCCACGCCAACCTCGAAATCCCGGGGGTCAGACCCCACAGGCGTGACCTTGACGCAAGATCCCGACTCGCGATCGCCTGTCATGACGCCTCCCGATGACGGATCAGGAAGACATGATGCAGACCGGGGCGTCTCTGGAAGTCCGGGTCGAAGGTGCGCTTCGAGATGTCCTTCACCTCGTAGTGTTCGGCGAGGTCGGCATCGAGCTGGAAGCGCCGCTGGTTGTTGGAGAACACCAGGGTGCCGTCCGGGGCCAGGCGTGCCATGGCCAGGCGCACCAGGCGGCCGTGATCACGCTGAACGTCCAGGGTGGCCTCCATCTTCTTGGAGTTGGAGAAGGTCGGCGGATCCAGAAAGATCAGGTCGAACTGCCCCCGGGCCGTCTCCAGCCAGCGCAGGCAATCGTCGCGCACCACCCGGTGGCGACCCGGGTCGAGGCCATTGAGGGTGAAGTTGTCCCGCGCCCACTCCAGATAGGTATTGGAGAGGTCGACGCTGACGCTGTCGCTCGCGCCTCCTGCTTCCCCGGTGCCGAGTGCCGCCTGGACCGTGGCGGTACCCGTGTAGCAGAAGAGGTTGAGGAAGCGCTTGCCGGGTGCCATCTCGCCCAGCATCCGCCGCACCGGGCGATGGTCGAGAAACAGGCCGGTATCGAGATAATCGCGGAGGTTGACCCACAGCCGCGCCCGCCCCTCGCGCACCTCGAAGCGCTCGCCGCTGGCCGCCTGTTTCTGGTACTGCCCCTTGCCGCTCTGGCGCTCGCGGCGCTTGACCACCACATCCGCCGGGGCCACCCCGAGCACTTCGGGGATCACCGTGAGGGCATCGAACAGCCGCTTCTGGGCCTGGTCGGCGTCGATGGTCTTCGGTGGCGCATACTCCTGGACATGCACCCGGTGACCATAGACGTCGATGGCCAGGGCGTACTCGGGCATGTCGGCGTCATACAGCCGGTAGCAGCTCTCGCCGGATTGCTTGAGCCACTTCTTCAGCCGCTTGCGGTTCTTCTCCAGGCGATTGGCGAACATCTCCGCCCCCTTCGAGAGCCGGGGTTGCGGGGCCGGCTCCGCCCCGGCCTGCGCGTCGTCGGCCGCGGGAATCGCCAGCAGCAGCAGGCGGGCATCCAGCGGGCCATTCTTCAGCGAGTACTGCTTGTAGGCGCGAAGGCCGGTGCGGTGGCACAGGTCCGGGTTGGCAGTGAACACCGCCAGCCGCCAGCCGGGAAAGGCTTCCCGTATCCGCTCACCGAGCAGGCCATAGAGGCTGACCAGTTCCGGCAGCTCGCCCAGCCGCTCGCCATAGGGCGGGTTGGTGATCACCAGGCCATGGGGCTCGGCGGGCAGGCCCTCGGGGCGTGCCAGCTCGGCCAGCGAGGCACCGCGGAAATCGATCAGCGCGGGAATCCCGGCGCGCATGGCATTGGCACGAGCCGCGGCCAGTGCCGGGGGACTCTCGTCGAAGCCGAACAGGCGCGAGCGACAGCGCTTTCGCCCGATGCTGGCCCGGGCCTCGGCCTCGCGCTTCAGCTCGCGCCAGGTCGCCTCGTCGTGGCCCGCCCAGCCGTGGAAGCCGAAACGCTCCCGCGCCAGGTTGGGTGCCATGTCGGCCGCCATCATGGCCGCCTCGATCGCCAGGGTGCCGGCACCACAGAGCGGGTCGACCAGCGGCGCCCCCTGCCGGGCCAGCTCCGGCCAGCCGGCCCGCACCAGCAGCGCCGCGGCCAGGTTCTCCTTGAGCGGCGCGTGCCCCACGTCGCGGCGATAGCCCCGGCGGTGCAGGCTGTCGCCCGAGAAGTCCACCCCCAGGGTCAGCCGGCCGCGATGCAGGCTGGCATGGAGGCGCAGGTCGGGATGTCGCAGTTCGACATCGGGCCGCGGCCGGCCCTCGGCCAGGAGTCGCTCCACTACGCCATCCTTGACGGTCTGGGCACCGAAGCGGGTATGGCGGATCGCCTCGGAACGGCCGTGAAAATCCACCGCCAGGGTCCCGCCGGGCCCCAGATGATCCCGCCAGTCCACCGCAGCGACGGCCTGGCGCAGTTGCTCCGGCGTCTCGATGCCCTCCTCGCGCACCAGGCAGAGCACCACCCGGTTGGCCAGGCGCGACCAGAGGCAGATGCGGTAGGCCTCCGCGACGCTGGCCCGGAAGTGCACCCCGGCCACCGTGGTCTTGCCCGGGTCGGCACCGAGCCCGGCGAGCTCGTCCGCGAGCAGGAGTTCGATGCCCTTCGGGCAGGTGGCAATGAATGCCAGCGAATCAGTCGCTTGTGTCTCAGTCATGAAAGGTCCATCGGGCCCTCGAGGGGGCGGATCGCGGCCATGTCGACCGGGTGAACGGGATGTTACAAATCAACGGTCGACAACGTCGACCCCGTTGCGCTATCAATGAGTCAGTAGCTACTGAATAACGCATGCGTTTGCTGTCAACGGGTCCCATCCGTCGCACAGCCGGCTCACTTCGGCCGGTTGGTTGGCAGGATAGCCCGGGGATCGAAACGGGTCAGTCGTCCCTGCGTGACGGTCGGCCCACTCCGGTACCTTTTCAAGAGGTAGTCCAATGAAACGACAGAAACGTGATCGCTTCCAGCGCGCCTATATTCATGGCTACAAGGCAGGTATCTCAGGTCGTTCCCGTGATGATTGTCCGAGCCAGGACATCAATCTTCGCGAATACTGGATGAGCGGTTGGCGTGAAGGTCGTGGGGATCATTGGTCCGGCATGACAGGTGTCTCCGGCATACACAAGAACCCCATGGTGATGTGAACCCGTCTCACACGTTTACGGTTCCCTCACCGGCCGTCGATGACGGTCAACCGATAGAGCCCGTGGTCCTGCCACGGGCTTCTTGGTTCCTGGCTACCCGTGTTGTTCGGCATTGGCCTTGAGCGCCCGTGCACACTCCCCCACCAGCCGCGGGCCACGGTAGATGAAGCCCGAGTAGAGCTGCACCAGGTCGGCGCCCGCCGCCACCTTCGCGACCGCCGACTCGCCGCTGTCGATGCCACCCACGCCGATGATCGGCAACGTCGGCAGGTGGCGGCGCAGCTCGCAAATCACCGCATTCGACGGCTCGAAGACCGGCCGGCCGGAGAGCCCGCCCTGCTCCTCACCATGCTCGAGACCCGCCACTGCCTCGCGGGACACCGTGGTGTTGGTGGCGATCACCCCATCGATGGCATTGGCCTCGAGCGCCCGAGCCACCAGGGCTACCTCCTCGGCGCTCATGTCCGGGGCGATCTTCACCGCCAGCGGCACGCGACGACCGGACTCGTGGTCGAGTGCCCGGCCCGTCTCGCGCAGTGCGCCGAGCAGGGCATCCAGGTGCTCGCCGAACTGCAGGTTGCGCAGCCCCGGGGTGTTGGGCGAGGAGATGTTCACGGTCACGTAGTGGGCGTGGGCGTGCACCTTGCGCAGGCAGGCCAGGTAGTCGTCGACGGCCTGCTCCACCGGGGTGGTCAGGTTCTTGCCGATGTTGATGCCGATCACCCCGTCATAGCGGCTCTTCCGGACCCGTGCGACCAGGTGGTCCACCCCGGCATTGTTGAACCCCATGCGATTGATGATCGCGCCGGCTTCCGGCAGGCGAAACAGCCGCGGACGGGGATTGCCGTCCTGGGGCCTGGGCGTGACGGTGCCCACCTCGACGAAGCCGAAGCCCAGCGCTCCCAGGGCATCCAGGTGGTCGGCGTTCTTGTCGAGCCCCGCCGCCAGGCCCACGCGGTTGGGGAAGCGCAGCCCCATCAGCTCCACCGGGTCGTCGACCCGGGGCCCCGCCAGGCGCCCGGCGAGTCCCAGCCGGCCGGCCAGATCCAGCCCCGACAGCGCGAGCCCGTGGGCGGTCTCGGCATCGAGGCGGAACAGCAACGAGCGGGCGAGCGAATACATGGGCATCTCCTGAGGCGAGGGGGGCACAGCGAGGCGCGATTATAGCAGCCCGCTCGCCCGGAGACGACGAACCCCGCCGCAGCGGGGTTCTTGTTCACGGCCGGGTCCTCGGGCGTCAGGCCTCGCGGCTGCTCTCGGCCAGGTCGACCAGTTCGCGTACCGCCACGGCGAACAGCGGGAAACCGCCCTGGCTGCCGCTGCCCACCTGCTCGAGCAGGCGGCACCAGCGCTGGTACATGGCCTCGTGGAGCTGCAGCCACTGGCCGACGCGCTCCACGGGGTCCCGGGGCCCGCCTTCCATGCCCAGCACGCTCACCGTCAGGGCCAGCTGCTGGCGGTCGATGTCGTCGCGGAAGGTCTCGCGGGCCTGGGCCTGCCAGCTGTCGCGTACCTTGAGCTCGGTGATCTTCTGGATCATCCACGGCAGCTCCAGGCGATCGCCGATCTCGTAGAACGCCTCGGCCACCCGCTGGGGCTTCTCGTCGGTCTGGCGTGCCGCCTGGATGATACCGAGGGCCGCATAGAGGCTGCCGGACGCCGCCAGGGTGGATGCCAGGGCCTCGGGCACGCCGGCCTCCACCAGCTCCGTGCGGCGGGCCTCCCAGGCCTCGCGCTCCTCACCACGCAGTCGCTTGCCGATGCTCTCCCGCAGCTGGGCCAGGCGGGGGGCGAAGTAGGCGATCGCCTCCTGGGTGGTCATGCCATGGCGCTGGCGCAGGAACCAGCGGGTCGCCCGACGCAGCATGCGCATCAGATCGAGCATCACCGAGTACTGCACCCGGCTCGGCACCTGGTTGTCCAGCGCCTCGATCTGCTCCCACAGGGCGGAAAGCTGGAAGCTGTCGCGGGCGATGACATAGGCCCGGGCGATGTCGGCGCGGCTGGCGCCGGTGGAGTCGATCAGCCGGCGCACGAAGACGATGCCCATGTGGTCGACCAGGTCGTTGGCCACCTGGGTGGCCACGATCTCGCGCTTCAGCCGGTGCTCGTACATCTCGCCATGGAAGCGCTCCGCCAGCGCCCTGGGAAAGATGCGCTCGACATGCTGCGCGATGGTCGGATCATCCGGGACATCGGAGGCGATCAGGTCACCCTTGAGGACACTCTTGGCGTAGGAAATCAGCACCGAGAGCTCGGGCAGCAGCATGCCCTGCTCATTCGCGGCCCGCTCCTGCAGTTCCTCGTCGGAAGGCAGGAACTCGAGTTCCCTGTCGATCTGGCCGACGGCCTCGAGTTCGCTGATGAAGCGACGGAAGGGGCCGATACCCTGACGCGAGAGGATCTCGGAGAGGTCGAGCGCCTGGGTCTGGCGGTAGTTGTCGAGGATCACCAGGTCGGCGACCTCGTCGGTCATGTCGGCGAGCAGCTGGTTGCGCTGCTTTCCGGTCATGTCACCACGCTTGACCACCTCGTCGATGAGGATCTTGATGTTGACCTCGTGGTCGGAGCAATTCACCCCACCGGCGTTGTCGATGAAGTCGGTATTGACCCGCACCCCCTTGGCGGCGGCTTCCATGCGGCCGAGCTGGGTGAGCCCCAGGTTGCCGCCCTCGCCGACCACCCGGCAGTTGAGGTCGCAGCCATTGATGCGCAACGCGTCGTTGGCCTTGTCGCCCACATCGGCGTCGGTCTCGCCGCTGCCCTTGACGTAGGTACCGATCCCGCCGTTCCAGAGCAGGTCGACCGGGGCCTTGAGCATCGCCCGGATCAGCTCGTTGGGCGGTAGCCGGTCCGACTTGATACCGAACACCGACTTCATCTGCTTCGAGATCGGGATCGACTTGGCGCTGCGCTTGAACACCCCGCCGCCCTCGGAGATCAGGCCGGCATCGAAGTCCTCCCAGCTCGAGCGGGGCAGCTCGAACAGCCGCTTGCGCTCGGCGAAGGTCGCCGCGGCATCCGGGTCGGGGTCGACGAAGATGTGCAGGTGGTTGAAGGCGCCCACCAGGCGGATCGTCTCCGAGAGCAGCATGCCGTTGCCGAAGACGTCACCGCCCATGTCGCCGATGCCCACCACGGTGAACGCCTCGCGCTGGGTGTCCAGGTCCAGGCAGCGGAAGTGACGCTTCGTCGACTCCCAGGCCCCCTTGGCAGTGATCCCCATCTTCTTGTGGTCGTAGCCGTTGGCGCCGCCGGAGGCGAAGGCGTCGCCCAGCCAGTGGCCGTACTCGGTGGAGATCTCGTTGGCGATGTCGGAGAAGGTAGCCGTGCCCTTGTCGGCCGCCACCACCAGGTAGGGGTCGTCGTCGTCGTGGCGCACCACCTCGCGCGGCGGCACGACGCCCCCTCCCTCCAGGTTGTCGGTGACGTCGAGCAGGGCGCGGATGAAGGTCTTGTAGCAGGCGATGCCCTCCTGCTGCAGGGCGTCACGGTCACCGCCCTCGGGCAGGCGCTTGCAGACGAAGCCCCCCTTGGCCCCCACCGGCACGATCACCGCATTC
Organism: Halomonas terrestris; assembly: GCF_049166755.1. Lineage (NCBI taxonomy): Bacteria > Pseudomonadati > Pseudomonadota > Gammaproteobacteria > Oceanospirillales > Halomonadaceae > Halomonas > Halomonas terrestris. The sequence continues at coordinate 64,808 of NZ_JBMHFZ010000014.1, read as the reverse complement.
TTGACCTGCTGCGCCTTGACCAGGCCGAGGATCTCGGTACGGAAATCCTCGTGGCGGTCGGACCAGCGCAGCCCGCCGCGGGCCACCTTGCCCCCCCGCAGGTGGGTCCCCTCGACCCGCGGCGAGCAGACGAAGATCTCGTAGGCCGGTCGCGGCTTGGGCATGCCGGTGACCTGCGACGGGTCCAGCTTGTAGGCGATGTAGTCCTTGTGACGGCCGTCGGCACCCTTCTGGTAGTAGTTGGTGCGCAGGGTCGCCATCATCAGTTCCATGTAGCGGCGCAGCAACTGGTCGTCATTGAGGCTGGCCACGTCGTCGAGCAGGCGCACGATGCGCTGCTGGCAAGCCTCGATCTCGCTCTCGTCGGGACGCTCGTCGGGGTCGAAACGCAGCTCGAAGAGCGCCACCAGCTCGCGGGTGATCTCGGGGTGGTTGGCCAGGGTGGTGGCCATGTAATCCTGGGAGACCCCGAAGCGGATCTGCTTCAGGTAGCGGGCATAGGCGCGCAGCATCGCGACCTCGCGCCAGTCGAGGTTGGCCCCGATGATCAGGCGGTTGAAGGCGTCGTTGTCCGCCTCGCCGACCCACAGGCGCTGGAAGGCCTCGATGAAGGGGCCCCGCATCTCCTGCAGGTTGACCTCGGTCCTGGTGTGGTGCTCCAGGTCGAAGTCATGGATCCAGTAGGTCGCATCACTGGCCTGTATCTCGTAGGGGCGCTCGCCGATCACCCTCAGGCCCAGGTTCTCCATCATCGGCAGCACATCGGAGAGCGGGATAGGGTGATCGCGGTGGAAGAGCTTGAGATTGACGCCACTGCCCTCCTCCTCGACCAGGCGATAGAGGGAGAGGGCCAGCGGGAGGCCGTCATCGAGCTCGTTGATATGGTGCAGGTCGTAGACCGCCGTCCGGGCACTGAAGTCGTCGCGGTAGCTGGCGGGGAAGGCATCGCGGAAGCGATCCATCAGCAGGTTGGCCTGCTCCTCGCCGAAGCCCTCGATGGCGGCACTCTGCAGGTCGTCACGCCAGTTCCGGGCCAGCTGGGCGACCTTGCCCTCCAGGCGCCTGAGGTCGTACTCGACGGGCCGGTCACCCTCGAAGCGCAGGATGAACTGGATGCGCGCCAGCACCGACTCGGAGAGGTAGGTGTTGAAGTCGCCGAAGGTGGCGCCGAGCTCCTCGCAGAGCAGCTTCTGGATGCGCAGCCGCAGTTCGGTGGAGAACACATCCCGCGGCACGAAGACCAGGCAGGAGTAGAACTTGCCGAAGTGGTCCTCGCGCACGAACAGCCGGACCCGGCGCCGCTCGCGGATGTCGAGGATGCCCAGTGCCGTCTGGACCAGCTCGTCGGTGTCGATCTGGAACAGGTCGTCGCGGGGGTAGACCTCGAGGATCTGCAGCAGCTGCTTGCCGTTGTGCCCCTTGGGGTTGAAGCCGGAGATGTCCATCACCGCCTTGAGCTTGCGGCGCAGGATCGGCACGTTGCGCGGCGACTCGTTGTAGACCGTGGCAGTGAACAGGCCGAGGAAGCGATGCTCGCCGATCACCCGACCCTGCTCGTCATAGCGGTCGATGGAGATGTAGTCGGGATAGGTGGGGCGATGCACCCGGGCATGGTGGGCGCTCTTGGCGAACGACAGCAGCTGGGGCACCAGCACGTAACGGTCGCCGTCGACCCCGAGATTGGTGCGGATACGCTCGCGATAGCGCGGCTGGTCCAGCCGGAAGACCCCCAACTCGCTGCCCTCGACCTTCTCCAGCCGTTCGTGGCCGCCCTTCTCGACAATCTCGTAGGCGTCGTAGCCGAGGAAGGTGAAGTTGTCGCGAAGCAGCCATTCGAGAAAGGCGATGGCCTCGCGGTGATCCTGGGGGTCGATCGAGGCCGGGCAGACGGACTTCAGCTCCTCGAGCGCCCGGGTGACCTGATCCAGCATCGGCTCGAAATCTTCCACCGCGGTGCGCACATCGACCAGCACGTCGTACAGGCTGGCCTGGATGTCGGCGAGGACGGCGGGATCGGTATGCCGGTCGATCTCGACGGCGATCAATGACTCGCGGGATGCCGGCGCCCCCGACTCGCGGGGCGAGGCCACCCGCTCGAGGTGGTGTTCCCCGTCCCGCTCCACCGCCAGCACGGCGTTGTGGATCGCATGCACGGTGATCCCCCGCCGGTTGAGCTCGATGCGCACCGAGTCGACCAGGAACGGCATGTCCTCGTGCAGTACCGCCACGAAGGTATGTGTCGACTGCCAGCCGTGCTCCTCGAAGTCGGGGTTGAAGACCCGGACCTTGGGCGAGGCGGGATCGAAATGCTGGAGGAAATGCCATACCGACAGGGTGGCACCATAGATGTCATCCAGTCGCCGGTCGGCGAGGTCATCGTGTGGCACCGTGGCGTAGAAGTAACGGGCGAATGACTCCACCGCGCGGGCCTTGTCATCATCCAGTCGACTGGCCAGTCGCTCGGTGAGCTGCTTGAAGAAATCCTGCTTGAGTTCGTCGTTCGCTGCATGCTGCATCCATCACCTCGGCTGCCAACGGCCGCCATCCGGCGGCCGGGAATGGTTCGCGGCGGCCTCCTGGCCACCCTGCCCTGATCTTACGCCACTCCCCGGGCGGTCCCCAGCGACTTGCCGGCTTGCTCATGGTGCATGTCGGTTGCGCATCAGCGCTTGACTTCCCTCGCGCCTCCCGGGCCTGGAAGGCGATCAGGCGCACCTCTCGAGCAGCACCCCGCACTCGCAGTGATGGGTCCAGGGAAACTGGTCGAACAGGGCGAAGCGCCGGATGTCATGCGTTCGGCTCAGGGTCTCCAGGTTGTCCGCCAGTGTCTCCGGGTTGCATGAAATATAGACGATACGCGAATAGCCGCTGAGCTGCCGGCAACTCGCGTCGTCGAGCCCGGCGCGTGGCGGGTCCACCAGCACGGTGGTGAAGTCATAGTCGTCCAGCGCCCATTCGGCCACCCGTCTCCCGCCCTTTTCGCCCTTCAGGGCCTGCGAGAACTCCTCGGCTGACATGCGCCCCACCACCGCATTGCCCAGGCCGTTGGCCGCGAGATTCTGCCGCGCGCTGGCGACCGAGGTGCGCGAGATCTCGGTCGCGAGCACGCGACGGAAGTTCTCGGCCAGCGCCACGGTGAAGTTGCCGTTGCCGCAGTAGAGCTCCACCAGGTCGCCATCCTGGCTGTCGCGGGTCACGTCACGCGCCCAGGCGAGCATCGAGCAGCAGACCTCGGCATTGGGCTGGGTGAAGCTGTTCTCCACCTGCTGGTAGACGAACTCGCGCCCCTCCACCTCGAGGCGCTCCCAGACATGGTCCCGTTCGAGCACCAGGCGCTGCTTGCGCGCGCGGCCGATGATCATCGCCCCCAGGGTCGCCTGCAGCCGGCGCGCCTCGGCTTCCCACTCCGCATCCAGCGGACGGTGGTAGATCAGAGTGATCAGCGCCTCGCCCGACAGGGTGACGAGGTACTCGACCTGGAACAGCCTGCGCCGCAGCGGCGGGACGTCGCGGATGGCGTCCAGCAGTCGCGGCATCAGCTCGTTGATCCGCCGACTGGCCACCGGGTAGTCGTCCAGGCGAATCACGGTCTTCTGCCTGGGGTCCTCGGGGTCCACTTCGAACATGGCGTGGAAGAGGTCGTCGCCCTCGTGCCAGATCCGGAATTCGCAGCGCTGGCGGTAGTGGCTGGGTGGCGAGGGGAATACCTCCAGCGCCGGCGGGGAGAAGCGGGCGAAATCGCGCCTGATACGCTGACACTTGGCCTCGAGTTGCTGGTCGTAGCGGGCGGGGTCGACGACGGGAACGGCCACGGGGCCTCCTGTAGTGATGAAAGGGTGATGAAGCGAATGAGGCGGCTCAATCGAGGTGCAGCAGGTGCGGCTCGGCGAAGCCGAATGCCGCCAGGCCGGCCCTCAGCCGGGGGTCCGGCGCCGTCACGAAGCTGGGCCCCGGGCCCTCTCGCGGCGCCACGCCGGCTACCACCTGGGCGGTGCGGCGGGCGATGGCCTCGCTGGAGTCGATCCAGGTGACCCGCCGCGGCGCGACCTCGGCCAGCACCTCCCGCAGCAGAGGAAAGTGGGTACAGCCCAGCACCACGGTATCCAGCTCTGGATCGGCCCACAGCGGCGCCAGGGCCGCGCGGATCACGTCACGATCCGGCGGTTCGCCGGCCAGCCAGCGCTCGGCCTCGCGTACCAGGGCATCGGCGGCGACCCGGGTCACCCGGCAGTCGGCGGCAAACTCGCGGATCAGCTGCAGGGTATAGGGGCGTGATACCGTGGCGCTGGTGGCCAGCAAGCCGACATGGCGGGTGGTGCTCAGCCGTGCCGCCGGCTTGATCGCCGGCACGGTACCGACCACCGGCACCGCAAGCCTCGCCCGCAGGGCATCCAGCGCCAGGGTGCTGGCGGTATTGCAGGCCACCACCAGCGCACAACAGCCGCTGGCCGCCACCGCCGCCTCGCATACCGCCAGGATGCGCTGAACCAGCCAGCTGTCCTCGCGGAGGCCGTAGGGCAGCATGGCGTTGTCGCAGGCATAGGCCAGGGCCGCGCCAGGCAAGCGCTCGCGCAGGGCGGCGACCACCGAGAGGCCGCCGACGCCGGAGTCGAATACCAGGATCGGCCCCGCCATCAGCCGTCCCCACGACGCGCGACCCTCGTCCGTTCAGGGACGAGGGTCGGGAGAGAGGATGGCGTGGCATGGCGCAGGCTGGCTGGCATCGTACAGGGTCCCGGCGATACGTTCTCGGCTAGGCATTCTACCCCAGGGAGACGATGACCCGAAGCGACGACCCGTACACGACAGGCTCAGGCCATGGGGGCGGGCGCCTCGCGCAGTTCGGCATAGAGCTCGGGGTAGGCCTCCTGCAGCCGCTCCAGCTGGGCAGTGGCCCCCTCCGGGAGCAACTCGGCGAAATGCAGCAGTTCCTGTTCGTCGAAGTGCTGCTGGATCAGCGGAAAGAGCAGCTCGCGCTCGTCGCGCAGGTAGGCGCGATGGCTCTCGAGGTAGGCCCTGAGGTCGTCGGAGAAGCGATCCATCGGTACGATCGCATCCATGAGGATCATGTCGATGTCACCGGAGAGCCGCTTGAGGCGTTCACGCAGGCCCCGATAGTCCTTGGCCAGCTGTTCGGTGACCTCACCGCTCTCGGGCGCCTTCTCCTGCAGCCGCTCGGTGCAGATTCGCTCGAGCGGCAGGGTGAACCCCTCCATGTAGTCCAGGATATAGTCGACGACCTCCCGCACCAGCTGGAAGTTGGGCCGCTCGCCGGTCGACAGGGTCTTCTGCTTGAGCTGCAGAACGTGCAACATGCGCGCCATATTGGCATGATCCCGACGCAGCTGGGTCAGCATGGTCATGTCGTGGCCTCCTCTCCTGTCAGCGATGTGTGGAAGGCATTCCTCGTTGGATTCGCCATCCTGGCTTGGGTTCAGCTGCCCGCGCAATACCCGGGGCACGCCAAACGACGTTGTATCAAGCTAGTGCCTCTCGGCGGGGCTGTCTATCGACCAAGGTCGCATTGCCGATGACACCCGCCCGGACTTTCTCTAGCCGCTCACCAGGGAGACCGACATGGATCTGTTCCAGCAGGACGCCAGCGACGATGCCGCCCCACTGGCCTTCCGCATGCGGCCGCGGCGGCTGGCCGACTATGTGGGCCAGCAGGCGCTGGTGGGCCCCGACAAGCCGCTGAGACGCATGGCCGAGACCGGTGTGGTGCGCTCGATGATCCTGTGGGGCCCGCCCGGCACCGGCAAGACCACCCTGGCCGAGATTCTCGCCGCGGAGTCCGGCGCCCACCTCGAGCACCTCTCGGCGGTGATGGCAGGCGTCAAGGAGATCCGCGCCGCGGTGGATCGCGCCCGGGCCGCTCAGGGCCAGGGCCGGCACACCCTGCTGTTCCTCGACGAGATCCACCGCCTCAACAAGAGCCAGCAGGACGCCCTGCTGCCCCATGTGGAGTCCGGCCTGCTGACCCTGATCGGCGCCACCACCGAGAATCCCTCCTTCGAGGTCAACTCGGCGCTGCTCTCCCGCGCCCGGGTCCATGTGCTCAAGTCGCTCACCGAGGAAGAGCTGGTGGAGGTGATGCGACGGGCCCTGGCCGACGAGTCACGCGGCCTGGGCAGCCGCTCCATCGTCGTCGACGACGGGGTGCTGGCGCTGCTGGCCCGTGCCGCGGCCGGCGATGCCCGCCGCGCCCTGGGGCTGCTGGAGACCGCCTGCGACTTCGCCGAACCCACCGAGGACGGCGGCGAGGTCCTGCATCGCGAGGCGCTGGAGGACGTACTCGGCCACCAGGCCAGCGCCTTCGACAAGCAGGGCGACCACTTCTACGACCTGCTCTCGGCGATCCACAAGTCGGTACGCTCCTCGCGTCCCGACGCCGCCCTGCTCTACATCGCCCGCTTCATGCAGGGCGGCGGCGACCCGCTGGACGTGATCCGGCGGCTGGCGGCCATCGCCTCCGAGGACGTGGGCAATGCCGACCCGCGCGCCCTGCCACTGGTAATGTCCGCCTGGGACGCCTACCTGCGCCTGGGCGACCACGAGGGCCAGCGGGCCATCGCCCATGCCGCTATCCACCTCGCCGTGGCGCCCAAGAGCAACGCCATCGACCAGGCCTGGAAGCAGGCCAAGACCTTCGTCGCCGCCCAGCCGAGCCTCGAGGTGCCTACCTACCTGCGCAACGCGCCGACGAAGCTGATGGAGTCACTGGGCCACGGCGAGGGCTATCGCTATGCCCACCAGGAGCCCCACGGCTATCCCGCCGGCAGCGCCCACGACTGCTGGCCCGAGGAGATCCCGCGCCAGCGTTTCTACCAGCCGACGGAATACGGCCAGGAGAAGCGCTACGGCCAGCTCATGGCCTGGCGGGAGGAGCTGGATGCCCGGGCGGACGAGGGAGATCCGGGAGAGTAACCACCGAGACCGAACTGTGCCGATCGCCACGGATATCACGACGATGGCAGCACGTTCGCCGAAAAAGGCGCCGAGGCCGCCCCTATGGGGTCAGACCCCAGCCAAGTCGCGAAGCCCGTCATGGTGCGTCTTGCGAGCGGATTCGACACCGCCGGGGTCTGCCCCCCTAGGGGCCATAAACCGTCAACAGCCTGAAACGGATCGCCCCCGTGGCAGGACCACGGGGGCGATTCTCTTACAGCTTAAAGCTTATAGCTTACAGCTCCGGGCGAAGCCCGGGTTCAGTGCGTATCGCGGATCACGTCGGTGCCGTCGGGAATCTCGAAGGCGAAGATGCCGTCGTCGATGGCCCCGTTCATCTGCACGTCGCGGAACTCGATGGCGGTCTCCTGGCCGGTGCTGTCGACCATCTGCAGGGTGGTCAGGCGCTCGCCTCGGAAGGTCATCTTCAGTTCCTCGAACAGGGTATCGGCGGACTTCGGCAACAGGGTGAAGGTCTCGGCGCTGCCCTGCTGCTGGCGGCTGACGTCGTAGCTGTCGGTCAACTCGCTGGCACTGCCCGAGAGCAGCAGGGCCGGCGTATGGGTCACCCGCTGGTCCAGTGCCTGCACCGTGACCTGCTCCAGGTCGGGGTCGTACAGAGTGACCTCCTGGCCATCGGAGACCACCTCCTGCTGGTAGGGCGCATCGACCTCCCAGCGGAACTTGCCGGGACGCGACAGCCACATGCGGCCGCTGGCCTCCTGCAGGCGCTCGCCGCTGCCGTCGAGGATCTGCTGCTCGAAGGCGGCCTCGTAGGTCTGCAGCGGCTCGAGAATGCGGGTCAGGCGCTCGGCGCCCTCGCTGGCGAGAGCCGACACCGGCACGGCAAACGTCAGGGCCAAGGCGGCAAGGGTCTTCTTCATGGTCATCGTCTCTGTCTCCCTGGACGGGTCCATCATGGAATCCTGTCACTCGGACCAAGGGAGCCTCGGCGGGTTGCATGCCCGCCGACGCTTTCATCATTGCTGCATGGTTGCGCGGTGCCGCACCGCACGGGTTCAGTTCCCCGCCGGCGGAGGCGCGAGCACCTCGCGGGCGCCGTTGGTGCCCATGGTGGAGACAACCCCGGCCATCTCCATGGCCTCGACCAGGCGGGCGGCCCGGTTGTAGCCGATCTTGAAGCGGCGCTGCACCGCCGAGATGGAGGCCCGGCGCGACTCGGTGACGAAGGCCACCGCCTCGTCGTAGAGGGCATCCTGCTCGGCATCGTCGCCGTCGACACCTTCGGCCTCCAGGCCTGTGAGTGCCTCGGCGGAGACGCCGCCGGAGAGGATCTCGTCGATGTACTCCGGCTCGCCGCGACGCTTCCAGTCCTCCACCACCCGGTGCACCTCGTCATCGTCGACGAAGGCGCCGTGGACCCGGGTCGGCAGGCCGGACCCCGCCGGCAGGTAGAGCATGTCGCCGTGGCCCAGCAGGTTCTCGGCGCCGCCCTGGTCGAGGATGGTGCGCGAGTCGACCCGCGAGGAGACCTGGAAGGCCATGCGCGTGGGAATGTTGGCCTTGATCAGGCCGGTGACCACGTCCACCGAGGGACGCTGGGTGGCCAGTATCAGGTGGATGCCGGCGGCCCGGGCCTTCTGGGCCAGGCGCGCGATCAGTTCCTCGACCTTCTTGCCGACGATCATGAACATGTCGGCGAACTCGTCGATCACCACGACGATGTAGGGGAGCTTCTCGAGCACGGGTGGCGTCTGGTGCATCTCCCAGGGCTGGGGCTCCCACAGGGGGTCGGCCACCTGGGCCCCCGCCCGCTCGGCCTCGTCGAGCTTGGCGTTGAAGCCGGCGATGTTGCGCACGCCCATGGAGGCCATCAGCTTGTAGCGGCGCTCCATCTCGGCCACGCACCAGCGCAGGGCGTTGGCGGCCTCTTTCATGTCGGTGACCACCGGCGCCAGCAGATGCGGGATGCCGTCGTAGACCGAAAGTTCCAGCATCTTGGGGTCGACCATGATCATGCGCAGCTCGTCGGGGGTGGCCTTGAGCAGCATGGAGATCAGCATGGCGTTGACCCCCACCGACTTGCCCGAGCCGGTGGTGCCCGCCACCAGCAGGTGGGGCATCTTGCCCAGGTTGGCCACCACCGGGCCGCCGCCGATGTCCTGGCCCAGCGCCAGGGTCAGGGCCGAGGCCTCCTGCTGGTAGCGGTCGGAGTCGATCACCTCGCGCAGGCGGATCATCGCCCGCTTGGGGTTGGGAATCTCGATGCCCACCGTGGGCCGGCCGGGGATCACCTCCACCACGCGCACGCTCTTGACCATCAGCGAGCGCGCCAGGTCCTTGGCCAGGTTGCTGATCTTGGAGACCTTCACCCCCGCCGCGGGCTTGATCTCGAAGCGGGTGATCACCGGCCCCGGCCAGGTGTCGACCACCTCGGCCTTGACCCCGTATTCGCGCAGCCGCACCTCGAGCAACTCGGCCATCTCGGCCAGCTGCGCATCCGTGTAGTTGGGCTGGTGGGCCTGGGGCGGCGTCAGCAGGCGCAGGCTCGGCAGCTCGCCGTCGGGGTCGGGCAACTCGTCGAACAGCGGGCGCTGGCTCTGCAGGTGTTCCACGGTCCAGAGGGTGGGGCCATCGGGCTGGTCGGCCGCCTCGCGCCCCTGCTCGGCGGTGGCAACCCGCCCCGGGGTATCCGCCTCGGGGGCGTCCCTGCCGGCCACTCCCCCGGCATCGTCGGCGGGTGCAGCGGCGACCGTCGGCCCGGAGGTCGACAGTTCGTCCTCTTCCTGCGGCTCTTCCCAGCCCAGTCGCGGTTCGTCGCCGTCGTCCTCCCAGTCGGCCTCCTGCCAGTCGACCAGGCCCGGCTCACGCCGCCCGCCGTCGCGCACCGGCGAATGCGGGGACGAGCCCGAGGAGGCCCAGGCCGGCGGTGGCGGTTCGACCTCCGGGTCCGCGGCAGTAGAGGCAGGCGCCTCCCGCTGCTCGTCGACAGCGGCCGGGGCCGCCAGGGGGTCGTCGTCGCGGCTGGCCCGCAGCGACGGCCCGCTCCAGGCCGGGGGCGCCTCGTCGTCGTCGGGCAGCACCGGCTCGGGCACCGTCTCCGGCACCCGCCGGGGACCGCCGGCCTGGGACTCGCGGAAGGGATGGGCGGCACCGGGGCCAGATGCCGCCGCGGCGGCCGCTGACGCCGTGCCTGCGGCCACCCTGCCGTCCGGTGACGGGGCGGACGCACGGGCGCTGTAGGCCGCCTCCGGGCGCTTGGCGGAGGGGGTGTGCTCGGGCACCTCCCAGGGAATCTCGGTGTCGCCATCGTTGCCGAAGCCAGGCTCGCGGCGAGCCGCCCCCGCCAGCTCGAGGGCCGGCTCACCGCGGCGACCGGGCAGCAGGCGCTGCCACCAGCGTCGCCGAGACGGCAACTCCTCCTCGGTATCGGCCTCGGGCACCTCGGCCGGGGCCGCCCTGGCCTCGGCCTCGTCACGCTCGGCCTGACGCGGCTCGCGCCGGTCGGAGGAGAAGCCGAAGGGGACGGCCAGTCGCTGCCAGAGCCCCAGGGCTCGGTGGCCGAGCTCGTCCATCACCATGAACCATGACAGCCCGGTGAACAGCGGGAAGCCGCAGAGCATCGCCGCCAGCGCCATCAGGCCGGTGCCGCCGACCCCGACCAGCGGCACCAGGGCACCGACCAGCCCCTCGCCGAGGATGCCACCCGATGAGTAGGGCAACAGGCTGTCCGGGTTGTAGAAGTGCAACGCGCCGAGGCTGGTGGTGCCGAGCAGCAGCAGCACCAGGCCACCGCTGCGCACCGCCAGGGCGGTGGCGTCCCACTCCAGGTGCACCTGCCGGGAGCGGATCAGCCACCAGGCAGCGACGCCCAGCATGCCGGGCCACCACAGGGCACTGACGCCGAACAGCGAGTAGAGCACGTCGGCGAGCCAGGCACCGATCGGCCCCATCCAGTTGGCGACGTCGGTTTCCGGGCCGCTGCGCGACCAGCCCGGATCCCCGGGCTCGAAGCTGAACAGCGCCAGCAGCAGGAAGACACAGGTCGCCAGCAGCATGATCGCCACGCCTTCCCGTGCCGCCCCCTGCAGCCGCAGGCCGAAGCGCTTCGCCGTTTCCCTGGCATGGGCCGCACTCACGCGACGTGGCGAGACCTTCTTATTGACACTCAAGCGGCCATCCCCCTTGCGCCACAGTTGGCGTCTTCCGTTTCCATCGCACCAATCATACCGAGCAAGTGCTTGCCATCACAGGGGCCCGCGCCATCGCGAAGCATCTTGAGCCGTGTCGCGGCGGGCGTCACACTTGGGGTCCCAGTCCCGCGAGGATTCCATCCACGATGCTGCCCTGGCTTGCCGATCATCCCGTGCACTTCCCCCCCGTCGACCAGGCCCTGCGCGATCCCGACGGCCTGCTGGCCGTGGGGGGAGGCCTGAGCCCGGCCTGGCTGCTCGCCGCCTATCGCCGCGGGATCTTCCCCTGGTACAGCGACGACCAGCCGATCCTGTGGTGGAGCCCCGACCCGCGCATGGTGCTGTTCCCCGGCGAGATGCGCGTCCGCCGCAGCCTCGCCAAGCGGTTGCGCAACGGTGGCTTCCGTGTCACCGCCGACACCGCCTTCGACGAGGTGGTCGCGACCTGTGCCGGCCCCCGGCATCACCAGCCCGGCACCTGGATCACCGATGCCATGCGCGAGGCCTATGGACGCCTGCATCACCTCGGCGCGGCCCACTCGCTGGAGGTGTGGCGCGGCGAGCAGCTGGTGGGCGGTCTCTATGGCGTCGCGCTCGGCCCGGTGTTCTTCGGTGAATCGATGTTCTCCCGGGAGCCGGATGCCTCCAAGGTCGCCCTGGTGCACCTGGCCCGGGCCATGCAGGAGGGCGACGGCCGGCTGATCGACTGCCAGATGCACACCGCCCACCTGGCCAGCCTCGGTGCCAGGGACATCGCCCGGGCCGACTTCATCGGCTATCTTGAGAAGTGGCTGGGCAAGCCACCGGAGGTTGCGGAGGAAGGCGCCTCCATCATCCCGCCCCGCTGGTCATTCGAGCGCCTCGGTGCGGCACGCCAATCGACGCTAGAGAGGGGGTAGCCGTGAGCAGCAACACACCCCGGCAGCCGGTGCGAGACCTGCGCTTCTTCCTCACCGTGCCGCATGCCTGCAGCTATCTCGAGGGACGCGAGGCGACCACCCTGTTCCTCGATCCCCAGGAATCGCCCGGCCAGGGGGTCTACGACGCCCTGGCACTGCTGGGCTTCCGGCGCAGCGGGCGACACCTCTATCGCCCGCACTGCGAGGGCTGCAGCGCCTGTATCTCGGTGCGCATCCCGGTGGCCGACTTCGCCCCGAGCCGTAGCCAGCGCCGGCTCGCCCGGCGCAATGCCGACCTCAGCCTCCACGTGCGCCCGGCGATCTTCGACAGCGAGCACTACGCGCTCTACGCCCACTATATCCGCACCCGCCATGCCGATGGCGACATGTACCCCCCGAGCCACGAGCAGTACCGCACCTTCCTGACCCTCGACCAGGAGTATGCCCGGCTGCTGGAGTTTCGCCTCGACGGCCGGCTGGTGGCCGTGGCGGCCTACGACCAGCTGGAACACGGGCTCTCGGCGATCTACACCTTCTTCGATCCCGACCCGGAGATGGAGCGGCGCTCGCTGGGCACCTTCGCCGTGCTCTCGCTGGTGGAGCGGGCCCGCGCCCTGGGCCTGCCCCACGTCTACCTGGGCTACTGGATCCGCGAGTGCCGCAAGATGAACTACAAGCAGGCCTTCCGCCCGCTGGAGATGCTCGACGGACGCCACTGGCGGCGCACCATTCCCCTCTGACCGCCTTTCCGCGGCCCGCCGAGCCACGCTTTTTTGCCTTGGCGCCCGGCATGCGGCACAATACCGCGCTATTCTGTCGGCACGGGCATCTCATGCATGCCGCTGTCGCATCGCACCATCATCATCAGCGAGGAACCGCCTATATGGCACGTGAAGACCATATCGAAATGGAAGGCGTCGTCGTCGATACCCTTCCCAACACCATGTTCCGCGTGGAGCTGGAAAACGGCCACGTGGTGACTGCCCATATCTCGGGCAAGATGCGCAAGAACTACATCCGTATCCTCACCGGCGACAAGGTCAAGGTCGAGCTGACTCCCTACGACCTCTCCAAGGGTCGCATCGTCTACCGTTCACGCTGACCCTGCACGCCCGGCGCTGATCACCGCGCCTGCGCTCGCGACCACGAAACGAGCAGCGCCCCGTCCGCAGACAGGGCGCCGTGTCGTCGTGCAGCCGCACCGTGATCAGGGGGCGTCGGCAAGCTCCGCCTCGGTGGAGAGGTGCAGCTCGCCGTCCTCCAGGCTGACGTGCACCACCCCGCCGTGCTCGGAGAGCTCGCCGAACAGGATCATCTCCGCCAGCGGCTTCTTGAGCTTCTCCTGGATCAGGCGACCCATCGGGCGGGCCCCCATGTCGGGATCGTAGCCCTTCTCGGCCAGCCAGTCGCGAGCCGACTCGTCCACGTCGAGCTGGACCCGCTTCTCGTCGAGCTGTGCCTGCAGTTCCACCAGGAACTTGTCCACCACGCTGCGCACCACCGAGGTGGGCAGGGAGTGGAACTGGATGATGCCATCCAGGCGATTGCGGAACTCCGGCGAGAAGGTCTTGCGGATCGCCTCCATGGCGTCGGTGGAGTGATCCTGGTGCTGGAAGCCGATGGAGCGACGCGTGGCCAGCTCGACCCCGGCATTGGAGGTCATGATCAGGATCACGTGGCGGAAGTCCGCCTCGCGACCGTTGTTGTCGGTCAGGCGGCCGTGGTCCATCACCTGCAGCAGCAGGTTGAAGACTTCCGGATGCGCCTTCTCGATCTCGTCGAGCAGCAGCACGCAGTGCGGGTGCTTGGTGATCGCCTCGGTGAGCAGGCCGCCCTGGTCGTAGCCGACATAGCCCGGGGGCGCGCCGATCAGCCGTGACACCGTGTGGCGCTCCATGTACTCGGACATGTCGAAACGCACCAGCTCGATGCCCATGATCCTCGACAGCTGGCGAGCCACCTCGGTCTTGCCGACGCCGGTGGGACCGGCAAACAGGAAGCTGCCCACCGGCTTGTCCGGCGACTTGAGGCCGGCCCGCGACAGCTTGATGGCCGCCGCCAGGCTGTCGATCGCCTCGTCCTGGCCGAATACCAGCATCTTGAGGTCGCGATCGAGGTTCTCGAGCAGCTTGCGGTCGGAGCTGGAGACGCTCTTCGGCGGGATCCGCGCGATGGAGGCCACCACCGCCTCGACCTGGTCGACGTCGATGGTATCGACCCGCACCTCCGGCGGCAGCAGCCGCTGGTGGGCACCGGCCTCGTCGATCACGTCGATGGCCTTGTCGGGCAGGTGGCGGTCGTTGATGTAGCGATCCGCCAGGCGCGCCGCACTCTCCAGGGCCGCATCGGTGTACTTGAGCTGGTGGTGCTCCTCGAAGCGCGACCGCAGCCCCTTGAGGATACGGATGGTGTCCTCCACCGAGGGCGCCATGACATCGACCTTCTGGAAACGGCGCGCCAGCGCCCGGTCCTTCTCGAAGATGCCGCGGAACTCCTGGAAGGTGGTGGAGCCGATGCAGCGCAGCTCGCCGGAGGAGAGCAGCGGCTTGAGGAGGTTGGAGGCGTCCATCACCCCGCCCGAGGCCGCCCCGGCGCCGATCACCGTGTGAATCTCGTCGATGAAGAGGATGGCGTTGGGCTGCTTCTTGAGCTCGGCGAGCAGGCCCTTGAGCCGCTTCTCGAAATCGCCGCGATACTTGGTGCCGGCCAGCAGCGCACCCATGTCGAGGGCATAGACCACCCCATCGCCGATCACCTCGGGGACGTCCTCCTCGACGATGCGCTTGGCCAGCCCCTCGGCGATGGCCGTCTTGCCCACGCCGGCCTCGCCGACCAGCAGCGGGTTGTTCTTGCGCCGGCGCGCGAGGATCTGCACCACCCGCTCGAGCTCGTGCTCGCGACCGATCAGCGGGTCGATCTTGCCCATGCGGGCCTGCTCGTTGAGGTTGGTGGCATAGCCGGTCAGCGGGTTGGCGCTGGTCTCGCCATTGCCCTCCTCGGCCTCCTCGGACTCGGGAGAGGGGGACGAGGGGCTCTGGCCGTGGCCGGCCACCTTGGAGATACCATGGGCGATGTAGTTGACGGCATCGACCCGGGCCACGTTCTGCTGCTTGAGGAAGTAGACCGCCTGGCTCTCCTGCTCGGAGAAGATCGCCACCAGCACGTTGGCGCCGGTGACCTCGCTCTTGCCCGAGGACTGCACATGGAAGACGGCGCGCTGCAGCACGCGCTGGAAACCCAGGGTCGGCTGGGTCTCGCGATCACTCTGGTCCTCGGGGATCAGCGGTGTCGTGGAGTTGATGAAATCCTGCAGGTCGGACCGCAGCTTGTCGAGGTTGGCCCCGCAGGCCCTCAGCACATCCGCCGCGGAGGCATTGTCCAGCAGAGCCAGCAGCAGGTGCTCCACGGTCATGAACTCGTGGCGCTTGGAGCGCGCCACGGTGAAGGCCGTGTTCAGGGTCAGTTCAAGTTCTTTGCTCAGCATGGCAGTCCCCTTCTCGCCGCCTAGGGCTTGCGTCGGATCTTTCAAGGTCCGGCATCATCAACATCGGGCACAAACGCTGCCGTTGCAAGTCTCCTCGCCCAACGGCCCACATCCATCTCCCTTCGCGACCATGTCCGGGATCAGTCCACCGCCTCGATGTCGCTCAGCAGCGGATGCTGACACTCTCTTGCGTATTGATTGACCTGATGGCTTTTGGTTTCCGCGATGTCGCGGGTAAAGATGCCGCAGGTGGCCTTGCCCTGGGTGTGCACCGTCAGCATGACCTGCACCGCCGTCTCGCTGTCCATCTGGAAGAAGGTCTGCAACACCTCCACCACGAACTCCATGGGGGTGAAGTCATCGTTATGCAACACCACCTTGTACATCGGCGGGCGCGCCAGCTCCGGCTCGGCGCTCTGCACCGCCAGGTCGTCGTCGCCCTCCTCGCCGGGCTCGGGAGGACGGGTCATGCCTCCACGGATCGAAGCGTGCCACTCACGCCACGCTTCCCCTTCTGTCTTGAACATAAGAGCCACTATCCATCTCGACAAGCCGGCCGCCAGGGTAGGCCTCAACCGTGTTTGGACGCCACGGGGCCGACGGGGTTCACTCACCGGGGTTCAACGCAAAGGGCCCCCGCCCACCATGCGGCGGACGGGGGCCCCGGGCTCGACGCCGCGACTTACATGTTGTCGGCGACGGCCTGGCCGAACTCGGAGCACTTGAGAAGCTTGGCATCGTCCATCAGGCGATGGAAGTCATAGGTGACCTCGCCCTTGGAGATGGCCTTCTCCATGCCCTTGAGCACCAGGTCGGCGGCCTCGACCCAGCCCATGTGGCGCAGCATCATCTCGGCGGAGAGGATCAGCGAGCCCGGGTTGACCTTGTCCTGGCCGGCATACTTGGGTGCGGTGCCGTGGGTGGCCTCGAACATGGCCACGGCGTCGGAGAGGTTGGCGCCCGGCGCGATGCCGATACCGCCCACCTCGGCCGCCAGCGCGTCGGAGAGGTAGTCACCGTTGAGGTTCAGGGTGGCGATGACGTCGTACTCGGCCGGACGCAGCAGGATCTGCTGCAGCATGGCGTCGGCGATGACGTCCTTGATGACGATGTCCTTGCCGGTCTTGGGGTTCTTCATGGTCATCCAGGGGCCGCCGTCGAGCAGCTCGGCGCCGAACTCCTCCTTGGCGAGCTCGTAGCCCCAGTCCTTGAAGGACCCTTCGGTGAACTTCATGATGTTGCCCTTGTGCACCAGGGTCAGCGACTCACGGTCGTTGTCGATGGTGTACTGCAGGGCCTGGCGCACCAGACGCTTGGTGCCCTCGACGGAAACCGGCTTGACGCCGATGCCGCAGTTCTCGGGGAAGCGGATGTTGGTGACCCCCATCTCCTCGCGGAGGAACTTGATCACCTTGTCGGCTTCCGGGGTGCCGGCCTTCCACTCGATGCCGGCGTAGATGTCCTCGGAGTTCTCGCGGAAGATGACCATGTCCACGTCGGCCGGCTTCTTGACCGGGCTCGGCACGCCCTCGAACCAGCGCACCGGACGCTGGCAGACATAGAGGTCCAGCTTCTGGCGCAGGGCCACGTTCAGGGAACGGATGCCACCGCCCACGGGGGTGGTCAGCGGGCCCTTGATGGAGACGACGTAGTCCTTGACGGCTTCCAGGGTCTCTTCCGGCAGCCAGGTGTCGGCATCGTAGACCTGGGTAGCCTTCTCACCGGCGTAGACCTCCATCCAGTGAATCTTGCGCTCGCCGTTGTAGGCCTTCTGCACGGCGGAGTCGATGGCGATCTTCATGGCCGGCGTCACGTCGACGCCGATGCCGTCACCCTCGATGAACGGGATGACCGGCTCATTCGGCACGTTCAGGGTGTTGTCGGCGTTGACGGTGATCTTCTGGCCGCCCTCAGGGACGACGATTTTCTGGAACCCCATTGAGAACTCCCCTGTCTGGTCTGTTCAGTGGAGCGCGGAGTATAGCATTCACCCGATCGATCGGAGTAGGCTTGGAGGCAGATTTGTCGACAATCCATGGTAGCAAGACCTTGGTCGAATGAGCGCTCTCTATCTGCTGCACAAGCCCTATCGCATGCTCTCCCAGTTCACCGACCCCGGGGCCGGTGACGGCGAACGCCGCGCCACCCTGGCCGACGTGATCGACGTGCCCGGCATCTATGCCGCCGGCCGCCTCGACTACGACTCCGAGGGCCTGCTGCTGCTGTCCGACGACGGCGAGCTGATCCACCGCATCAGCGACCCCCGCCACAAGCAGCCCAAGACCTACCGGGTCCAGGTGGAAGGCCACCCCAGCGATGCCGCCCTGCAGGCGCTGCGCGACGGCGTACGGCTGAAGGATGGCCGCACCCGGCCGGCGAAGGTCCGACGCCTGGCGGCCGGAGGGCTCCCCGAGCGCGACCCGCCGCTGGAGGCGAAGCGCCACCCGGTCACCAGCTGGCTGGAGCTGACCATCAGCGAGGGGCGCAATCGCCAGGTGCGGCGCATGACCGCCCATGTCGGCCACCCCACCCTGCGCCTGGTGCGCGTGGCCATCGGCCCCTGGCGGCTCGACGGCCTGGCCCCCGGCGAGTGGCGCCGCGAGACCCTGCATGCACCCCGCGCCGGCAGGCCCCGTCCCGGCGGGACCACTCCGACACGCCACAGGGGAGGCCGCCGATGAGTCGCTGGCATCCCCATGTCACCGTGGCCTGCGTGGTGGAGCGCGCCGGCGCCTTCCTGATGGTCGAGGAGGATCATGGCGGCCCCCACACCCTCTTCAACCAGCCGGCGGGCCACCTCGAGCCCGGCGAACGCATCAAGGAGGCCGTCCTGCGGGAGGTGGGCGAGGAGACCGCCTGGCGGGTCGGGGTCACCGACTATCTCGGCATGTACGTCTTCGAGGCTCCCGACGGCAGCACCTTCCACAGCCATGGCTTCTTCGGCATGGCGCTGGCCCACCTCGGCAACGACCTGGACCCGGCCATCCACGCCGTGCACTGGCTGACCCTCGAAGAAGTCGAGGAGCTGGAACGCCAGGGGCGGCTGAGAAGCCCCCTGGTGCTGCGCCGCATCCGCGACGCCCTGGCCGGGAAGTTCTTTCCCATGGACGTGATCCACGAGCGCTAGCCGCGCCTCGCGCGGACCCGCATGATCGCGCCAACTCCGGGGTCAAGGTTTTTTCTTCCAGCTTCCAGGTGCGAAGCGCCGCTCTTACAGCTTCGAGCTTCACGCTCGATTCAGGTATAATCTCGCCCCATTTAGCATCCACCGATTCCGAGAGCGCCCATGACCGCCACCCCAGGCAAGGTGATCGTCGGCATGTCCGGCGGCGTCGACTCGTCCGTTTCCGCCCTGCTGCTGCTCGAGCAGGGCTACGACGTGGAAGGCCTGTTCATGAAGAACTGGGACGAGGACGACGGCACCGAGTACTGCACCGCCAAGGCCGACCTGGCCGACGCCGAGGCCGTCTGCGAGAAGCTCGGCATCCGGCTGCACACCGCCAACTTCGCCGCGGAGTACTGGGACAACGTCTTCGAGCACTTCCTGGCCGAGTACCAGGCGGGGCGCACGCCCAACCCGGATATCCTCTGCAACCGCGAGATCAAGTTCAAGGTGTTCCTCGAGTACGCCGAGATGCTCGGCGCCGAGAAGATCGCCACCGGCCACTATGTGCGCCAGGGGGTCAGGAATGGCCGTCCCCGGCTGCTCAAGGGCCTCGATGCCAACAAGGACCAGAGCTATTTCCTGCATGCCGTGCCCGAGGCCGCCATCGCCCGCACCCTCTTCCCGGTGGGCGAGCTGGAGAAGCCCGAGGTGCGCGCCATCGCCGAGCGCCACGACCTGGTGACCGCCAGGAAGAAGGATTCGACAGGCATCTGCTTCATCGGCGAGCGCCGCTTCCGCGACTTCCTGCAGCAGTACCTGCCGGCCCAGCCCGGCGTGATCGAGACCCCCGAGGGCGAGGTGATCGGCGAGCACATGGGGCTGATGTACTACACCCTGGGCCAGCGCCAGGGCCTGGGCATCGGCGGGCTCGCCAACCACCCCGAGGAGCCCTGGTACGTGGCCGCCAAGTACCTCGAGCGCAACGTGCTGGTCGCCGTGCAGGGCAAGCACCACCCGCTGCTCTACACCGACGCGCTGGCCACCGAGGCCATGGACTGGGTGGCCGGCGAGCCGCCCGCCACCGAGGGGCGCTTCACCGCCAAGACCCGCTACCGCCAGTCCGATGTGCCCTGCGCGATGCACACCCGGGACGATGGCGGCGTCGAGGTCCATTTCGACGCCCCGCAGCGCGCCGTGACCCCGGGCCAGTCCCTGGTGCTCTACGATGGCGAGATCTGCCTCGGCGGCGGGGTGATCCGTGACACCTGGAACGCCAAGGAGCGTGCCGAATGACCGCCTCGACCCCGATCCACCGCGCTCCCGACACCCCGGTGGCCAGGCAGGCCCTGGCCCTGGCCGGCGTCTTCCAGGCCGCCAGCCTGGTCGACGAGCTGGCCCGCACCGGCCAGGTCGACCCCCGCGCCTGGGAGACCCTGATCCGCGCCACCCTGGACACCAACCCCGACAGCTTCGAGGCGATCTACGGCGGTCACCCCAACAACCTGCGTCGCGGCCTCGAGGTCCTCGAGGCCGTGGTGGGCCGCAAGCAGGCCAATCCCGTGGTACTGCGCTACGGCTTCTCGCTGCTGCTGCTGATGAACAAGCTGCGCAGGAGCGATGCCATGATGAGCGACCTCGGCAGCCGCCTGACCCGCATCCAGGGCCAGGCCGAACACTTCGACGCGACCCACGAGAACGTCATCGCCAGCCTCGGCGAGGCCTACCAGGAGACGCTCTCGACCTTCAAGACCCGCATCGTGGTCCAGGGCGACCCGTCGCTGCTGCAGAGCCGCATGATGCCCGAGCGGGTCCGCGCCATCCTGCTCGCCGGCATCCGCTTCGCCCTGCTCTGGCACCAGCAGGGTGGCCGACGCTGGAAGCTGGTCTTCCAGCGCAGTGCCCTGAAGAAGGCCCTGGACCAGCTGGGCTGACCCCATTTCCCGAGCCCGTCCATCTCCACACCGCACCGGAAACCCGACCCATGCACCTGCCTCTCTCCGCCCTTACCGCCCTCTCCCCCGTCGACGGCCGCTACGCCGCCAAGGCCGAGACCCTGCGCGAGCACTTCAGCGAATTCGGCCTGATCCGCGCCCGGGTCATCGTCGAGATCCGCTGGCTCCAGCGCCTCGCCGAACTGCCAGGCATCACCGAGGTGCCGCCGCTCTCCGCCGAGGCCACCGCCTTCCTGGAGGCGATGATCCGCGACTTCTCGGTGGCGGATGCCGAACGCATCAAGGAGATCGAGCGCACCACCAACCACGACGTCAAGGCGGTGGAGTACTTCATCAAGGAGCGCATCGCCGAGTCCCCGGAGCTGCATGCGATCACCGAATTCGTGCACTTCGCCTGCACCAGCGAGGACATCAACAACCTCTCCCACGGCGTGATGCTGACCGACGGCCTGCGGAGCCTGCTGCCGGTGATGCACCGGGTGGCCGATGCCATCGCCACACTGGCCCACGAGCACGCCGCCCTGCCGATGCTCTCGCGGACCCACGGCCAGACGGCGAGCCCCACCACCCTGGGCAAGGAGATGGCCAACGTCGCCTATCGCCTGCGTCGCCAGCTCACGCTGATCGAGGGCGTCGAGATCCTCGGCAAGATCAACGGCGCGGTGGGCAACTACAATGCGCACCTGGCCACCTACCCGGAGGTGGACTGGGAGGCCAACGCCCGCACCTTCGTCGAGGGCCTGGGGCTGACCTTCAATCCCTACACCACCCAGATCGAGCCCCACGACTACATCGCCGAGCTGTTCGACGCCGTGTGTCGCTTCAACACCATCCTCATCGACTTCGATCGCGATGTCTGGGGCTATATCTCGCTGGGCTACTTCAAGCAGAAGACCGTCGAGGGCGAGATCGGCTCCTCGACCATGCCCCACAAGGTCAACCCCATCGACTTCGAGAACTCCGAGGGCAACCTGGGGCTGGCCAACGCCATCCTCGGCCACCTGGCCCAGAAGCTGCCGATCTCCCGCTGGCAGCGCGACCTCACCGACTCCACGGTGCTGCGCAACCTGGGCGTCGGCCTGGCCTACGGCCTGATCGCCTACGAGGCCTCGCTCAAGGGGATCGGCAAGCTCGAGGCCAACCCGGCGCGTATCGCCGAGGATCTGGACGCCAGCTGGGAGGTGCTCGCCGAGCCGATCCAGACGGTGATGCGCCGCTACGGCATCGAGAAGCCCTACGAGAAGCTCAAGGAGCTGACCCGCGGCAAGCGCATCGACCAGGCCGGCTTCGCCGCCTTCATCGATACGCTGGAACTGCCGGACGCGGTGAAGACCGAACTGAAGGCATTGAGCCCGGCGACCTACATCGGCAACGCCAGCGAGCAAGCTCGCAAGCTTTAAGCTGGAAGCTGGAAGCTGGAAGCTGGTGGCCATGGCATGCGGCGCCGGGGACAGGCCGAAGAGGAGGTCCGATTCCAGGAAAGGAATCGGTAGCGCCCAGGGATGGGTTCACAGCGCCTCCTCGAAGGCCTGTCGCCGGGAAAGCCGCGATTCTGAACACCCAAGCGGTTCAACATATCCCGGACACAGGTGGTCCTCATGTCCTCTGATTCGCCTCTCCCGATGCTCGGCGGCCTGAGCGCCGCCGAGTTCCTGCGCGACTACTGGCAGCAGAAGCCGCTGCTGATCCGCGGCGCCCTTGCCGACTTCGAATGCCCGCTGGACCCCGACGAGCTGGCCGGGCTCGCCTGCGAGGAGGGCATCGAGGCCCGCCTGGTGGAGGAGCACGGTGCCGACGGCCCCTGGCAGGTCCGCCACGGTCCCTTCGACGAGGGCACCTTCGCCCGGCTGCCCGAGCGGGACTGGACCCTGCTCGTGCAGGCCGTGGACCACTACGTGCCCGAGGTGGCCGAGCTGCTCGAGGCCTTCACCTTCCTGCCCCGCTGGCGCCTCGACGACATCATGATCAGCTACGCCCCGCCGGGCGGCAGCGTCGGCCCCCATGTCGACCAGTACGATGTCTTCCTGCTGCAGGGCAGTGGCCAGCGCCGCTGGCAGCTGGGCGGGCGGGTCGGCGACGACGCCCCGATCCTCGACGGCATCGACCTGCGCATCCTCGAGCGCTTCGCGGTGGAGGATGGCGACGACTGGGTGCTGGAACCCGGCGACCTGCTCTATCTGCCCCCCGGCTGGGCCCACCACGGCGTCAGCCAGTCCGACGACTGCCTGACCCTCTCGGTGGGCTTTCGCGCCCCCTCCGCCGACGAGGCGATCACCTCGTTTGCCGACTACCTGGGCGAGCAGCTGCCCGCTTCGAGGCGCTACTCCGACGCTGGCATGGCCCCGCCGATGGATCCGGCCGAGCTCGACGACGCCGCGGTCGCACGGATGCGTGCCCTGATCCTCG
Organism: Halomonas terrestris; assembly: GCF_049166755.1. Classification (NCBI taxonomy): domain Bacteria; kingdom Pseudomonadati; phylum Pseudomonadota; class Gammaproteobacteria; order Oceanospirillales; family Halomonadaceae; genus Halomonas; species Halomonas terrestris. The sequence continues at coordinate 41,859 of NZ_JBMHFZ010000014.1, read as the reverse complement.
AGACCCTCGACGACCCGGCCCAGCTGGCCCAGTGGTTCGGCCGGGTGATGACCCAGCCCAAGTACGTCGACCAGCTCGTGGCCAGCGAAACGCCCACCGAGCCCGACGCGCTTGTTGCTGCACTACAGGAAGGCGAGGCACTGCAGCGCAGCCCCGGTTCGCGCTTCGCCTGGCGAGCCCTGGACGACGAGCACGCCACGCTGTTCGCCGACGGCGACGGCGTCGCCTGCGCCCTGCCGCTGGCCCGGCACCTGGCCTCCGACGCCCCGCTGGACGCCGAGACGCTGGCCCTGCCCGGTGCCGCCGAGCTGCTGGCCGCCCTGCTGGATGCCGGCAGCCTGGCCTGGGCGGACGAGTTCGAGGAGTGACGGCCTGCCACCGCATCAGCCCCGAGCATGCAGAGAGGTGAGAGATGGCGAAAACCGAGCTGGAGATCCACGAGGGTGACTGGGAGGCGCTCGGCGAGGCTGCCGGTGAGATACGCCGGGTGGTCTTTATCGAGGAGCAGCGCGTGCCCCTCGAGGAGGAGTGGGACGGCCGCGACGGTGACTGCCGCCACTTCCTGGCCCTGCTCGACGGCGCGCCGGTGGGTACCGCACGGCTGCTGCCCGACGCCCATATCGGCCGGGTCGCCGTGCTGGCCGAGGCCCGCGGCCAAGGCATCGGCGCGGCCCTGATGGCGGCCGCCATCGAGGCCGCCCGCCGCGACGGCCACGCCACCGTGGAGCTCGCCGCCCAGACCCACGCCCTGGCCTTCTACGCACGACTCGGCTTCACGGCCTTCGGTGACGCCTTCATGGACGCCGGAATTCCGCATCGCAACATGTCCCTGCCACTGACCGACGACTGACCCCACCCGCCCGACCTCAAACGAAAAATGACTACAGGATCAAGGTATCCCGACGCCGTCTTGTAGTCGGGTTACAACGCCTCCTCCCCCAAAGAGACCATTGTTGAAGCCCGCAGCCATGGGCCATAGTGCTTGCCAAGGCGATCAACAAAAACGACTGTTTGGTGATTCCCGAAAGGGGGACTCATACAATCGTTTCAAATCCGCCAGGGTTCGACCAAGGCAGCAGAGACAAGCTTCCAGCGATGGACGAACCTGAGCTTACTTCGCAGGTGCAGCATAGACGGCCACCGGCAAGCAATCGAACAGACCCGAGGGAGGATGGTTCCATGTCATACAAAGACGATATCAAGGCACTGACTCAACTGCGCGAGGCCATGCAGGGCAAGTGGGCCGACATCAGCCCCGAGAACGTCGCCCGCATGCGTGCCCAGAACCGCTTCAAGACCGGCCTGGACATCGCCAGGTACACCGCCAGGATCATGCGCGACGACATGGCCGCCTATGACGCCGACACGGCCCAGTACACCCAGTCGCTGGGCTGCTGGCACGGTTTCATCGGCCAGCAGAAGATGATCTCCATCAAGAAGCACTTCGGCAGCACCCGGCGCCGCTACCTCTACCTCTCCGGCTGGATGGTCGCCGCCCTGCGCTCCGAGTTCGGCCCGCTGCCCGACCAGTCCATGCACGAGAAGACCACCGTGCCGGGCCTGATCGAGGAGCTCTACACCTTCCTGCGCCAGGCCGACGCCTGGGAGCTCAACCACCTGTTCCGCGACCTGGAAGAGGCCAACAAGGCCGGTGACAGCGCCCGCGCCGAGGAGCTGATCACGAAGATCGACAACCACGAGACCCACGTGGTGCCGATCATCGCCGACATCGACGCCGGTTTCGGCAACGCCGAGGCCACCTACCTGCTGGCCAAGAAGATGATCGAGGCCGGTGCCTGCTGCATCCAGATCGAGAACCAGGTCTCCGACGAGAAGCAGTGCGGCCACCAGGCCGGCAAGGTCACCGTGCCCCACGAGGACTTCCTGGCCAAGATCAACGCCGTGCGCTACGCCTTCCTGGAGCTGGGCGTCGACGATGGCGTCATCGTCGCCCGCACCGACTCCCTGGGCGCCGGCCTGACCCAGAAGATCGCCGTGACCAACGAGCCGGGCGACCTGGGCGACCAGTACAACAGCTTCCTCGACGGCGAGGAGATCACCTCCGCCTCCGACATCGACAACGGCGACGTGGTCATCAAGCAGGAAGGCAAGCTGGTCAAGGTCAAGCGCCTGGCCTCCGGCCTCTACGAGTTCAAGCCGGGCACCGGCGAGGACCGCGTGGTGCTCGACTGCATCACCAGCCTGCAGAACGGTGCGGACCTGCTGTGGATCGAGACCGAGAAGCCCCATATCGGCCAGATCAAGGGCATGGTGGATCGCATTCGCGAGGTCTGCCCGGACGCCAAGCTGGTCTACAACAACTCGCCCTCCTTCAACTGGACCCTCAACTTCCGCCAGCAGGTGTTCGACGCCTGGGAGGTCGAAGGCAAGGACGTCTCCGCCTACGACCGCGCCAAGCTGATGAGCCCGGAGTACGACGACAGCGAACTGGCGGCCGTGGCCGACGAGTGGACCCGCAACTTCCAGCGCGACGCCTCCCGCGAGGCCGGCATCTTCCACCACCTGATCACTCTGCCGACCTACCACACGGCGGCGCTGTCCACCGACAACCTGGCCAAGGGCTACTTCGGCGACGAGGGCATGCTGGCCTACGTGGCGGGCGTGCAGCGCCGCGAGATCCGCGAGGGCATCGCCACCGTGAAGCACCAGGACATGGCCGGCTCCAACATCGGTGACGACCACAAGGAGTTCTTCCACGGCGAGGCGGCCCTCAAGGCCGGCGGCAAGGACAACACCATGAACCAGTTCGGCTGAGCGACGCATGGTGTCTCGGTAGAATGACTGGAACCCTTGGGGAGGCTGACGCCTCCCCTTTTTTGTGCGTTCCGGATTTCACATTGTTTGCCCATCTCACACGCTACACTGGTGGGCACTCATACTCGGGTGACTGGTCAAACAGGTCACGGTTCGGTAGATTGGCAAACGGTGTTCTGTAACAGTTGCGATTCCCGACAGGATGTCGACGGGCTGTCCCGACGAGCGCCCAGCATGAATCCCCCAGGAGGTCACACATGAAACGTCTTCTTCCCATTCTGGCCATGAGCGCCCTGACCCTGGCCGGCTGTGCCAACACCGCCCCCTATGGCGGCGATGTCTATCGCGGCAGCCAGGCAGGTACCGGCCAGACGGTCACCTTCGGCACCATCACCGCCCTGCGCCAGGTGCAGATCCAGGCCGACAGCCGCGCCGGCGGCATCATCGGCACCGGCGGCGGCGCCGTCATCGGCGGCCTGCTGGGTCGCCAGGTGGGTGGCGGCTCCGGTCGTGACCTGGCCACCGCGGCCGGTGTCATCGGTGGTGCTGTGGCCGGCAGCAACATCGAGGAGTCCGCCAACCGCGTGGCCGCCTGGGAGATGGAGATCCGCCGCGACGACGGCCAGAACATCGTCGTGGTACAGAAGGCCGACCGTCAGTTCCAGACCGGCCAGCGCGTGCGCCTGATCGGCAGCGGGGCCAACCTGACCGTCGCCCCCTACTGAACGAGCCCCTCGAGAACCAGGGTGCCTTGCCCATGCAGAGGGCCCGCGGAGTGATCCGCGGGCCCTCTGTCTGGTTCGATGGTCGGGGTGCCGGGCACCGGTCGGCTACATGTCGACCTTGTTCATGGCCCAGCCGGCGAGTTTCCTGCCGACCAGCACCAGCAGTGCGATGACGATCACGGTCAGCAGCATGTCCACCGGACGAACCAGGGTCGTGGCACCCAGCACCGCCAGGGCCAGGCTCCATACCAGACGGTTGTCGCCATGGGTCTTCATCACCGCCGGCAGCACCTTGTCGAGACCGGGGCTGACGCTGGTGTCCCAGCGGTGGTAGCAAAGGAACAGGATCGCGACGAAGGCGATCAGCCAGATCAGGAAAATGGTCATCGGCGTTCTCCGGAAGAGGGTGAGTGCAGTGGGCAATAAGGGTGTGTCGCAAGGGTATCCCTGCCCGCGGAGGCACGCAACTGTCCAAAAGTCAGCCGGGCCGCAAGGCGTGAATGTGTCTCAGGATCGACGCATGCATCCTGAAATTCACCCATCCCCCTGACAGCCCCCCGACCGGCGCGTTACCATGGCTTCTACATGCACTCACCGAAAGGTTCATCAATGCAGATTGCGCAGAATTCCGTTGTCGCGTTCCACTACACCCTGACAAACGACGCAGGTGAAGTGCTGGACAGCTCGGAAGGCCGCGAGCCGCTGACCTACCTCCACGGCGCCGGCAACATCATTCCGGGCCTCGAGAAGGAGCTTGAAGGCCGCGCCGCCGGCGACAAGCTCACCGCCACCGTGGAGCCCGCCGAAGGCTATGGCGAGCAGCAGCCGCAACTGGTGCAGGAAGTGCCGTACGATGCCTTCCAGGGCGTCGACAACGTCGAGCCCGGCATGCAGTTCCAGGCCCAGACCCAGGGTGGTCCGCTGATGGTCACCGTGACCAAGGTGGAAGGCGACACCGTCACCGTCGACGGCAATCACCCGCTGGCCGGCCAGACCCTGAACTTCGACGTCGAGATTGCCGAGGTACGCGAGGCCAGCCAGGAAGAGATCGAGCACGGTCATGTGCATGGCGCCGGTGGCGTCGAGCACTGAACGCGGCCAACGGTCGATCGGGAAAGGGGCAGCCGGTGGCTGCCCCTTTTTCGTTTCACCGGGACGGCGACCGCTCGAAGGCACGCAGGGTATGGTAGCCGCCCCACAGGCGGGTGGCGGCGGTGACCAGGCAGGCCAGGGCGAAGAGCACCGCGAGCAGCGGGAATTGTGCCGGCCAGAGGCAGAATGCCACGAAGGCCAGGATCGTTTCGGTCCCCTCGGTCAGCCCGTGCAGGTAGTAGAAGGCCTTCTGCTGGAAACGCGGCCGCGTGAGACCATGGCGGGTGGCCATGATGGCAAAGGCCAGGAAGGAGGTGCCGGTGCCGATGAAGGCGAACAGCAGGAAGACCGCCGCCAGCGCATTGGCGCCGGGAGCGGCCAGGGCGAAGCCGAGCACCACGGCCGCGTAGAAGACGAAGTCCAGTCCGATGTCGAGGAAGCCTCCGGCATCGCTGGCCCGGCCCGCCAGCCTGGCCAGGGCACCATCGATGCCATCGCCCAGCCGATTGACCAGGATGGCCACCAGTGCCGGCAGGTACCACTCCAGCGCCAGCAGCGGCAGGGCCAGCATGCCCACCAGGAAGGCCGCCACCGTCACCTGGTCGGGGCGAATCCCCCCGGCATGCAATCGCCTGGCCAGCCAGGTCAGCGACGGCTGGGTCAACGGCATGGTCCAGCGATCAAGCATTCTGGCGCCTCGTCGATCCTGCCGACTCACGGCGCTTCCCCTCCCGCCGCCAGTTGAAATAGCGCGCCAGCCACCCCAGCAGCCGTTCCGGCTTGTGGGCATTCTTCCAGACGCCCGCCGCGGCCTTCACCGCCTCGCTGCGGGTCGGGTAGGCATGGATGGTCCCGAGGAGCTTGTTCAGCCCGATGCCGCGGGTCATGGCCAGGGTGAACTCGGCGAGCATCTCGCCTGCCCCGTGACCGACGATCGTGGCGCCGAGGATCCGGTCCTTGCCGGGCGGCGTGAGGACCTTGACGAAGCCGTCGGTCTCGCCTTCGGCAATGGCCCGGTCCAGCTCGGCGAGATCGAAGCGCGTCACCTCGACCTCCACGCCCCTCTCCCGGGCCTCGCGCTCGTTGAGTCCCACCCGGGCCACCTCGGGGTCGGTGAAGGTCACCGCCGGGAGGGCACGATAGCTGACCCGGAAGCGCTTGAGCTCGCCGAACAGGGCATTGACGGTGGCATGCCAGGCCTGGTGCGCGCTGGCATGGGTGAGCTGGAAGGGGCCGGCCACGTCGCCGCAGGCCCAGACGTTGGGCAACACGCTCTGCAGTGTCTCGTCCACGGCCAGGGTGCCGTCGTGGCGCGTCGCCACGCCCAGCGCCTCGAGCCCCATGCCCTCGACATTGGCCTGGCGCCCCACGGCCACCAGCAGGTGCGTGAAGGGCAGCCGCTCCGTGACGGCCTCCCCGGCGGCATCGCGGTGCTCTACCTCCAGAGCATGGTCTCCCTGCCCGGTGGCCACCACACCCAGGGCCCGAGTGGCGAGATGCAGCTCGACCCCTTCCGCCCGGAAACGGGCCTCCACCTCGGCCGCCACCTCGCGGTCCTCCCGGGGCAGCAGTTGCCCGCCCATCTCGACCAGAGCCACCCGGCTTCCCAGGCGGGCGAAGCTCTGGCCAAGCTCGCAACCGATGGGGCCACCGCCCAGCACCACCAGGCGCCCGGGGAGTGACTCGAGCTGCCAGAGATTGTCCGAGGTCAGCACCTCGATCCCGTCGAGCCCGGGCAGGTCGGGCATCCGCGGCCGCGCCCCGCTGGCGATGATCACGTGGCGGGTGGTCAGCAGCCGCTCGCCGACACGTACCCGCCAGGGGTCCTCGAGGCAGGCGTCACCGGCGATGACCTCGACGCCGAGCCCCTCGTAGCGCTCGCGGCTGTCGTGGGGTTCGACATCGCGGATCGCCCGGTGGACATGGCCCATCACGGCGGGAAAGTCCACCCGGGGCTCGCCGGCCGTGACACCGTAGCGAGAGGCCCCGCGGATCTCGCTGACCAGACGCGCAGCACGAATCAGGGCCTTGGAGGGTACGCAGCCGGTATTGAGGCAGTCGCCGCCCAGGCGGTCACGCTCCACCAGCGCCACCTTCGCCCTCACCGCCGCGGCGATGTAGCTCGCCACCAGGCCCGCGGAGCCCCCGCCGATCACCACGATATCGTGGTCGAAACGGGTGGGCCGATGATGCCGCCTGGCCAGGCGCCGCCGCTTGGCCACTGCCACCAGGCCACGCGCCAGCCAGGGGAAGAGCCCGATCAGGACGAAGGAGCCGATCAGCCCCGGGGACAGGATGCCCGAGAGCGACGTGAGGTTGCCGAGCTCGCGGCCCGCGTTCACGAACACCGCCGTCCCGGGCAGCATGCCGACCTGGCTGACCCAGTAGAAGGTCCCCAGGCGCATCCGCGTGAGCCCCACCACCAGGTTGATCACGAAGAAGGGGAAGAGCGGAATCAACCGCAGCGTGAACAGGTAGAAGGCCCCCTCGCGCTCGATGCCGGCATTGATGCGCTCGAACTGGGGGGCGAAGCGTCGCTCCAGCGGGGCCCGGGCCAGGGTGCGGGCGACGAGCGCTGCCAGGGTGGCCCCCAGGGCACTCGCGAAGGAGATGATCAGCAGGCCCCAGCCGAAGCCGAACAGGGCGCCGCCGAGTACCGTGAGCAGCGTTGCCCCGGGCAGCGAGACGGCGGCCATGACCACGTAGATCAGGAAGAAGCCCCCGGCGACCGTCCACGGCTCCGCGGCCAGCCAGTCCCTGAAGCGGGACTGCTCGGCCTGCAGGTTCTGCAGGGTCAGGGCCTCGTCGGCCCCGCTTAGGAAGTAGGCCGCGACGATCATGGCGATCACGGCCGCGAGTATCAGGCGACGTGGTGTCAAGGGAAGGCTCCTGGTGGTGGCCACAGCCGGGTGGCGAACGAGTGCGCCCTTGTGTCGTCGCCGGCCGAGACTCCTTACAGCCTGGGCAGGATTAAACAGGTGTTGTACGGAACCCCAGCCATGCGACAACCTCCAATCTATCACCCCTGCATGATGGAGCCACCCCCGATGCCCACGCCTGCTGCCCTGCCCATCCGCTGGTTCGCCCTGCTCGCCCTTCCACTCGGGCTTCCCGGCCATCTGGTCGCCGATGAACACATCGCCAGCGCCGTGTTCGCCGGCGGCTGCTTCTGGTGCGTCGAGGAGGCCTTCGACCCGGTCGACGGGGTGATCGCCACCACCTCGGGCTTCAGCGGCGGCCATGTCGAGAATCCCAGCTACAACCAGGTGGTGGCCGGAGGAACCGGTCACGCCGAAGTGGTGAAGGTGGAGTACGATCCCGAGGTGGTCGACTATCGGTCGCTGCTGCACGTCTTCTGGCGCAACATCGACCCCTTCGCCGTGAATCGCCAGTTCTGCGATGCCGGCGAACCCTACCGCAGCGCGATCTTTCCCATGAACGACGCGGAACGCGAGCTGGCCGAAGCCGGCCGGGAGGCCTTGGCCGAACGCTTCGGCCGCGAGATCGCCACCGAGATCAATGACTTCGAGGCCTTCTACCCGGCCGAGGAGTACCACCAGGGCTACTATCGCAAGAACCCGGTACGCTACAACTTCTACAAGTCGGCCTGTCGCCGCGAGGAGCGGCTCAAGGAGGTCTGGGGCGACGAGGCCGGCGGCCTAGCCGGCGACCTGGCGACAGCCCGCTGAACGCTCGCGCTGCCACAGCCAGGCGGCGATGCCCAGGGTGCCCCCCAGCACCAGCCAGGAGCCGAGTGCGACCCCGGGCCAGGCGGCCAGCTGCCAGAAGGGCTCGAGCCAGAAGCCCCCGAGGCTGGCACCGCTGTAGTAGAACACCAGGTAGAGTGCCGAGGCGCTGCCCCGGGCCCGCTCGGCGTGGCGCCCCACCCAGCTCGAGGCCATGGAGTGGGCCAGGAAGAAGCCGAAGGCATTGATGGTAAGGCCGACGATGATCAGCGACAGCGCCCCGGCCAGGGTCACCAGGGTGCCGGCCATCAGGATCAGGATGCCGATCATCATGCAGGCCGGCTGCGACAGCGAACGGGCCAGCCGACCGGAGAGCATCGAACCGAAGGTGCCACCCAGGTAGGTGAGGAAGATCAGTCCCAGCAGGCTCGCCCCCAGCCCGAAGGGGGCATCGGCCAGGCGAAAGGTGATGTAGCTGTACTGGTTGATGAAGATGAGGAAGTTGAGACCGCCGAGCAGGTAGGCCGACAGCAGCAGCGGGTTGCGCAGGTGGCCGGCCAGGTCGGCCAGGGCACCCCGCAGCTCGAAGCGCCGCGGGCTGAAGGCCCGGGCGGGCGGCAGCAGCTTCCAGAACAGGACCACGCCTACCAGCGTCATGGCGCCCACCACCAGGAAGCTGGCCGGGGCTCCCCCCACCTCGGCCACGGCCCCGCCGATGACCCTGCCGCTGATGCCGCCCAGGGTGTTGCCGCTGATGTAGATTCCCACCGCCGAGAGCAGCGCCGGACGCTCGAACTCGTCACCCATCCAGGCGATGGCCACCGCGGGCAGCCCGCCCAGCACGAACCCCTGCACGGCCCTCAGCAGCAGCAGGCTCTCGAAGTTCGGCGCCAGCGCCAGGGCCAGCGAGAGCGCGCCCGCCGCCAGCAGCGTCAGTCGCATGATGCCGGCGCGGCCGATGGCATCCGACAACGGGCCGAAGACCAGCAACGAGACCGCCAGCGACAGCGTCGCCACCGACATCACCAGTCCCGCCGCCAGGGTGGATACCCCATGGTCGGCGCGCAGCTCCGGCAGCAGCGGCTGGGGCGCATAGAGATTGATGAAGACGAGGAAGGACCCCAGACACAGGGCCAGGGTGGCGCGCCACCAGGCGCGGGAATGCACTTCGATCATGTTGCCCTCCAGCTTGGCAAGGCATGATCCCCCGCGCACAATGATAAGCCAAACAGAATATCCAGATACGAACGATCTGAATTGCTTATGGCCAGCATCCATCCCCTGGAGTACCGATGAGCCTGCCCTTCGACCTGCGTGCCCTGCGGGTCTTCCTGACCGTGGCCGACCGGGGTGGCTTCAGCGCCGCGGCACGGGAGCTGCACGTGGCCCAGTCGGCGGTGAGCCAGACCATCGCCAACCTGGAGAAGCGCCTGGAGCTGACCCTCTTCCAGCGCCATGAGCGGCGCATCAGCCTGACGCCGGAGGGCGAGAGCCTGCGCCAGCACGCCCGGGAGCTGCTGGACCGGGCCGAGGCCACCCATCTGGCCATGCGCGAGTTGCACGGCCTGGTCAAGGGGGAGCTGCGCATCGGCATTCCCTCGATGCTCGGCTCCTACTACTTCCCGCCCCTGCTGATGGGGTTCAAGGCCCGTCACCCCGGGATTCGCCTGACGGTGGTGGAGGCCGGTGCCCGGCGGCTGCAGCGCATGATCGCCGACGGCGAACTGGACCTGGGGGTGGTGATCGACGACGAGGCGAGCCACCACCTGGAGCGACGGCCGCTGATCCGCGAGGAGATGGTGGTCTGTGTGCCACAGGGGCACCCCTTCGCCGGGTGCCGGAGGGTGACGGCAGAGGCGTTCTTCCGTGAGCCGCTGGTGCTGTTCCAGGACGGCTACTTCCATCGCGAGTTCGTCGATGCCCTGTCACGACAGACCGGGCACACCGCGGACATCGCCTTCCAGTCGAACCTGATCCCGCTGACCAAGGCGATCGTGCGCCAGGGCTTCGGCATCACCACCTTCCTGCGTCGCGTGGTGGACGAACCGGAGCTGGCCGCCGTCTCGTTCGACCCGCCGGCCTGGCTGGACCTGTCGCTGGCCTGGGCCCGCGGCGCCTACCTGTCCCGCGCCGAGCAGGCCTTCGTGGACTTCGTCATGGCTCACCGCGAGGTGCTCTGACCCTCAACCCTCGCCGGAGGCCACGACGCGCTGTGCCAGCCGGGTCGGTTCCAGCGCACGCCGGGCCTGCCAGTAGTGGCGGCGCCAGTAGCCATTGTCGAGTTTCGAGAGCTTCACCCCCTGCGACGTGGAGGCATGGAGGAAGTAACCGTCGCCGACGTAGATGCCGACATGGTCATAGGCGCCCGGCGGACGGAAGAAGACCAGGTCACCGGCCTGCAGCTCGTCGCGCGGTATGGACGTGCCTTCGTGGACCTGCTCGCCGGTCGAGCGCGGCAGTGCCAGGCGGAAGGTATCATTGAAGACATGCTGGACCAGCGCCGAACAGTCGATGCCACTCTCGCCGCTGCCTCCCAGGCGATAGGGAGTGCCCACCCAGCGCTCGTGCTGGGCCAGCAGGGCCTGGCGAACCAGTACCGGTGGCGGGGCATGCAGGCTGCGTACCTGGCGAACGGGATTGTCCACCGGGGACATCATCGGGTCCCAGCCCCCGGGCAGCCCCGGTAGCTGGCGAGCGAAGTAGTCGTCGGGCGCCTGGGGCGCGGTGTCCCGCGAAGGGGCGGCACAACCGGCCGACAGGACCAGCGAGACGATGACCAACAGGCTACGACACGACCGCGTGACGACCATCCTGCGACGACCTCATTCCCTGAGCCGCACCCGTCCCGGGCAACAGCCGCTGGGCTGTTCCGGGCCACCGGGTTGTCGCTGTGGGAGTGACGCCTGACGCCCTCGTCGGTATCACTGCCAGAGCGGCCGGCCTGCGGCTCGCTGAGTGGCTGGGGCCCCGCCGGGGAGGCGCCCCATCATCAAACCCGATGACTATAAACCAGCCTTCCGGCTCATGGCGAGCCCCATGTGGTGCCGACGGCACCCGACACCTCCGGAAGCGCTCAGTGGAGCGTCCGGCTGTCCCCCGGCAGGGTATCGATATGCAGCGGCGCCCAGTGGCGTGGCCGGGCGCCGGGGAAATCGAGGCTCGCCCAGGGACCGGCCAGCGGTGGCGCCCCGGCCAGCCAGGCCACCAGCGCCTGGCGGAAGCCGGCCAGGAAACTCTCGCGTTCCGGCGTCTCCCCCATGAAGAAGGAGAAGCCGGCATACAGGCCCCGGGCATACTCCTCCCAGCCGGCATAATGCGCCGCCGCGAGGGCGTGGGCACGCTCGAGGATGCGGGCGAAGGCCGACGCCTCGAGCCAGCCCAACTGGCGCCCGGCGATGGCCAGGTCGACGGCCTGGGCGATGTCCCAGGCCGCCAGGTCGGTGTCGTTGCAGCCATCCTCGTTATCGCGCACCCGTTGCAGCCGTAACAGGTGGCTGCGCTCCTCCTCGCTGCACTCGCCGGATTCCAGGGTGGCGATCTCCGAGCCCAGGCGAGCATCGTTGAGGGTATAGGGAGCGTAGTTGATCTGGTACTCCTGGCGATCGCCGGCCTCGAGCAGGAAGTCGAGGAACTCGGCAAGCTCGGCCGCCGCATGCAGGCCATAGTGGCCATCGACCCAGTCACGGATCGCGGCGCACTCGCGCTCGCTCTCCGGCTGCGGCAGGCTCCAGGCGGGACCGTTGAGCGGGCCGACCAGGGCCATCGCGGTGAAGTGGGGCAGGCTGGGCCGCCGGCCCGGCTCCTGCCACTCCCCGGCGCGCCAGTCGAGCCAGTGGAAGGGGCTGCCGGGATCCTCCAGGTGCCAGCGAATCTCGCCGGTCAATGGCGGCTGCTGTTCCTCGGGCAGCAGCGACTCCCAGCTCGCCCAGGCGTCCAGCAGGCGGCGGGCATCGGGATAGAAGCGGCACAGCGACCCCTGCAGCGCCTCGGCCAAGGCCTCGAGCCCGGCGGCATCGAAGGCCTCGCTGTCCATGGCCATCTGCAGGTAGAAGGCGTACTTCTCGGCCATATGGATGGTGGCGGAGTGACGGCTCGCCCGGCGCAGGCCATCGCGCTGGGCGAGGTCGTCCGATGCGGGGTGGCCGAAGGGGGTCTCGGCGGCGGGCAGGGCCCCGTGGGCAGCGTCGGCGGCCAGCTGATTGAGGTGATGGGCCTGGGCGGGCAGCCAGTAACGCGAGAGGGCCTCGACGCCTTCATCGGCATGCAGGTCGAGCGTGTCGCGCAGGTACTGGCGGGCATCGTCGCGCCTTGCCGCATCCACCGGTGCCGGCGGCCCCTGGCGAGCGGCGAGTTCGGGCTCGCGTACCGAGGCCAGCGCCAGCACCCAGTGGCGCGGCTCCCGCCGCCAGCGGCAAATGGCATCGCGCGATGCCTCGAGCCGAGCGGGGGGAATCAAGCCCTGCAGGGCCGGGCGCCAGGGGCTCACCGGCGACTGCAGCAGCAGCTTCCAGTCGGCCTCGAGGGCGGGCAGCAGGTTGCGCCCCTCGAACAGGCTGCGGCCACGCTGGTAGGCCCGGGCCAGGGCCGCCCAGTCGCTGTAGCGGTGCAATACCAGGTCCGCCCCGTGCAGGGCGAAGTCCCGCGATTCGTCCTCGTCGAGCCAGCCCAGGCAGGCGCCGGCCCAGGCGAGGTCGATCAGACGCAACCAGTCCCAGGCCGCCCACTCCAGTGGCTCGCCATGGCCGACGAAGTCCAGCAGCACGCGTCCGTAGGCGCGTTCGGAGCCGGCCAGCCGTTCCAGCCAGGCGTGTTGCCCAGCGCCATCCATGTCCAGCAGGCGGGAGGCATCCAGGTCCCAGCCCTGGCGGTCGCCCTGCCCGGCCAGCCACAGCAGGGACCGGATCAGATCGTCGCGCCCCCTGACCTGCCAGGCCTCCCCCAGCCACTCCTCCACACCGGCCCAGTCGGCCCGTCCCGCCGGCAGCTCGACGACAGGAGCGAAGCCGGCCCGCAGGCACCAGACCCGCGCTTCCTGCGCCTCCGGCCACAGCGTCAGGTGCCGGTCATGGATGGCCAGCCACTCGCCGAGCCGTTCCCAGGTAATGCCAGCGCCCTCGTGCTCGAGCGCGGCGAGGGCCTCGCAGGCCTCGCTGAAGCCATCGTCGCCGCGCACCCAGCCCTCGGCACTGCGTGCACGGAGCAGCGCCTCGAGCCAGGCATCGAGGCTGGAGTAGTGAGCGCTGATCTCCCCGGCCAGCCGCTGGGCCCAGTCCCTCGAGCGCTGCTCGGAGAGCCAGCCGGCACCGCCGGCCAGGGCCACCAGCTCCAGGCCGGCCAGCATCCTGGCCGGATCCGCGACCGCCCCGCCGGCGCCCAGGGTCTCCACCAGGCGCCAGCCCAGCTCGCCACGATCGGACACGCCCAGGGCCACCAGTCGCGACACCGCGGCCTCGGCATCCACCGACAGCGGGTCCGGTTCGAAGGCCCAGTCACACAGCACCAGCTGCTGGGCCCACCAGGCATTCAGGGTATCGATCAAGGCTCACCTCGACATCCAGGGAAGACGGACGGCACGCGGGGCGCGCCGGGAATTCGGCGCACTAGTGTAGCGGAAAGCCACGCCCAGGCCGATGGGCCGGGATCAGGAAATCGCCAGATTCTCCTGCTCTAGCCCCCGCTGGCATGGCCGGAGGAGGGACTTGGCGAGCCGTTTTAAATAATGCACACTCGTGCAACATGATGACCACCGCCCACAGGAGGCGTACATGACCCGGGAAGACGAACTGATCATCGACAAGGCCTATATCGCCGGGCAGTGGCGCGACGGGCCGCGCCGCTTCGCCGTCACCAATCCCGCCAGCGGCGAGCTGCTGGCCGAGGTGCCGGACCTCGACGCCGACGCCGCCCGCGAGGCGGTCGCCGCCGCCGACGCCGCCTGGCCGGCCTGGCGGTGCAGGACCGCCAAGGAGCGCACCGGCCTGCTGCGGGCCTGGTTCGACGCCATCATGGACAACCAGGAGCCACTGGCCCGGTTGATGACCCTGGAACAGGGCAAGCCGCTGGCCGAGTCCCGGGGCGAAGTGAGCTATGGCGCCTCCTTCGTGGAGTACTACGCCGAGGAGGCCAAGCGCGTGGCCGGCGAGACCCTGCCGAGCCACGGCATCGACAAGCGCATCCTGGTGTTCCGCGAGCCCATCGGCGTGGTGGCGGCGATCACGCCCTGGAACTTTCCGCTGGCGATGATCACCCGCAAGTGCGCCCCGGCCCTGGCCGCCGGCTGCCCGGTGGTGATCAAGCCGGCCGAGGCCACCCCGCTGACCGCCCTCGCCCTGGCCAGGCTCGCCGAGGAGGTCGGCTTCCCCGCCGGGGTGATCAACGTGGTCACGGCCTCGCGCCCGGCCGGGATCGGCGAGGTGCTGACCACCGACCCGCGGGTGCGCAAGATCTCCTTCACCGGCTCCACCCCGGTGGGCAAGACGCTGCTGGCCCAGTGCGCCGGCACCGTCAAGAAGGCCTCCATGGAGCTGGGCGGCAACGCCCCCTTCATCGTCTTCGACGATGCCGACCTGGATGCCGCCGTCGAGGGTGCCGTGGCCTCCAAGTACCGCAACTCCGGCCAGACCTGCGTGTGTACCAACCGCCTGCTGGTGCAGGCCGGCGTCTACGATGCCTTCCTCGACAAGCTGGCCGCCCGGGTGGCCGAACTGAAGGTCGGGAACGGCCTCGAGGAGGGCGTCGCCCAGGGCCCGCTGATCAATGCCGCCGCCGTGGACAAGGTCCAGGCGCACATCGCGGATGCGCTGGACCAGGGTGGCCGCCTGGTGTGCGGCGGCGCACCCCATGCGCTGGGCGGCACCTTCTTCCAGCCCACGGTGATCGCCGACGTCACCGACAGGATGCGCGTCGCCACGGAGGAGACCTTCGGCCCGCTGGCCCCGGTGTTCCGCTTCGACACCGTCGACGAGGCCATCGCCATGGCCAACGCCACCGAGTTCGGCCTGGCGGCCTACTTCTATGCCCGCGACTACCGTCGTATCTGGCATGTCATGGAAGGCCTGGAGTATGGCATGGTGGCGGTCAACGAGGGGATCCTGTCCACCGAACTGGCCCCCTTCGGCGGCGTCAAGGAGTCGGGGCTGGGACGCGAAGGATCGCGCCACGGCCTGGATGAGTACACTGAACTAAAATACGTCTGTGTCGGCGGACTCTGAACACGCGTCACTCCCTTTCTCCATGGAGGCATCATGAACAACGCTCAGCTCAACGAACTCAAGCAACGCTATGTGGCCAACGGGGCCGCGAGCCCGGCGACCCAGTTCGCCGACCGCGCCGAGAACGCCCTGGTCTGGGACGCCGACGGCAATCGCATCATCGACTTCGCCGGCGGCATCGGCGTACTCAACATCGGGCATCGCCATCCCAAGGTGGTCCAGGCCGTCAAGGATCAGCTCGACCGCGTGATGCACACCTGCCAGACCGTGATGCCCTACGAGGGCTACGTGAGGGTGGCCGAGAAGCTCAGCCAGATCACCCCGGTGCGCGGCCATGCCAAGGTGATGCTGGCCAATTCCGGTGCCGAGGCCCTGGAGAACGCCGTCAAGGTCGCCCGCGCGGCCACCGGCAGGAACAACGTCATCTGCTTCGACGGCGGCTACCACGGCCGCACCTTCATGACCATGGCCATGAACGGCAAGGTCGCCCCCTACGCCTCCGACTTCGGCAGCATGCCGGGCAACGTCTTCCGCGCCCCCTTCCCGGTGCCCTACCACGGCGTCAGCGAGGACGAGGCGCTGCGCGGCCTGAGGATGGCCCTCAAGACCGATGCCAATCCGCGCGACACCGCCGCCATCGTGCTGGAGCCGGTGCTCGGCGAGGGAGGCTTCTACCCGGCGCCGACCAGCTTCCTCGAGGCGATCCGCGAGATCTGCGACGAGCACGGCATGCTGATGATCGTCGACGAGGTGCAGTCGGGCTTCGGCCGTACCGGCAAGCTGTTCGCCATCGAGCACAGCGGCGTCGAGCCGGACATCATCACCATGGCCAAGAGCATGGCCGACGGCATGCCGATCTCCGCCGTGGTGGGCACCGACAAGCACATGGACGCCTCCGGCCCCAACTCGCTGGGCGGCACCTACACGGGCAGCCCGGTCTCCTGCGCCGCCGTGCTGGCCGTGCTGGAAGTCTTCGAGCAGGAGGGCATCCTCGAGAAGAGCCAGGCCCTGGGCGAGAAGCTCGGCGAGCGCTTCGCCCAATGGGAGCAGGCGTTCGACTGCGTGCACAACGCCCGCCACATGGGGGCCATGGCGGCCTTCGAACTGGTCACCGACAAGGCCAGGCACACGCCGGACGCCAACCTGGCCGCGGCGCTGTGCAAGCGGGCCCGCGAGAAGGGCCTGATCCTGCTCTCCTGCGGCCTCTACGGCAATACCATCCGCTTCCTGATGCCGCTTACCATCGAGGACGAGGTGCTGGAAGAAGGGCTCGCCATCGTCGAGGCCTCCCTCAAGGAGTTGGTGGGCAGCCAGACGGCCGCCGCCTCCTGACCGAGCGGTCTCGCTTTCGCAACGACACCGCCCGGCTGGAGACAGCCGGGCGGTGCGTCGTTCGAGGGGCGTTGACCCGCCGCGTGGCCTTGACCCACTATCCCGTTCCAGAACCGAGGGCCGGCTGCCTCGGATGCTGACAGGGAACTCCGATGCTTCGCACCCTTTCCATGCTGCGCTCGCTGATGAGCGCGCACCACACTCTGGATGACGCCCGATCCACCATTCAGCTGGCCTGCGACTATCGCTGGCTGAAGGACGAGCTGCCGCATGGCGTGATCACCGCCACGGCTGCCGTGCTGGACGACGGAACGCCCGCGCTGACCATCACCCTGGCCTACCCGGCCACCCCCCGGCGACGCCGTGGCGGCAGATGGCCGGAGGATCCTGTCGAACGGGAACGGTGCTACGTGGAGGGACTCGGCGCCTGCCGTGCCGCCGGCGCCCCGGCCTACCGCACGCTCGAGAGCCTCTCCCAGGGCCTGGTGCATGGCGCCGCCTCGGTGCTCACCGACGCGGCCCGCCTCCAGTACCTGCTCGACCGGCAGGCCCTGCGACTGACCTGGCGGCGGGCCGACCGCCTCGAGCCCCCGCTGGCACGATGCCTCGGCAACCGCCTCGCCCGGGACAAGGCCGGTAGCGAGGGCGTCTTCCTGCTCGAGCTCCAGGTGCCCGGCCGAGCCGAGGAGGCCTCCCTCGATGGCGCCTGGCTGGACCGGATGCTGGACCGCTACCGACGCATCCTCCCCACGCCGGCGGCCCGCTAGGAGGCCGCAACGACAGCGCCCGGCCTTGGCCGGGCGCTGTCCTGTCCGCTCGTCGACGGGTCGGTCAGGCCTCTCGAACCTTGGAGATCACCCACAGCAGCACCACGGCCCCGACGATGGCGGTGACCAGCGAGCCGACAAAGCCACCGGCCTGCAGCCCGAGCAGGCTGAACAGGAAGCCGCCGATCACCGCGCCGACGATCCCGACCCCGATGTTGCCGAGGATGCCGAAACCGCCACCGCGCATGATGTGGCCGGCGATCCAGCCGGCCAGGCCACCGATGATCAACCAGGCAATCAGTCCCATGGAACGCTCCTCGTGCGTATGGTCAGGGGGTGGTCTCGATGGTGCCCCAGTCCGGGCAGGGACGAAAGGGCCGGGAGTCAGAAGGACGAGCCGGGTTGCCGGAGAAAGGCCAGCTCCTCGGGAGTCGACTCGCGCCCGAGGATGGCGTTGCGGTGGGGATAGCGGCCGAAACGTTCGATGACCTCGCGGTGGCGCTGCTCGTAGAGCAGGTTCTCCTCCAGCCCGGGCTGGTCGAACAGGCCCAGCGCCTCGTCATGGATCAGCAGCGATTCACTGTGCATGAACGGCATGTAGAGGAAGGCCCGCCAGGGGACCTCGAGATGATGGTCGATGCGATTGGCCACCGCCTCCTGGGCCAGCACCAGGGCGATGGGGTCATGGGCGAAGGCGAGCGGGGTATCGCGATGGATGTTGCGCGAGAACTGGTCGAGCACGATCACCTCGGCCAGTCGCCCGCGGGCCGAGAGGCGCCACGACCAGAGCTCGCCGCGGCCGGCGGCCTCGAGCAGCGCCCCGAAGCGCTCGCGGATGGTCGCATCCAGGCCCGGGTCCTTGCGGAACCACTGGGCCGGCTCGAGCCCGTGGAACCAGAAATCGATCACGGCATTCACGTCGGGCAGTGTCTCGGCCATTGCGGGTCTCCTCGTGCGAGTCGGCTTCGGCCGCCCCGCCATGCCTGATATCATCCAGCCTAGCACGAACCCGCCGCGAGCCGGCGGCCAGCCGAGGAGTCCCCATGTCACCCCAGCATTTCCTGGAAATGGCCACCTTCGCCTTCAACCTCGTCGGCCTGGTGGTCTGCATCATCGGCCTGACCCTGGCCCATCGCACGCGGCACCGCTGGCCCGGCTACCTGCTCGCGGCAAGCGGCTTCCTGATCGCCGCCTCGCCGGTACTCTACCAGCTGATCGCCGGCCCGGCCCTCTGACCCGCCACGGAACCCAGACCATGCGCCAGTCCCTGGCCCGCGAACTCCATGACCTCCTCGAGCGCGGCCGCGACCGCCAGCTTCGCCTGGCCGTCACCGGCCTGTCGCGCTCGGGCAAGACCGCCTTCCTCACCTCCCTGGTCAACCAGCTGCGTCATGCCGGACTGGAGGCGCGGCTCGACCTGCTGCCGGCGGCCCGCGAGGGACGCCTGCTCGGTGCCCGCCGGGTCAACCAGCAGGACCTCGGCGTGCCCCGCTTCCCCTATGACCAGGCCATGGCGGCGCTGGATGCCACCCCGCCCCACTGGCCGGAGCCGACCCGCGGCATCAGCGAGTTGCGCCTGACGATTCGCTATCGCCCGGCCAGGCGCGGCTGGCTGGGTGGCGAGGCGCGCCAGCTGAACCTGGACCTGTTCGACTACCCCGGTGAATGGCTGCTCGACCTGCCCCTGCTGGAGCACGACTACCCCAGCTGGAGCCTGGCACAGCGGCCGACACGGGGGCACGCGCGTAGCGCCCTGTTCGCCGCCTGGCACACCGCGGCGGCCAGGCTGGACCCCGCCGCCGAGGCCGACGAAGCACAGCTCGCCGAGATCGCCGAGCTCTATTCCGAGGCCCTGCGTGCCGCCCGGGAGGCGGGCTTCGCCGACCTGCAGCCGGGGCGCTTCCTGCTGCCCGGCGAACTGGCCGGTGCCCCGGTGCTGCAGTTCTTTCCCCTGCCGGGCATCGAGCAGGCCGACCCCGGCGAGCTGGCGAAACTGCCCCCCGAGAGCAACTACGCCACCCTGGCCAGGCGCTTTCGCCACTACCAGCAGCACATCGTGCGCCCCTTCTACCGCGACCACTTCCGCCGCTTCGACCGCCAGATCGTGCTGGTGGACCTGCTCGGCGCCCTGAATGCCGGCCCGGAACGGTTCGAGGACCTCTCCCGGGCGCTGGCCAACCTGATGCAGAGCTTCGACTACGGCAAGCGCAGCCTGCTGTCGCGGCTGTTCGCCCCGCGCATCGACCGCCTGGCCTTCGCCGCCACCAAGGCCGACCACGTCACCCCCGAACAGCACCCCCGGCTGGTCACCCTGCTCGAGACACTGCTGGCCGAGCCACTCAAGGACCTGCGCTTCGCCGATGTGCCGGTCCGCGCCCTGTCGCTGGCATCGATACGCGCCACCGAGAGCCGCGAGGTCAGCCATCGGGGGCGACGCACCCCGGCCCTGCGCGGCACCGGCCTCGACGGAGCGGCGTTGCTGCTGTTTCCCGGCGAGGTGCCCGACCGGCTGCCGGACGCCGGCTTCTGGACCCGCCAGGGTTTCGACTTCCCCGCCTTCCGACCGGCCCCTCGGGAAGGCGGTGCCCTGCCCCACATCCGCATGGATGCCGCCCTGGACTGGTTGATCGGAGACAAGCTGCAATGAGCGACACCCGCGACCCGGACCCGCGCCCGGGGCAACACTTCAGCCTCGATGAGCCAGCGCCGGACACCGAACCGGACAGCCAGGACCCTCGCCCCGGCGAGCCGTTCACCGCCGACCTGCCCAGCGAGCCCCTGGAGGCACCCGAGGCCGGCCCCACGGAACGTGCCCTGGAGGCTAGCCTGGTCCCGCCACGCAAGCGCCGTCGCGGGCTCCTCGCCCTGCTCGCCGGCGGCCTGGGCCTGGGGGCGGTGGAGGCCGGCCGGACCCTGTACGCCGCCAGCCTCGGCGGCGACTGGCTGGCCGGGGCCTGGAGCCTGCTGCTGCTGCTGGCCCTGGGGCTCGGCGGTTCCGCCCTGGCCCGCGAGCTGTGGCGCCTGCGCCGGCTGCACCGTCACGCCCGCCTGCGCGAGCGTCTCGCCAGGCTTCCCGAGGCCACCCCGGCGCAGGCCATGGCCCTCGCCGAGCGACTCAGGCGCAGCCTCGACCTCGATGACGACCACCCCCACTGGCAGGCCTTCAGCGCCGCCCGCCAGCCCCACCACGATGGCCGCGACATCCAGTTGCTGCTCTGTCACCACCTGCTGGCGCCGCGCGACCGGGAAGCGCGCCGGCTGATCTCGCGGATGTCCGGCGAGACCGCGGTGATGGTGGCCGTCAGCCCCCTGACCCTGGTCGACATGGCACTGGTGGCCTGGCGCAACCTGGCGATGATCGACCGACTCTGCCGGCTCTACGGCCTGGAGCTGGGCTACGCCAGCCGGCTGCGCCTGTTGCGGAGCGTGCTCCACAACATGGCCTTCGCGGGGGCCAGCGAGCTGGCCGGCGAGGCAGGCATGGAGATCCTCTCGCTGAACCTGGCCGGACGGCTCTCGGCCCGGGCCGGCCAGGGGCTGGGCATCGGCCTGCTCAGCGCCCGGCTCGGCCTGCGTACCCAGCGCCTGACCCGGCCGCTGGCCTTCACCGCCGATCAGGCACCGCGCCTGGGCGACCTGCGCGGCGAGCTGTGGCAGCAGCTGCGACGGCTGGAGTCCCGGACCGAACGGCAGAAAGGGGATCATGCTTGACCCCGGTCATGACATCCTGAACGCGAACGGCTAGGCTCGAAGTATCTTCCTCTCACCCATGCACAAGGAAACTCCGCCCATGTTCACCTCCATCCTGGTTCCCGTCGACGGTTCCGAACACGCCAGGAAGGCCCTTTCCGTGGCCTGCCAGCTGGCCCGGCAGGAAGGCAGCACCCTGCACCTGCTGCACATCCCCGAGGAGCTCTCCCACGAGACCACCCTGGTATGGGGCATCGGTGCCATCGCCATCGAGGCCTCGCGGGAGGAGCGCGAGAATGCCGGCAAGCAGGTCATCAGCCGTGCCGCCGAGGCCGCCCGCGAGCAGGGTGTCACCGAGGTCGAGACGGTCATCGGCCAGGGCGATCCCGCGCGGACCATCCTCAGCGAGGCGAAGCGGCGCGGCGTCGATGCGATCGTCATGGGCAGCCGTGGCCTCAGCGACCTGCAGGGCTTCGTGGTCGGCAGCGTCTCCCACAAGGTCAGCCATACCGCGGAGTGCACCGTGATCACGGTGCGCTGACCCGCCCGGGATCATCGGCCGCTTCCTTCAGGCGAGGCGCCGTTCGGTCTCGCCGTCGAAGAGCACCGCCCGGCCCATGTCGACGCGCAGCGCAAGACGCTCGCCGGCGGCCACCCGGCAGCCGGGCCCCACCCGGGCCGTCGCCTCGCCCTCGCCCAGGGGCAGCTGCAGCAGGATATCCGCCCCGGTGGGCTCGACGACCGTGATACGGGCGGTGATCCGGGTGCCCTCGTTCCGGTCACCGAGGCGCGCATCCTCCTCGCCGAAGTGCTCGGGGCGCAGCCCCAGTATCACCTCCCGCCCCACATGCCCGGCCATGTCCGGGGTCTCCCGCGCTGCCGGCCAGGGCAGCAGCAGGTCCTCCTCGCCCGGCGTGGCGATGCGCAGGCGGTAGTCCCCCGCCCCGCCCTCGAGGGTCGCGACGATGAAGTTCATCGACGGCGAGCCCATGAAGCCGGCGACGAAGATGTCCACCGGGTCGTTGTACACCTCGTCGGGCGTGCCCAGCTGCAGGATGCGCCCGTCGCGCATCACCGCGATGCAGTCGGCCAGGGTCATGGCCTCGATCTGGTCATGGGTCACATAGACGATGGTGGTGCCGAGCCGCTGGTGCAGCTTCTTGATCTCGGTGCGCATGTCGACGCGCAGCTTGGCGTCGAGGTTGGAGAGCGGCTCGTCGAACAGGTAGATCTTGGGTTCCCGGGCGAGAGCCCTGCCCATGGCCACCCGCTGCCGCTGACCGCCGGAGAGCTGCGACGGCTTGCGGTCCAGCAGGTGCGAGATCTGCAGCAGGTCGGCGACCCGTTCGACGGCGGCCTCGCGCTCGGCCCTGGGCACCTTGCGCATCTCCAGCCCGAAGCTGATGTTGCCGCGCACCGTCATGCTCGGGTAGAGCGCGTAGGACTGGAACACCATGGCGATGTCGCGCTCCGCCGGGGTCTGCCAGGTGACCTCCTCGCCGGCGATGCGGATCTCGCCGGAGGTCACCGGCTCCAGGCCGGCGATGGCGTTCATCAGGGTCGACTTGCCGCAGCCCGAGGGCCCGACCAGGATCAGGAACTCACCGGAGTCGATGGCCAGGCTGACGTCGCGCAGCACCTGCTCACTCCCGAAGTCCTTGCACACATTGCTGATTTCCAGTGCCGACATGCTGTACACCTCTTAATTATTGTCCTGATATCCATGATTAGGGGAGCCGTGTGTCCCTACCCTTTGACGGAGCCGGCGGTCAGCCCCCGCACGAAGTACTTTCCGGCCAGCACGTAGACCACCAGGGTCGGCAGTGCCGCGATCATCGCCGCCGCCATGTCGACGTTGTATTCGCGGACCCCGGTGGAGGTGTTGACCAGGTTGTTGAGCGCCACCGTCACCGGCTGGGTGTCGTGGGCGGAGAAGGCCACGCCGAACAGGAAGTCGTTCCAGATCTGGGTGAACTGCCAGATCACCGAGACCACGATGATCGGCGTCGACACCGGCAGCAGGATGCGCCAGAAGATGCGGAAGAACCCCGCCCCGTCGAGCTTGGCCGCCGAGACCAGCTCGCTGGGTACCGCCACGTAGAAGTTGCGGAAGAACAGGGTGGTGAAGGCGATGCCGAACACCACGTGGACCAGGATCAGTCCCGCCCGGGAGCTCGACAGCCCCAGCCAGCCCAGGGTCTGTGCCATGGGCAGCAGTACCACCTGGAAGGGAATGAAGCAGCCGAACAGCATCAGCGCGAAGAGCAGTTCCGAACCGCGGAAGCGCCACTTGGTCAGGGCGTAGCCGTTGAGCGCCCCGATGACCGTGGAGATGGCCACGGCCGGCACCACGATGGCGATGGAGTTGAAGAAGTAGCCCCCCACCCCCTCGCAGCGCATGCCGGTACAGGCCTCGCCCCAGGCCTTGGCCCAGGGGGCCAGTGTCGGCGACTGGGGCAGTGCCAGCAGGGTGCCGGCGCTGATCTCGTCGAGCGGCTTGACCGAGGTGATCAGCATCACCGCCAGGGGCAAGAGGTAGAAGAGCGCGGCCAGCAGCAGCACGGCGTGGAGTGCCAGGCGCCACAACCGGGCCGCCGGCGTGCGACGACGAATCACGTTATCCATGCTGACGACTCCGCAGTTCCGAATAGAGGTAGGGGATCAGGATGGCCAGCACGCCCCCCAGCATCAGCATGGCACTGGCCGACCCCAGGCCGATCTGCGCCCGGGTGAAGGCGTGGGCATACATGAAGGTGGCCGGTAGGTCGGAGGCATAGCCGGGTCCCCCGCCGGTGAGCGCCACCACCAGGTCGAAGCTCTTGATGGCGATGTGGGACAGGATCATCACCGCGCTGAACACCACCGGACGCAGGCAGGGCAGGATCACCCTCAGGTAGATGCGTGGCAGGCTGGCGCCGTCGAGCTGGGCGGCCTTGATGATGCTGTCGTCGATGCCGCGCAGCCCGGCCAGGAACAGCGCCATGACGAAGCCCGAGGCCTGCCACACCGCGGCGATCACCAGGGTATAGACGGCCATGTCGGGGTTCACCAGCCAGTCGAAGGTGAAGCTCTCGAATCCCCAGCTGCGCACCATGGCCTGGAGACCGAGCCCGGGGTTGAGCAGCCACTTCCATACCACCCCGGTGACGATGAACGACAGGGCCATGGGGTAGAGGTAGAGGGTGCGCAGCGCCCCCTCGTGACGGATGCGCTGATCGAGCAGGATGGCCAGGCAGGCCCCCAGCACCAGGCAGATGGCGACGAATAGGCCGCCGAACACCACCAGGTTGGTCGAGGCCACCCACCAGCGGTCGTTGGCCATCAGCCGTGCGTACTGGGCGAGGCCGACGAAGTCGTAGCTCGGCAGCATGCGCGAACTGGTCAGCGACAGGATGAAGGTCCACAGCATGAAGCCGTAGACGAAGAACAGCGACACGGCGACGGACGGGGCCAGCACCAGGCGCGGCAGCCACTGCTGCAGGCGTGCGGCCGGGGTGTGCCGGGCCGCGACGCGTACCGAGCGTGCCGGAGCGGAAAGGATCGACATGGGAATCTCCTCGCATGACACCGCCGGGGGCCCCGCCGGGGCCCTCGGCGGACGGGGTCAGATGGCGGCCTGGGCGGCAGTCACCATGCGCCGGGCGGCCTCCTCGGCGGCCATGTCGCGGGAGTTGAAGTAGTTGGTGACGACATCGAAGATCGCCCCCTGGACGTCGGCACGGACCGCCATGCCGTGGGCCATGCTGGGCACCAGGCCACCCGCTTCCGCGGTGTGCTGGAAGTCGGCCAGCGACTGCCGGGCGCAGCTGTCGAAGTCGCTCATGTCGAGGTCCGGACGGGCGGGAATCGACCCCTTGGCCAGGTTGAAGGCCTCCTGGAAGGTGGGCTCGAGCACGAGTCGCGCCAGGGCCTGCTGGGCCTCCCGCTCGGCCTCCTCGGTGACCCGGAACATCGCCAGGCTGTCGATGTTGAAGGTGAAGGCGTCCCCGGTGCCCGGTGCCGCGGCACACAGGTAGTCTTCCCCCGCCGTCAGGCCCGCGGCGGTGAACTCGCCCTTGGCCCAGTCACCCATCAGCTGCATGGCGGCATCGCCACCGATCACCATGGAGGTGGCGATGTTCCAGTCACGGCCGGGCATGTCGTCGTCCATCAGCTCGCGCAGGCGCTTGAAGGTGGTCAGCGCCTCGATCATCGTCGGGCTGCCCAGCGCCTCCGGGTCGAGGTCGACCAGCGCCCGGCGGTAGAACTCGCTGCCGCCACTGGCGAGCAGCACGGACTCGAACACCGTGGCGTCCTGCCAGGCCTGCCCCCCGTGGGCGAGCGGCACGTAGCCCGCCTCGCGGATCGCCTCGGCGACCTCGAACAGCTCGTCGAGGGTGGTGGGCATCGCCACCCCGGCGGCGTCCAGCACCTCGGGGTTGGCCCACAGCCAGTTGACCCGATGGACGTTGACGGGCACGGCCACGTACTGGCCATCGTGGCGCATGATCTCGGCGACGGTCTCGGGCAGCAGGCCGTTCCAGTCCTCGGCCTCGGCCACGGTGTCAAGGTCGCCGAGCAGGCCGAGCTCGCCCCACTCCTGGATCTCCGGCCCCTTGATCTGCGCCGCGGAGGGCGGATTGCCGGACATGGCACGGGACTTGAGCACGGTCATGGCCGTCTCGCCGCCACCGCCGGCCACGGCGAAATCCTGCCAGTCGTGCCCCTCGGCCTCCATCAGCTCCTTGAGCACGTTGGCCGCACGCGCCTCGCCACCGGAGGTCCACCAGTGCAGTACCTCGACTTCACCGGCCTGGGCGCTGGTCATGCCGATGGCGGCCACCAGGCCGGTGGCCAGGGCGAGCGTGGTCTTGTCGAAGCGGGTCGTCTTGAAGGAAGGCATGGCGTGACTCCTCGTGTTGTTGTCGTGCCCGGTGCATCACCGGGATGACGACACGCTACACCAGGTGCCCCGCCGGCAGGGGTTACCTAGTCCTGCATAGTATTGGCGGATCATTGCAGCTCGGTAATATTCTCCGGGCGGGGCAGCGACAACCGCACCAGCAGGCCGCCGCCGGGGGGCGTGTCGAGGGTGATGTCGCCCCCCTGGGCACGGGCGATGTGCCGCGCGATGCCGAGCCCCAGGCCACTGCCACCGGTGTGCCTGCTGCGTGACGGCTCGAGGCGCACGAAGGGGGTGAAGACTCGCTCGCGCTGCTCCCGGGGAATGCCTGGCCCGTGATCGCGGATGGTGATGACCAGCTCGGATGCGCCCTCCTCGAGCAACACCTCGGCTCGCCGGCCGTAGAAGACGGCGTTCTCCAGCAGGTTGGACAGGCAGCGCTTGAAGGCCAGCGGCTTGACCGCCAGGGGGGCGGCGCGCCCGCTGATCGCCACATCGCCGCCCTGCAGCCTCAGCTCCTCGGCCAGGCCGTCGAGCACGTCGCGCGGATCGACCACTTCCACCGCCTCGTGCAGGTCCAGCCCCTTGACCGAGGCCAGGGCCCCCTTGACCAGCAGGTCGAGCTCGTCGAGCGAGGCGCAGAAACGCTCGCGCTGGTGAGGGTCGTCGAGCATCTCGGCACGCAGCCGCAGGCGGGTGATCGGCGTCTTGAGGTCGTGGGAGATCGCCGAGAACAACCGCTCGCGCTCCTCCACCTGCTCACGGATATGCTCCTGCATGCGGTTGAAGGCCACCGCGGTGGCCACCACTTCCCGCGGCCCGCTCTCGCGCAGCGGCGGTGCATCGAGATCCCGGCCCAGCTGCCGGGCCGCCCGCGACAGCCGTGCCAGCGGCCGGGTCGCGCTGCGGATACCCGCCAGCGACAGGCCGAGCACGGTGAGCAGCACGATCAGGCCCGCCAGCAGCCGTTCCTCCGACAGCCAGGCGTTCTCGCCCAGCAGGTCGGGCACCGGCAGCAGGGTCGCCACATAGAGCCAGACCCCGGGCTCGAGTTCCAGCTGCACCACCAGGATCGGCGGCGACAGGGGCTCGAGCAGCAGGCTGTGCTGCCCCCAGCGCGCCGGAAGGTCGTGCAGCAGTATCTCGTTGTTGAACACCCTCAGCGTCTCGGGTCGCGAGAACTCGACGACCATCTCGTCGAGATTGAGCTCCCGCGACAGGACATCCCGGAAGTTGCTCACCACCAGCTGCTTGGCGGCCCCGGCGCCGACGTCCTCGACCTCGATGCGTCGCTCGTTGACGCTGACGAAGAAGCGCGTGCCCCCCATGTCGCGCAGCTGGTCCAGGACGATATGGCGGTACTCGACGGGGAGCGACCGGAAGAAGCGCACCGTGGAGGCGACGCTGAAGGCCACGTTGCGGGACAGCTCATCGAGCTGCTCGAGCTGGCTGGAGCGCACCTGGGTCGTCCAGATGGTGTAGCTGGCCAGCTGCGCGCCCAGTACGCCGACCACCATGATCAGCACGAAGCGCCCGCGCAGGCTGCCGGGCAGGCAACGGGCAAGGCGGCGGCGCCACAGGCGCCAGTGTCCCGCCTCCCTCACGACAGGACATCCACCGACGCGGTGAGCACGTAGCCGGCCCCGCGCACGGTGCGGATCAGCTGGGAGTGCTGGGCGTCCTCGCCGAGCCGCTGGCGCAGCCGGCACACGTGCACGTCGATGGAGCGATCCAGCGGCGGCGCGGGCCTGCCGCGCGTCAGCTCGAACAACGCCTCGCGGGAGAGCACCCGGCCGGGGTGCTCGAGGAATACCTGCAGCAGCTGGAAGTCGGCGCCGGAGAGGGAACACCGCGCGCCTTGCCGGTCCACGAGCTCGCGGGTCATGCGATCGAGTCGCCAGTCGCCGAAGGCCACCAGTCGGGCCTCGGCGGGCGGGCACGGTGTGGCCGGGCCCCGGGTACGGCGCAGCACCGCCTTGATGCGCGCCAGCAGCTCACGGGGATTGAAGGGCTTGCCCAGATAGTCGTCGGCACCCAGTTCCAGGCCGAGGATCCGATCGGTCTCGTCGGCACTGGCGGTGAGCATGATGATCGGCACCTCGCTGTCGCGACGCAGCTCGCGACAGATGGTGAAGCCGTCGTCGCCGGGCAGCATCAGGTCGACGATCAACAGCTCCGGGGTCTCCCGCGCCAGCAGGCGATGCAGTGCCTCGGCGTCTTCGGCGACCAGGGCTCGATAGCCGTGGCGACCGAGGTAGTCGGCCAGCAGTTCGCGGATCTCGGGGTCGTCGTCGACCACGATCAGGGTGGCGGGGGTCGTCGTCATCGCAGCCTGGTGGCAGTGGCCAGGGCGGTATCGCCCCTGGCGTGTTGTCGTTATGGGGACTCGATGATGGTCAAGGGCGACGGCGACGGCAAGCCACCTGCGACCAAGGTGGCATTCCCTTCACAGGCCGAAGCGCTCACGCAGCCGCCCGGCCACGGCGGCCTCGTCATGGTGGCCGATGCGGCGTGCCCGGGGGACACGTTCGGCCAGCTCGGGATGGGCATTGGCCATGACGTGGGCCTCGCCGGCGAGCCGCAGCATCTCGGTATCGTTGAGGTTGTCGCCGAAGGCCAGGCAGGCCTCGGGCCCGAGTCCCAGGGCCTCGAGCAGCGAGGCCAGGGCGCTGCCCTTGTTGACCCCTCCGGCCATGACCTCAAGCGAGTACGCGGTCGAGTAGGTGACGTGCAGCCGCTCGCCATGGCGCTCGCGGACAGAGGCCTCGAGCCCGGCAAGCCGCCGCGGCTCGCCGATATAGAGCACCTTGCCCACCCCCTCGCCATGGAGTTCGCCGGGCCCGGCGACCCGATAGCCGAACCCGGTATGGGCATGCATGGCCAGCAGCTCCGGGGCCGGGGCGTCGATCAGCCACTCCTCGTCGCGATAGAGGTTCAGCCGCACGCTGGAGTGACGCTCCAGGGCGATCAGCTCCCGGGCCAGCCCGGCCTCCAGATGGCGGGCGGCGACCAGCCGGTCGTCGGGGCCGTGCAGGTAGGCGCCGTTGGTGCTGATCACATGGACCGGCACCCCGACTCGCTCGCGGAAGGCCAGCATATCGCGGAAATGGCGCCCCGAGGCGAAGGCCAGGTGGTGCCCGCGGCCCGCCAGCGACCGTAGCGTCTCGATGGTCTGCGAATGGAGGTCATGATCGGCACCGAGCAGGGTACCGTCGAGATCGGAGACGATCAGGCGTGGCGTCATGCGCTTTCCTCGAGTGATCGGGCGAGGGGCAAGCCTACCCCATACCGCCATATACACAAGTGTGGACCCCGGGGGCCCACGCCGGTTCGGGCCCGGCGGCTCCGCAAGGTGCTGATTCCCGGCGGCCCCGGTCTGCATGTTTGGCGCCACGCGCGGGAATCCGTATAGTGACCCCCTTATCCCGCCACCCGATCGTGACCATGCTGCAGAACAACTCGGTGCTTGCCCAGCTCAAGCAACAGATCCGCGAGACCACGCCCCGCGTCGAGGGTGTGATCAAGGCCACCGACCGAGGCTTCGGCTTCCTCGAGACCGACGAGGGCGATTCCTGGTTCGTGCCGCCTCCCGCCATGAAGCAGGTGCTGCATGGTGACCGGGTGGAGGCCATCCTCCACGAGGAGGGCGAGAAGAAGAGCGTCGAGCCCGACACCCTGATCGAGCAGGGACTCAACCGCTTCATCGCTCGGGTGCAGAAGCGCGAGGGGCGTCTCGCCGTGGTGCCCGACCACCCCTCGATCAAGAACGTGCTCAAGGCGCGCATCAAGCGCAGCCTCGACGAGGCGAGCATCGCCGACGGCGACTGGGTCGTGGCCCGCCTGGTGCGCCACCCCCTGAAGCCCGATGATCGTGCCTTCTTCACCCAGATCGACGAGCTGGTGGCCAAGGCCGACGATCCCGCCGTGCCCTGGCGGGTGACGCTCGCCCGACACGCCCTGGAGCAGGAGTGCCCGGATGCCGGCGACGACTGGCCGCTGCTCGACGAGGGCCTCGGGCGCGAGGACCTCACCGCCGAGCCCTTCTTCACCATCGACGGCGAGAAGACCCGTGACATGGACGATGCCCTGCGCATCGTGCCCCGCGAGGATGGCGGCTGGGACCTGAGCGTGGCCATCGCCGACCCCACCGCCTATGTGGAAGAGGGCCATGCGGCGGACCTGGAAGCGCGTACCCGCGCCTTCACCGTCTACCTGCCGGGCCAGAACGTCACCATGCTGCCCGAGCAGCTGGCCGACGACCTCTGCTCCCTGTGGGAGGGCAAGGAGCGTCCGGTACTGGCCTGTACCCTCACCGTGCACGCCGATGGCAGCCTGGGCGACTATCGCTTCTTCGCGGCCACCGCGCAGTCCCACGCCAAGCTCGCCTACGACCGCGTCTCCGACTGGCTGGAGGGCCAGGGCGACTGGGCGCCGGACGAGGCGATCGGCGAGCAGCTCAAGGCGCTGCGCGACCTGACCGAGGCACGGAGTGCCTGGCGAGCCGAGCACGCGCTGGTGTTCAAGGACAGCCCCGACTACGTCTTCGACCTGGACGAGGCGGGCAACGTGCTGGACATCCGTACCGAGGAGCGGCGCATCGCCAACCGCATGATCGAGGAGTCGATGATCGCGGCCAATGCCTGCTGCGCCGACCTGCTCGCCGAGCACGTGGGCCACGGCATCTTCAACGTGCACCGCGCCTTCGAGCCCGAGAAGGCCGAGGCGGCCCAGGAGTTCCTGGCCAGCCAGGACATCCAGGTGGAGCGCGAGCAGCTCACCGAGCTGTCCCGCTACACCGAGCTGAAGCGCGAGCTCGAGGGGCGCGACGACGCCTGGCTGGACGTGCGCCTGCGCCGCTTCCAGGGCTTCACCAGCATGTCGGCCCGGCCCGGCCCGCACTTCGGGCTTGGGCTGGCCGCCTACGCCACCTGGACCTCGCCGATCCGCAAGTATGGCGACATGGTCAACCACCGGCTGATCAAGCGCGTGCTCAAGGGGGAGCAGGCGCCCGCCGAGGCGAGCCTCGAGCTCACCGAGCAGCTCACCGAACGCCGCCGGCTCAACCGCATGGCCGAACGCGACGTGAAGGACTGGCTCTACGTGCGCTACCTGAGCCCGGCCGCCGAGGCCCAGGAGACCTTCGACGCCGAGATCATCGCCATCAACCGCGGCGGCATGCGCGTGCGCCTGACCGCCAACGGCGCCACCGCCTTCATCCCGGCCCCGCTGATCCACAGCGACCGCGACAAGGTGGTGATCGACGACAAGGAGGGGCGTATCCAGGTGGAGGGCGAGGAGCGCTTCAAGCTGGGCGACCACCTCCGCGTGGCGCTGACCGAGGCCCGCGAGGAGACCCGGTCGCTGGTGGGGCGTCCCGCCACCTGAATCGACGCGGAGTCCACACGACGGCGCCCCGGCCACTCTGGTGGCCGGGGCGCCGTCGTTACGGGCCCACCCGGGCAGGGCGGCTATTAGCCCCCGCCGAAGCGCCGCGCCTTCTCCGCCGTCCAGTCGATGGCCGGGCCGCGCAGCCCGTGACCGCCGGCGTAGGGTGACGGCTCGGGCGACCGCCACCCCTGCAGCAGGGCATCATCCAGCCGGAACACCTCGACGCCGATGGGGTGGCAGGTGGCCAGCGGATCCCGCGCCTCGGGACCCCAGAGATCCACCGACAGGTCGCCGCCAGGGCAGCAGGAGAGCGCGCAGAGCAGGTCGATCTCGGCGAACAGCTCCAGGTAGTCGCCCTCCCTCGCCGGGCAGGCCTTCATGAAGTACTGATCGTCATCGTTGAGACCGGTGCACTGGAAGACGTTGAGCACGTCGTGGACGTCGAACTCGGTGAGACCCAAGGGGGCCACCGCACGCACCAGGTTGGAGTGGCAGTGGTGGTCGAAGTCTTCGCCGGTGAGCAGTCGGTTGACATAAGGGTCGCAGCGGGTGCCGAGCAGGTCGTGCACCCGACCGCCCTCCTCGTCCACCCCGTAGCCGGCCAGGGTGTCGTCGATGATGGTCGCCATGGGCCGGAGGTAGGGCAGGGTCGACCACAGCCGGTCGAAGCGCGAGACATGCGCCCGCTGCAGTTGCCGGGTGCGCGAGGCCCAGAAGCGCTCGCGCGGGTTGTGCAGGTGCCAGAGGTTGAGATCGCCCACCTGGGGCCCGTCCAGGGTCGACAGGCGCAGTACATGCCCCGCCGGCACCCGCCAGGCGCATCCCTCGCGGATCGGCACCACCAGCGAATCGATGCGGGCACGGGCACCCGGGGCGGTGAGCCGGGCGTAGAAGTCGCGGTCGACCTCCAGTATCGAGCCTCGTGTCGCCTGGTAGGCGGCGGGTACCTTGGCCATCTGGTCCTCCCTGGGGGCATTGCTCCTCGGCTGCTACATCCAGCCTAGCAGCAATGCCTCACCCGGAGAGGCCCTGCCGGTCAACGTCAACTCCCGCGCATCGCCCTCGCCAGCATGTCGGCGACGGGCTTGGCGAGATAGCTGGCAAAGGTACGCTCCCCGGTCCGGATCATGACCTCGGCCGGCATCCCGGAGAGCAGCCGGCTGTCCATGGGTACCGCCCGGCCTGCGGCGTCCTCGACCCGGATGCGCGCCCGGTAGTAGCGCGTAGCGTTCGAGGCATCCTCGAAGCTGTCGGCCGAGACATGGATCACCTCGCCCGGAATGACATCGCTGCGCTGCCGGTCGAAGGCGGTGAAGCGCACCTCCGCCGTCTGGCCGGGGTAGATGTTGCTGATATCCCGATCGGCGATGCGCGCCTCGACCACAAAGCCATCGTCACCCGGCACGATCTCCATGAGCGTCTCGCCCGGGTCGATCACCGTACCGCGCGTCCGGGGCTGCAGCCCGACCACGGTACCCGCCACCGGTGCCGTCACCGTGGTCCGTCGCACCTCGTCGTCCAGGGCGGTGATACGCTCTTCCGCATCGGCGATGCCGGCCTGCACCTGGCGCAGCTGCTCGCCGACATCCCGGTGGAACTCCTGCAGGCGAGTCTGTTGCCGAAGCCTGTTCTCGCTGAGCTGCGACTGGATCTGCGCCATCCCCGACCGACTCTCGGCGATCTCGCCACGGTACTGCAGTATCTCCCGCTCCAGCTCGCGCACCCGCTGGTTGTCGCCCTGGCCCTGGGCATAGAGGGAGCGGTGATCCTCGACCTCTTCCTGCAACGATGCGACCCGTTGACGATTGATCTCCACCAGGGCCTGGAGTCCATCATGCTGCTCCTGCAACTGCCGCGCCCGCTGGTCGAGCGCATCCAGCCCCCCCTGCAATGCCTGTCGACGGGCAGCGAACAGACCACGCTGGACGGCGAGGAAATCGGCGACGCGTCGGTAGGGGCTCTCGCGCAGTTCGTCGGGAAACACCAGCCGCTCCCGCCCCGACAGTTCGGCCAGCAGCCGGACCTCGCTGGCACGATCGATCAGGTAGCGTGCCCTGGCGCTCTTGAGCTGCGACAGCGCCCGGGTGTCATCGAGCACCAGCAGCACGTCGCCGACCTCGACACGGTCCCCATCCTCGACACGGGTGGCGCTGACGATCCCCCCCTCGTAGTGCTGTATCGTCTGCTTGAAGGAGGCCACCGACACCTTCCCGGGGGCCACGACCACCACGGCCAGGCTGGACGCCAGTGCCCAGCCGCCGAAACCGCCGAAGCAGAGTAGCACCAGGGCGAGGCCGAGCCGCCGACAGCCCCGATCGCTCACCGGCAGGCGCCCCTCGTCACCCCGCGGCCGCCCCCCCATCAGGCCTGCACCTCCAGGTCTCCACGGTGGGGCCTTCCCGCCGTGGCTCTGTCCTCCGAGGCGGTGGCGTCCTGCCGCTTCAGCCTGGCGAGCACCCGCTCCCGCGGCCCGAACAGGCTGATCCGCCCCTGGTCGAGCACCATCAGCCTGTCGACCCGCCTGAGCACGCCGGTTCGGTGGCTGATCACCAGCAGTGTCACCCCCTCCTGCCTCAGGCGCGCCAGGGTCTCTGCCAGGGCTCGCTCGCCGCCGGCATCGAGGTTGGAGTTGGGTTCGTCGAGCACCACGAGCACGGGGTTGCCATAGAGGGCACGCGCCAGGCCGATCCGCTGCCGCTGACCTCCCGAGAGCCCCCGCCCCCCGGCGGTGAGCAGCGTGTCATAGCCTTCGGGCAGCCGCAGGATCATGTCATGGACCCCGGCCCGCCTCGCCGCCTCGACCACCCTGCCCGCATCGACGGGCCCGAAGCGGGCGATGTTCTCGCCGATGGTGCCGTCGAACAGCTCGATCTCCTGAGGCAGGTAGCCCAGGAAGGGCCCCAGCTCGTCACGGTTCCAGCGGGTGATATCCGCGCCATCGATCCGCACCTTGCCCACCTGGGCCGGCCAGATACCCAGCACGACCCTGGCCAGTGTCGACTTGCCGGACCCGCTGGCGCCGATGACTCCCACCTGTTCGCCCTGCTCGATCCGCGCACTGATCCCCCGCAGCACCGGGAATGTCACCTCCGGTGGTGCGGCCGACACCCCCTCGATGTCGATGGCGCCCGCGGGGGCGGGCAGCGACAGCCGCGCCGGATCGTCCGGCGCCTCGCTGAACAGCCGCTCGAGGCGGCGGTGGGCGTCGCGCGCCCCGACGAAACCCTTCCAGCTGCCGATCATCTGGTCGATAGGGGCCAGGGCACGGCCCAGCAGCAACGAGCCGGCGATCATCATGCCGGGCGTCATGCGCCCCTCGAGCACCAGCAGTGCCCCCAGGCCCAGGATCAACGACTGGCTGAGCAATCGCAGGCTCCTGGAGAGATTGGACAGCAGCCCGGCGCGGTCGCTCGCCAGCGACTGCTTGAGCAGGTAGCCCTGGTGCCGGACCGACCAGCGCTGCATGATCCCCGGCATCATGCCCATGGCATGCAGCACCTCGGCATTGCGCAGATTGCGGTCCGCCAGTTCGCGCGCCCTGACCTGCTCGCTCGCCGCCTCTGCCAGCGGCCTGCGGGTGGCCTTCTCGCTGGCGACCGCCAGGACCAGCAGCAGGCCACCGGCCAGGCTGGCGAAGACCCCGAACCAGACATGGAAGAGGAACAGCAGGGCGAGATGGATGGGTAGCCAGAAGGCATCGAAGAAGGCGAACAGCCCGCCCCCGGAGAGGAACTGGCGCAGGGTGGCGAGATCGTCGAGGGGACGGGCCGTCTGCTGCCCGGAAGCGCGAATCCGGTGTCGGAAGATGGCTCGGTACAGGGGGCGGGCGAGGCGCGTATCGAGGCGATTGCCGAGGCGAACCATGATGCGGGAGCGCACCATTTCCAGCCCGCCCAGCACCGCGAAAAGGAACACGACGACCAGCGTCAGCATGAACAGGGTCTCCCCGCTGCGCGAGGGAATGACCCGGTCATGGACCTGCAGCATGTAGAGGGCCGGACTCAACATCAGCAGGTTGATGAAGAGGCTGAATCCCGCCACCGAGACGAGCGAGGCGCGACACGCCTTCAGCGCATCCGACACCTCGGCGGGTTCCTTGCTTGACGCCATGGCACACCATCGGATCCTGGCTGGACAGGGGCGATCACGGCGCGCATCGCCGTGATGATGTCCGCCGCGAGAGGCGCCAGAGTACCAGTCAGGATGATACGTGATGATGAGTTTTATAGTACTTTTGTAATTGTCATGTAGGCATTTTTCAGTCTAAAGGGTGATACGAAACTCACCTCGATGATGAATACCCTGCGCCATCAAGGCAGTGTGAACAGCGGAAGGGTGACGCCGGCCTGCAAGGCCGGTAACACACGCCTTCCGGCCGTCCTGCATGGCCGGTTGTAGGGTACGCCTTTCGGCCCTTAGCATTCCCCCGCGTCCAGACCGACACCCGGACATCGCCTCCCCTGGAGGACGATATGCCCTCGTCGTGACCACTGATTTTCCGGAGGTATTGCATGAGCGAGCAGGACGACATCATCCGCGTCGATACCGGCACCACCGCCGCCGATCTCGCGGCGTTGATCGAGGAAGCCCCCGCGGGTGCCACCCTCGAGCTCGAGGCCGGTCGGTACCTGCTGGATGACGCCCTCACCATCACGCGATCCGACGTCACCCTGAGCGGCGCGGGCTCCGGCGAGACCACCCTCACCTTCAGCGACACGGCACTCGCACGCAACGATGCCTACGGCATCCGGGTGGATGGCAGCGAGAGAGAGCCCATCGGTCAGCTGTCGCTGGACCACCGCGAGGGTACGCGCCAGGTGACCCTCGACCGGGATCATGACCTGGCCCCCGGCGACAGCATCCGGGTCTGGCAGGACAACGACGATGCCCTCTTCGACGAGATCGGCGACACCTCCTGGCGCAAGGTCCAGTACGCCGAGTTGCGTACCAGCATGGCCCGGGTGGAGGCCGTGGACGGCGACACCATCCACCTCGACCGCGGGCTGCACTTCGATTTCGAGGGCGGCGAGACAAGTGTCGAGCGCCTCGACACGGCCGATGGCGTCACCCTGACGGGCTTCAGCATCGACTTCGAGCTGGGCACGCCCGACAACGCCGCCTTCGAGAATGCCCTGGAGGAGCTGACGGGCTACCAGGCCGTCGTTCTCGACGGCACGGTCGATGCCCGGCTGGACGACATCCAGGTCCTGGATGGGCCCTCCAAGGCCTTCCATCTCGCCAGGTCCCTCGATATCGAGGCCACCGACCTGCAGGCGCATGGTGCCTTCAACAAGGGCAGTGGCGGCAACGGCTATGCCTATGAGTTGCGGGAGAGCTACGACGGGACCTTCAACGGCCTCGAGGACAGCGGCATGCGCCATGGCCTGTTGTTCGACTCCTGGCGGTCCTCGGTGGGCAACGACGTCGTCGTGGCCTTCACCGACCGCGACATCAACTTCCACGGCGGCCTGGACCATGACAACAGCGTGAGGGTCGAACGCTCCATCCGCGATCCCGATGCCGACCTGATGTCGCCCAGCCTGTGGGTCAATGCCGGCGGTGAGAGCTTCGGTGCCATCACGGATGCCGAGGCCAATGAGGTGGTCTTCGATCATGTGATCGGCTCGCGTCGCGACGACATGCTCCAGGGCTCGGACGACGGGGTCTTCCTCAGCGGCGGCCTGGGCCACGACACCCTGCTCGGGGGCGACGGCAACGACATCCTCCAGGGGGCTCCCGGTGACAGCTGGTACGGTGGCCACAACCTGCTCGACGGCGGCAAGGGCACCGACACGGCCCGCTACACCCAGGACTACGCTCATTACGACATCAGCTTCGCCGACGACCATGTCGTCATCGAGGGCAAGGGCAGCATCGATACCCTGGTCGACATCCAGTACGCGGTCTTCGGCGACGGTACCACGCTGCATATCGCCTCGGGCAACGCCTACCGGGGAGAGCCCCTGGAGCGCCCCTCGCCGGAGGAGACCCTCGCCGGCAACGGCCGTCTGCCGGCACTGATCGACGACGGCGCCGACCTCGTCGTCACCGGCAACATCACCAGCACCTGGTCGATCGGCCATGTCGCCGAGATCTTCGTCGAGAATGCCTCGGACGACGATATCATCGACCCGGAGGTTCGCTTCGACCTGGCTGCCGACATCGATACCCTGTGGAACGGCGACATCACCCGGGACGGGGATGGCTATCGGGTCAGCAAGGATTCACCGCAGGTGCTGGAGCCCGGCGAGGCCTGGCGCTTCGCCTACAAGGCCTATGCAGACGAGCCCGCGCTTGCCGAGGACATGGCGGCCGAAGCGGCCGGCAGCGACCTGCAGGTACAGTTGCTGGGACTCGGTGATGCCTCGATCGACGAGATGGCCGGCTGAGCCGTGGCGACCCACGGGTCGCCCTTCTACCTTGGTCCCGTTCCCTCGCAGTGGTGGCAGGGATATGGCATCGTGGAGGAAAAAACGTATCGCTGGTCCGGGGCTCTCGCGGCATGACGCCATCCGGACACACGCAAGGGACGCTCCTTCATGGCCAATCGCTGGGGACTGCGCGGCAAGTCCACCCTGACGCTTCTGCTGGCGTGCCTGGTCGCCCTGATACCGGCACTGCTCATCGGCTGGCAGGTCATCGACGAGGTCCGGCGCCATTTTGCCGGCGCCTATGCCGAACAGTACACCCGGCTGCAGATGCAGCAGATCCGGGCACCACTGGCACGCGAACTCGCCCTGTCGCGACGCCTGGCCAACTCGGTGGTGACCCGGGAATGGCTGGAAGCGCCGCACGACCCGGAGCGTCGCACCCGCTTCTTCGAGGAGGCGGAAGGCTTCCGGCAACAGTTCGGCAGCACCACCTACTTCGTCATCGATCACGCCCGCGGCGACTACTACCTCGGCGACAGCCCGAACGGCAGCGCCACCTCCCCGCGCCACCGCCTGTCCACTGCGTCGGCGCAGGACGCCTGGTACTTCGCCACCATGGGCAGCAGTGCCTCCTACACCATCGAGGTCACCGACGACCCGCCCCTGGAGCGGCCCATGATCCGCGTGGGGGTCAAGGTGCGCGATGGCGACCGGCTGCTGGGCCTGGCCGGCGGCGGACTCGACCTCCAGCACTTTCTCGACCGCTTCATCCGCGACAGTGCACCGGGGATGACACCGATGCTCGTCGACCCGCGCGGCGTGCTGCAGGCCCATCCCGAGCAGGCGCGCATGGCCCTGGGAACCACCGTCAATCCCTTCGACGACACCAGCGGCCAGCGCATCCAGTCGCTGGTCGACGATGAGGCCCAGCGGGAAGCGGTACGCCGCGCCCTGCAGCACGCCCTGCGCAGCCCCGGCGACATCGTGACCCTGGATGTGGATATGGCCGGCGAGCCCCGGCTGCTCTCGGTGGGCTACCTGCCCGAGCTGCAGTGGCTACTGGCGACGGCGCTGGATCTCGAGGCCGCCCCCCTGCTCAACAGCCGCTGGTTCTGGCCGCTGGTCACCACCCTGGTCCTGGTCCTGGCCACCTTGATGGCGGTCTTCGCCTATGCCACCCACCGCCTGATCCTCGCGC
Organism: Halomonas terrestris; assembly: GCF_049166755.1. Lineage (NCBI taxonomy): Bacteria > Pseudomonadati > Pseudomonadota > Gammaproteobacteria > Oceanospirillales > Halomonadaceae > Halomonas > Halomonas terrestris. The sequence continues at coordinate 2,742 of NZ_JBMHFZ010000014.1, read as the reverse complement.
CGCTCGACCGTCTCAAGCACTCCGCCCGGGCCATCGCCGATGGCGACTTCGCCACCCGGCTGCCCACCGAACGCCGTGACGAGATCGGCGAGCTCTCCCTGGCGTTCTCGCACATGGCCCACCAGGTCGAGCAGCATACCCAGCAGCTGGAGGAGAAGGTTCGCCAGCGCACCCTGGACCTGCAGCGGGCCAATACCGAGATGGTCGCGGCCAGGCGCCAGGTCGATGCCTCCCTGGAGTACGCCAGCATCATCCAGCGCGCCATCCTACCGGCTCGCCAGCTCAGCGATCACCTGCCCGAGCATCATGCCGTCTTGTGGCAGCCCCGCGACCAGGTCGGCGGCGACTTCTACGTGTTCCGCGCCGCGGATCGGGGCTACCTGATGGGGGTGATCGACTGCGCCGGCCACGGCGTGCCCGGCTCGCTGATGACCATGCTGGCCCGGGCGATCATCGACCATGCCATCCTGCGGGTGGGGATTGACGACCCGGCCGCCATCCTCAACGAGACCGACCGCCAGAACCGTGCCACCCTGCACCGGGACACCCTGCCCCGCTCCATCGCCACCAACATGGATGTCGGGCTGGTCTGGGTCGAGCCCGCCGCCGGTCGGCTCACCTTTGCCGGCGCCAAGATGTCGCTGCATGCCAGCGACGGCGAGCAGCTGGAGGTGCACCCCGGCGGCAAGCGTCCGCTGGGCCACAAGCGGCCGATGACCTACCGCAACCAGGTCATGCCGCTGAAACGGGGCTGGACCCATGTACTGAGCACCGACGGCTTTCTCGACCAGGCCGGTGGCGAGCATGGTTTCGGCTTCGGCACCCGCCGCTTCGAGTCGATGCTGCGCCGCCACGCCCGGGCGCCCCTGGCGCAGCAGATCGCCGCCTTCGAGGCGGAACTCGAACGCTACCGCGGCGAGCACCCCCAGCGCGACGATATTACCCTGCTATGCTTTCGCTTTGACATGACCGACACAGAGGAGACGGCATGGACCTCTTGACCCTGCGCGACAGCTACCTGCAGCAGCAGATCATGCTCTGCTTCAACGGCCCGATCTCGCGCAGCCTGATCGAGGAGATCGGCAATGCCCTGCGCAACTACCTCAATGGCCAGCCGACCTCCCCGTCCTCGGCCATGGACGTCTTCGCCGTCTATATCGAGATGACCCAGAACATCCGCCACTATGCCCGCACCAGGGAGTACAGCGACAAGCAGGCCACCGCCACCATCGCCGTCGCCCGGGACGACGAGGGCCACTACCTGGTCTCCGCCGGCAACCTGGTGGAGATGGCTGACGGACGCCGGCTGGTCGAGATCATCGAGGGTCTGGCCGGACTGGACGCCGTCGCGCTGAAGCAGGCCTACAAGCAGCAACTGCGCCGCCCCCGGGATGAGACGTTACCCAGCGGCGCCGGCCTCGGGCTTCTCGACATGGCCCGCAAGTCGAGCCGCCCGCTGCAGCCGGTCCTGCAACCGTTGCCTTCCGGCCAAGGCTTCTTTAGCCTGACCGCCACTATCTAAGCAGACTTCGACGCTCATGACTCACGACCTGAACATCCCCGGCAGTCAGTCGACGCCATCGATCCACAGTGACTGGCAGGCCGGCCGACTCACCATGCAAGGCGACTCCTACCCGGAGAACTCCTATGAGCTGTTCAGCCGGGTGATCGACTGGACCGAGGCCTTCCTCGCCGACGCCACACACCCGCTGGTCCTCGACCTGGAACTCATCTACCTCAACACCAGCTCGGTGAAGGCGATGATGGATATCTTCGACCTGCTCGAGGAATCCCATGTCGCGGGCCGTCGCGTCAGCGTGGTGTGGCGCTACGACGTGCGCAACGAGCGCATCGCCGAACTCGCCGAGGAGTTCCGCGAGGACTGCACCTTCGACTTCGCCATCAAACCGATACGGATCACCACGTGAGCCTCCACGATGACAGGCTGCTCCAGGAGATCGCCGAGTTGCTGGACTCGCCGCTCTACCGCGACCATCCGCTGCGCGACGCACTGGAGCGCCTCTACTGCCTCCACCTGGAGCAGGAGAACCGCCTGGAACGGCTGGTCGGCATCGCCGACGGCTTCCAGCGCACCGCCCAGCAGGACCTCTACGCCACCCGCCATGAGCTCGAGCGCCAGCTGCGCCGCCAGCGCAAGCTGTCGCGCATCGCCGACCGCTACCAGTCGCTGCTCAGCGAACGCAACCGGGAACTGCTCGAGGAGTCGAACCACGACGCCCTGACCGGGCTGGCCAACCGCCGCCTGATGACCGAGCACCTGGAACGACTGGTCTCCGTCAACCAGCGCCACGAACGCCCCTTCAGCCTGGCCATGGTCGACATCGACCATTTCAAGCAGGTCAACGACGAGCACGGCCACAAGTCCGGCGACCAGGCCCTGGTCCAGGTGGCCGAGGTCCTGCGCAGCGCCCTGCGCGGCCATGACCACTGCGGCCGCTGGGGAGGCGAGGAGTTCCTCATCCTGCTCCCCGACACCACGATCCTCCAGGCCGGGCCCCTGATGACCCGGCTGTGCCAACGGCTACGCACCCTGCAGATCGCCTGCGAGGGCACCCGGCTGAGCCTCACCGCCAGCATCGGGATCGCCGAGCACCAGGCCAGCGAGACCTTCGACCGGACCCTCCAGCGCGCCGACGAGGCACTGCTGCAGGCCAAGCGCCAGGGGCGCGATCGCTGGCTTGCGGCCGGCTGACCCCTGCCGAGGCCCCGTCCAGGATCGAA
>NZ_JBMHFZ010000013.1:0-116584 GCF_049166755.1 Halomonas terrestris | reverse complement strand
TGACCCCACAGGCGCGGTCTCGACGGCTGGATCGAATGGGCATTGGTGCAGCACGGCAACGGTCATGAAAATATGAAAGGGGTCAATCGATGACCATGGATATCCAGGTGGCGGAGGGCGACGTCGAGCGCCTCTCGCTGCGCGAATACACCGAGAAGGCGTACCTCGACTACTCGATGTACGTCATCCTCGACCGGGCGCTGCCCCATATCGGCGACGGCATGAAGCCGGTGCAGCGGCGCATCGTCTACGCCATGCGTGAGCTGGCGCTGAATGCCAACGCCAAGTACAAGAAGTCGGCGCGTACCGTCGGCGACGTGCTGGGCAAGTTCCACCCCCACGGCGACAGCGCCTGCTACGAGGCGATGGTGCTGATGGCCCAGCCCTTCAGTTATCGTTACCCGCTGGTGGACGGCCAGGGCAACTGGGGCAGCCCGGACGATCCCAAGTCGTTCGCCGCCATGCGCTACACCGAGGCGCGGCTGTCGAAGTTCTCCGAGGTGCTGCTCGCCGAGCTGGGCCAGGGCACGGTGGACTGGACCCCCAACTTCGACGGCACCATGAACGAGCCGGTGGTGCTGCCGGCGCGGCTGCCCCACGTGCTGCTCAACGGCGGCACCGGTATCGCCGTGGGCATGGCCACCGACATCCCGCCCCACAACGTGGGCGAGGTGGTCGAGGCCACCTGCCACCTGCTGCGCCACCCCGAGGCCACCACCGCGGACCTCGTCGGCCACCTGCCGGCCCCGGACTTCCCCAGCGAGGCCGAGATCATCACGCCGCGGGCCGACCTGCGGAAGCTCTACGAGAGCGGCCGCGGCTCGGTGAAGCTGCGCGCCCGCTACACGATGGAGGAGGGCAGCATCGTGGTCACCGCGCTGCCCTACCAGGTCAGCGGGGCCAAGATCCTCGAGCAGATCGCCGCCCAGATGCAGGCCAAGAAGCTGCCCATGGTGGCCGACCTGCGCGACGAGTCGACCCACGAGGAGCCGACCCGCCTGGTGATCGAGCCGCGCTCCAATCGTGTCGACATCGAGGCGCTGATGGCGCACCTCTTCGCCACCACCGACCTCGAGAAGAACACCCGCGTCAACATGAACGTGATCGGCCTGGACGGCCGGCCGCGGGTGATGCCGCTACCCGACCTGCTCGGCGAGTGGCTGCGCTTCCGCCGCACCACGGTGCGCCGGCGGCTGGAGCATCGCCTGGGCAAGGTGCAGGATCGCCTGCATATCCTCGAAGGCCTGCTGATTGCCTACCTCGACATCGACGAGGTGATCCGCATCATCCGCGAGGAGGACGAGCCCAAGCCGGCGCTGATGGAGGCGTTCGGCCTCTCGGAGCGCCAGGCCGAGGCGATCCTCGAGCTGCGCCTGCGCCACCTGGCCAAGCTCGAGGAGATGAAGATCCGCGGCGAGCAGGACGAGCTCGAGGCCGAACGCCAGACCCTCGAGGGGCTGCTGGGCAGCGAGGCGGCGCTCACCGACCTGATCGAGGAGGAGCTGCGTGCCGCCGCCGCCGAGCATGGCGACCCGCGCCGCTCGCCGATCGTCGAGCGCGAGGAGGCCCGGGCGCTCTCCGAGGTGGAACTGGTGGGCGCCGATCCCGTCACCGTGGTGCTCTCCGAGAAGGGCTGGATCCGCAGCGCCAAGGGCCACGAGATCGACCCGACCGGGCTCTCCTACAAGGCCGGCGACCGCTTCGCCCTGGCGGCCCGCGGCAAGACCAACCAGCCGCTGGTGCTGCTCGACGACACCGGTCGCGCCTATACCCTCCAGGCCCACAACCTGCCCAGCGCCCGCGGCCAGGGCGAGCCGGTGACCAGCCGCGTCAACGTGGTGGCCGGTGCCCACATGGCCGGCGTCATGCTGGCGCCGCCCGCGTCGCGATTCCTGCTCGCCTCCGACGGCGGCTACGGCTTCGTGGCGCAGCTCGAGGAGCTGATCGGCAAGAACCGGTCCGGCAAGTCGGTGCTCAGCGTGCCCAAGGGCTGCAACGTGCTGCCCCCCTGCCGGGTACCCGACGAGCGCGAGGGCGTCAGCGTCGCGGCGGTCTCCAACGAGGGGCGCCTGCTGGTCTTCCCCCTGGAGCAACTGCCGGAGATGGCCAGGGGCAAGGGCAACAAGATGATCGACATCCCCGGCGCCCGGGCGGCGCGGCGCGAGGAGTTCGTCCGCGACCTGGTGGTGCTGCCGGCAGGCGCCAGCCTGGTGATCCATGCCGGCAAGCGCCACCTGACCCTCAAGGCCGCCGACCTGGATTATTATCGTGGCGAGCGCGGCCGGCGCGGCAGCAAGCTGCCCCGCGGCCTGCAGAAGGTGGACAGGCTCGCCCCTGAAGGGGAGCTATAAGCTTTAAGCCGTAAGCTGTAAGAAAAGACAGGCCTATCATGGGGTTACTTACAGCTTATAGCTTACGGCTCGAAACTGAGGTTAACATGACACGACGAATCCTGATCCGCGCCACCGGCGTGGCTCGACCCGGCCAGCTGGCCGGCCTGGGCAAGGCGCTGGCCGGCAGCGGCGCCCGGCTGCTGGACATCAACCAGAGCGTGACCTTCGACATGCTCTCCCTGGAGGCGCTGGTGGGGCTCGACCACGACAGCGACCTCGAGGCCGCGCTGGCCGCCGTGGGCGACGAGCTGGGCCTCGACGTCCAGGCGATCCAGGTCAGCGCCGAGGACTACCAGCGCTGGAGCGCTGCGGCCAGCCGGCCGCGGCTGATCCTGACGCTGCTGGCGCCGCACCTGCCGGCGGGCATCCTGGCCGAGGTGGGGGCGCTGACCGCCGAGCACGGCCTCACCGTGGAGCTGATCCACCGCCTCTCCGGCCGCGAGCCGCTGGACGGCGGCGTGCCCCGCGACCACCAGAGCATCCAGGGCGCCTGCGTGGAGTGCTGGCTGCGCGGTGACGAGGTCGACCTCGACGCCCTGCGCGAGAAGGCCCTGGCGCTGGGCGCCATGCACGGCGTCGACATCGCCCTCCAGGAGGACTCCATCTGGCGCCGGCACCGGCGGCTGGTCTGCTTCGACATGGACTCCACCCTGATCCAGGCCGAGGTGATCGACGAGCTGGCGCGCCGCCATGGCGTGTATGACGAGGTGGCCGAAGTCACCGAGCGGGCCATGCGCGGCGAGCTCGACTTCCAGCAGAGCTTCCGCGAGCGCATGGCCAAGCTCCGCGGCCTCGACGAGTCGGTACTGGCCGAGATCGCCGAGACGCTGCCGCTGATGGACGGCGTCGAGCGGCTGATGAAGCAGCTCAAGCGGCTGGGCTATCGCACCGCCATCCTCTCCGGGGGCTTCACCTACTTCGCCCGCCACCTGCAGGAGACGCTCGGCTTCGACGAGATCCACGCCAACGAACTGGTCATCGAGAACGGCAAGGTGACCGGCGAGGTGCGCGAGCCGATCCTCGACGCCAACCGCAAGGCGGAGCTGCTGCACGAGATCGCCGCCCGCGAGGGGCTCGCCATGGAGCAGACCATCGCCGTGGGCGATGGCGCCAACGACCTCAAGATGCTCGCCGCCGCCGGGCTGGGCATCGCCTTTCGCGCCAAGCCGCTGGTGCGTGCCCAGGCCAGCCACTCCATCTCGACCCTGGGCATCGATGCGGTGCTCTACCTGATCGGCTATCGCCAGGTGGACCTGGAGGAGCCGGCGTCGTGAGCGCAAGCTTCGGGACCTGGCGCGACCGCTTCGAGCGGCTGCGCTCCAACAAGGCCTTCGAGCTCACGGTGATCACCATCATCGTGGTCTCGGCGCTGCTGATCGGTGCCAAGACCTACGAGGAGGAGGTGAGCCCCTTCCAGGAGTGGATCCTGTGGCTCGACGTGGCGGTGACGATGTTCTTCCTGGTGGAGATCCTGATCCGCATGGCCGCCGAGCGGCGCCTGCGCGACTTCTTCCGCAAGGGCTGGAACATCTTCGACTTCCTCATCGTCACCGCCAGCCTGATTCCCCTGGACGACTCGGAGATGGTGCTGCTGGCCCGCCTGCTGCGCATCTTCCGGGTGCTGCGCCTGGTGTCGATGATCCCCGAGCTGCGCCTGCTGATCGCGGCGCTGTTCAAGTCGATCCCGCGCATGGGTTACGTGGCGCTGCTGATGTTCATCATCTTCTACATCTACGGCGCCATCGGCAGCTTCCTGTTCGCCAGCGTCGACGAGGCACTGTGGGGCAACATCTCCCTGGCCATGCTGACGCTGTTCCAGGTGGCCACCTTCGAGAGCTGGGCCACGGCGGTGCTCTATCCGACCATGGAGCACTACCCCTACGCCTGGATCTACTTCCTCACCTTCATCTTCCTCAACGCCTTCATCTTCCTCAACATGATGATCGGCATCGTGCTCGACGTGATGCAGAAGGAGAGCCTGGCCATCGAGCTGGAGAGCGGGGAGGGCGAGGCCGCGGAGCTGCACGGCCTGCGCGACGACGTGCGTCAGCTGCGTGACCAGCTGTCGCGGATGGAGAGGATGTTAGAACGCCGGAGTTGACAAAGCCGCCCAACCTTGATTCTCTAGAGCCATGAACATGACGGCGTACGACCTCGACCTACGACTACTAGCCCGCTCCTGAGAGCGTGGGCGATGCCGTCTGCATCGCCACTGTCCTTCGCCAGAAGGTCCCGGTCGAAACGAGGTCGTACCATGTCACCCAGCATTGCCAGTCGTTCCATTGAAATCCATGCCGCGCCGATTCGTCGCGAACGCTGTGTCGTTCGTGGTTTCGGCGTGATCGTGTCCGATACCTCGCGTGACGCCCCGACAGGCCACCGGCCGTCGGGGCGTTGCCGTTTCTGAGCCGTATTCGCAAGAGTGCCGCACCGCCAGTCCAGGGAGAACGCCGCCATGATGCTCGACAACCCCGCCACCAAGTATCGCCCCTTCGTCGCCGTCGATCTGCCCGACCGCCAGTGGCCCGATCGTCGCATCGAGACACCGCCCATCTGGTGCGGTGTCGACCTGCGCGACGGCAACCAGGCGCTGATCGACCCCATGGACCAGGAGCGCAAGCAGCGATTCTTCGACCTGCTGGTGAAGATCGGCTTCAAGCAGATCGAGGTGGGCTTCCCCTCGGCGTCCCAGACCGACTTCGACTTCGTGCGCGCGCTGATCGAGCAGGACAAGGTGCCCGATGACGTCACCATCCAGGTGCTGACCCAGGCCCGCGACCATCTGATCGACCGCACCTTCGAGGCGCTCAAGGGGGCGAAGAACGCCATCGTGCACGTCTACAACGCCACCGATCCGGTGTTCCGCCGCGTGGTGTTCAACGTGAGCAAGGAGGAGTGCATCCAGATCGCGGTGGATGCCACCACGCAGATCCGGAGCCGCATGGAGGCGGCCCCGGAGACGAACTGGACCTTCCAGTACTCGCCGGAGCTGTTCACCACCACCGAGATGGACTTCGCCAGGGAGGTGGTCGAGGCGGTGATGGCGGCCTACGGCGCCAGCGCCGAGAAGAAGATGATCGTCAACCTGCCGGCCACCGTGGAGGCCGCCACCCCCAACAACTACGCCGACCAGATCGAGTGGTTCTGTCGCAACGTCAACAACCGTGACCACCTGATCGTCAGCCTGCACCCCCACAACGACCGCGGCACCGGGGTGGCCGCCGCCGAGCTGGCGCTCATGGCCGGTGCCGACCGCGTCGAGGGCTGCCTGTTCGGCAACGGCGAGCGCACCGGCAATGTCGACATCGTGACGCTCGCCATGAACCTCTATACCCAGGGCGTGCACCCGGGCCTCGACTTCTCCAACATCACCCCGATCATGCGCGAGGTGGAGTACTGCAACCAGCTGCCGGTGCATCCGCGCCACCCCTATGTGGGCGACCTGGTGTTCACCGCCTTCTCCGGCTCCCACCAGGACGCCATCAAGAAGGGCATGGCCGAGCGCCGCGCCAATCCGGACGCCATGTGGGAAGTGCCCTACCTGCCCATCGACCCGCTGGACGTGGGCCGCAGCTACGAGGCGGTGATCCGGGTCAACAGCCAGTCCGGCAAGGGCGGGGTCTCCTACCTGCTCGAGCAGGAGCATGGCATCGAGCTGCCGCGCCGGCTCTCCATCGAGTTCAGCCAGGTGGTGCAGGAGGTGGCCGACCGCACAGGCAAGGAGATCACCTCGCAGATGATCTACCAGGCCTTCGCCGACGAGTACCTGGAACGTCGTGCACCCTATGCGCTGGTCGGCCACCGCCTCTCCTCGGAGCCCGACAGCCCCAGGGTGGCGCTGGAGGCGACCATCGAGGAGCGCGGCGAGCGTCGCACCATCCAGGGCGAGGGCAACGGTCCGCTGGCCGCCTTCATCAAGGCACTGGCCGCCGCCGGCCACGACGTGGAGATCATCGACTACCACGAGCACTCCCGCGGACAGGGCTCCGACGCCGAGGCGATCGCCTACGTGGAGGTGCGCATCGACGGCAAGGCGGTGTTCGGCGTCGGTACCGACGAGAGCATCACCAGCGCCTCGATGAAGGGCGTGATGAGCGCCATCAACCGCCATGTCTCCACCGCCGAGCCGGCGGCCAATGTGACGGCCGAGAGCCTGGCGGCAGCGAAGTAGTTTCCACTGTCCCTGGCCTGAACCCGCAGGGCACGAAGGCCGGCTTCCCGAGGAAGCCGGCCTTCGTCTTACTGCTCGGCCCGTGCGTTCACTCCGCGACCACGGGCGGTGGCACCAGTGCCAGGGCCTCGTTGCCGAACAGCCGTGCCTGGGCGCGCTGGGTCAGGCCGTAGGCACGGCGGATCTCGTCGAGATGTCCGTCATTACAGGGCTGCGGGCGATCCAGCCCCGGGTCCTGTCGCCAGGGGTGACAGGTGGCGCTCTCCGGCGATGCCAGGGAAAACTCGACCAGGAGGTCGTCGCCCGTGAACCAGCCCAGGGTGCCATTGAGGTAGTACTCGGCAATCTGGGGGCCGTCGGGATCCAGCAGGGAGTGGCCCATGGCATGGGGCATGGGCGATCCCAGCAGCTCGGCCAGGGTCGGCGCGACATCGCGATGGTGGGGGATACGGCCCGGTGTACCCGGCGCCACTCGCCCCGGCGCATGGAGGGCAAAGGGCACGCGGAAGCGCTCGAGCTGGCTGCCGCCTACCCTGGCAGTGTGGTCGGAGGCCAGCACCAGCAGCCAGGGGTGTTGCCAGTCACGGGCCTCCAGGGCGTCGATGAACGCCCCCAGTTCATGATCGGCCAGGTGCAGGACGTTGCGCTCGACATCCAGGGGCGTCGAGGCGTCCACCAGCGGGATGATGCCGTCGGGCAGCCGGGTATCATGGGTGGTGTTGGTGTTGATGCCCAGCAGTACCGGCTCCTGCAGGTCGTCCAGCGTCGTCAGGACATGACGATAGAGATCATGGTCATAGACCCCCCAGGCGTTCTCGGGAAAGTCCCGATGGCGGATCGATGCCTTGCCCTGGCTGATCTCGAAGCCGAGGGATTGGGCATAGGCACCAACGCCGCTGGTATTCTCGTGGGAGCCCTGGAAGAAGGCGGTCGACCAGCCGGCATCGCGTAGCCGTCGTGGCAGGCAGTCGAAGTCGAACAGTGCCTGGGACGTGCGGGCCAGTGTCTGGCCCAATGGATTCTGGTAACTGCAGAACAGCGAGAACATGCCCTCCGTGGTGCGCATGCCTCCCGGCACCATGTCGAGGGTGGCGAGCGAGCGTGCTGCGATGGCATCGAAGTGCGGCGTGACCGGAGTGCCGTCCTCGAGCGGTGCCATGTGGACGCTCGACCAGCTTTCCAGCAGCACCACGATGACATTGACCGGCTCGAGGGAGGGCGCCGCCGGGGGCCGGCGCGAACGGGCATAGAGAGTGGCGACCTGGTCCTCGGCTTCCTCGGCCGTCATCCAGTCCAGGGGGTGTCGGCGCAGTCCATCCCGCCCCCCCTGCAGTCCATGCAGCGCTGCATAGGCCCCGTTGAGTGCCGCCGTGGCCTCGCGGGCGTCGGTCAATCGCATGGCATCGTGCGGCCCCTGGGGTACGCCGCCCATGCCGCCGCGCACGATGAGTACGGTCAGGACGGTGACCGCCAGCAGGTTCATTTCCAGTCGTGGTCCTCGGCCCGGGTGGCGGCTCGGTACCCAGGCCACGGTGGAGGAGAGGGTGGTGACTGCCAGCAGGCCGATCAGCCAGGGCCAGTGGCGGTACAGGGTGTTGAGCAGGCTGTGCGGAGAGTTGAAGAGTTCGGTTGCCTCGTAGCCGAGGTGCCGGCCGGTTTCCTGCCAGTAGAGCCAGTCGCCCAGGTGAGCCCCCAGCAGGATGACGCAGGCGGGAACCAGCCAGCCGCGTCGAGGCGGCGTCAGGCGGAGCCGGCTGGGCAGCCAGAGGCCGAGCATCGTCATGCCGGCGAGGAGCGCACTGATGGCCAGGTCGAAGCGCAGGCCCCACCACCAGGCTCGTGGCCAGAGGGCGTCGGGTACCATCAGGCTGCTGCCCAGCAGCCGCAGCAGCCATGTCAGCAGGGCCAGTATCAGGAAGAACTTCAGCCAGGTCGTGAATAGTGAGGGGAGCGGGCGGGATCGGGAGTAGGTTCGCTGCGTCATGGACCGTGCTTATGGTTTTTTGAAACGCGGCACTCTACCAGAATGTTGCCAGGGGCGGGTAACCTCCCCAGGCCGGCAAGGCTCGGCCCCCAGGACCGCCATGCCTGGCGATCCCGGGGTTCACAATGGCGTCTTGCTCGCCTCGCCGGGGATCTCCCGCACCAGCCGCGGCATCAGGAAGCCCGGCAGCACCTCACGCAGGCCCGCGACCAGTTCGCGGGCATCAAAGTCCGGCACATCGAAGTGGGCGGCGCCGGCCACCGGGTCGAGCACGTGCAGGTAGTAGGGCAGCACGCCGGCCTCGAAGAGCCGCTCGGAGAGTTCGGCCAGGGCGTCTACCGAGTCGTTGACGCCGCGCAGCAGCACGCTCTGGTTGAGCAGGGTGACGCCGGCATCCTTCAGCCGCTCACATGCCGCGATCACGCTGTCATCGATCTCCTGGGCGTGGTTGACATGCAGCACCACCACCTTCTGCAGGCGGGTGGCGGAGAGCCAGCCGAGCAGGGCGTCGTCGATGCGGTCGGGGATCACCACCGGCAGCCGGGTGTGGATGCGCAATCGCCTGAGGTGGGGGATGGCCTCGAGGCGTGCCACCAGCCAGGCGAGCTGCCGGTCGCTGGCGGCCAGGGGGTCGCCGCCGGAGAGGATCGCCTCCTGGATCGAGGTGTCATCGCGCAGGGTATCCAGGGTGTGGTCCCACTGGGCCCGGGAGGGCGAGTTCTCCTCGTAGGGGAAGTGTCGGCGGAAGCAGTAGCGGCAGTTCACCGCACAGGCGGGACTGGCGATCAGCAGCACCCGGCCGGCGTACTTGTGGATCAGCCCCCGGGCCGACGTATGGTCGGTTTCTTCCAGGGGGTCGGTGACATAGCCCGGCGTGGGCAGGGCCTCGTCACCCAGTGGCAGGACCTGACGCAGTAGCGGATCAAGGGGGTCACCGGGGCGGATGCGGGCGAGATAGGGTTCCGGCACCCTCACCTCGAAGAGGTGGTGGCCGGCCTCGGCGCCCGGCAGCCAGGCGTCGTCCAGCCCGAGTCGCCGGCACAGCTCGGCCGGGTCGCGGATCGCCCTGGCCAGCTGGGTCTGCCAGGGTGCCGCGATGGTCAGTGGCCGGGCCTGCCGGCCGGAACGCTGCAAAAGGGCAGGGCTTCGGGTTATCATGCGGCACACCAGTCAATGCGGGCGAGGGGCGAGCCCTCGTCGAACTTCGTTTGCTTGGGCGCGCCGCCGGCCAGTGCCGGTGGCGTGCTCGAATATGGGTGAGAGATCATGGCGAACTATTCTACCAACGAATTCAAGGGCGGTCTGAAGGTGATGCTCGACGGCGATCCCTGCACCATCGTCGAGAACGAATTCGTCAAGCCCGGCAAGGGCCAGGCCTTCAACCGCGTCAAGCTGCGCAACCTGATCACCGGTCGCGTCTGGGAGCGTACCTTCAAGTCCGGCGAGTCCCTGGAGGGCGCCGATGTCCTCGAGCTGGAGATGGAGTACCTCTATACCGACGGTGACATGTGGTACTTCATGAAGACCGATGGCTCCTTCGAGCAGTATGCGGTGGAGAAGAAGGCCCTGGGCGACACCGAAAAGTGGCTCAAGGAGCAGGTGCCCTATACCGTGACCCTGTGGAACGACAATGCCATCGCCGTCAGCCCCCCCAACTTCATCGAGCTGGAGGTGGTCGAGACCGACCCGGGCCTCAAGGGCGACACCGCCCAGGGTGGCTCCAAGCCGGCGACCCTCTCCTCGGGTGCCGTGGTCCGCGTACCGCTGTTCATCAACCAGGGCGAGGTGCTGAAGGTGGATACCCGCTCCGGCGAGTACGTCTCCCGCGCTTGAGGTGCGGCCCTTCCTGCGCTCGCTCATACGGCGTTGAATCCTGGCACGGCTTGCTCATTTAGCGCTGCTAAACTCCGCTGCCTTAGCCAGGATTCGCCTTGTCTGAGCATCGCTCGGAGAGGGCGATAGGACTGCTTGTGTGGCTAGCGCCGCCGGGGACAGGTCGTAGAGAGGGTCTTTTGCCAGGGATGGCAAAAGTAGCGTACAAGGATGTATTCACAGCGCCCTCGCGTCGGTCCGGCGTCCCGGGACCTGTCGCCGGGAAAGCCGCGGTTTGGTCTGCTTGCGATGGGATCATCTTCAAGAAAGCCACGCCAATCCGGCGTGGCCTTCATCGTTCCGGAGAAGGTGTCATGGCAACTGATTGGCGCCCCACGGCAAGTATCGAGACCCTGCGCGAGCGGGCTCGGCTGATCGCCGGGGTGCGGGCCTTCTTCGCCGCGCGCGACGTGCTGGAGGTGGAGACCCCGGTACTGGGCCACGGCGGCAGCACCGACCCGCACCTCGCCTCCCTCTCGACCGAGGCGACGACGCCGGCCGGCCGCGAGCGGCTGTGGCTGCAGACCTCTCCGGAGTTTGCCATGAAGCGGCTGCTGGCGGCAGGTGCCGGGCCGATCTTCCAGCTGGCGCGCTGCTTTCGCGACGGCGAGGTGGGGCGCCGCCACAACCTCGAGTTCACCATGCTGGAGTGGTACCGGCCGGGCATGTCGCTCGACGGCTTGATCGAGGAGACGGCCGCGTTGATTCACACGGTGCTCGGGCAGTCGCCCGGCCCGATTCGGCGGCATCGCTACCGTGAGCTGTTCCGGGAGGCCCTGGCCGTCGATCCCTTTACCGTACCGTTGGCGGAACTGCGCCGCCTGGCCGAGGAGAAGGGCGGGCTGGCCATGGCCGATGCACCCCGCGACGACTGCCTCGACCTGCTGTTGAGCCTCGAGATAGAACCGCACCTGGGGTGGGAGGGTATCGACGTGGTGGTGGACTATCCGGCAAGCCAGGCGGCCTTGGCGCGGCGCCATCGGGATCCCGAGGATGGCGCGTGGGTCGCCTCGCGCTTCGAGGTGTATCTGCAGGGGCTGGAGCTGGCCAACGGCTACGATGAGCTGACCGATGCCGCCGAGCAGGCGGCGCGATTCGCCGAGGACAATGCCGCTCGCCGCGAGGCGGGCCTGCCCGAGGTGGACGTGGATCGACGCCTGCTGGCGGCGCTGGCTCACGGCATGCCAGAGGGGAGCGGCGTGGCGCTGGGCATCGACCGGCTGATCCAGCTGGCGCTGGGCAAGTCGAGCGTGGCGGCGGTGATGGCCTTCGCCACGCCGCGCTGTTAGCAAGATGCCCAGACATCGTGCGATCTGCACCGCTCGGGGCTGATCCGTCGACAGCCCTACGAGGGGGCGCTGTGAATACCTCCCTGTACGCTACCGACGCCATCCCTGGCGTAGGACCCCCTCTTCGGCCTGTCTCCGGCGCCCCTCGCTATGGGGAGTGGAGCGCCCCCAGCGACTGCCCCATCTGCACCTTGGCGCCGGGCTCGATGCCGTCGGCGAAGGCCACCGGCTCGGCGAAGGCCATCACTACCGTGGAGCCGAGCTTGAAGCGGCCCATCTCCTCGCCCTTCTCGAACCGCACCGGCGTGTCGAAGCGGGTGCGCTGCACCTCGCCGGAGAGCGGCGTGACCTGGCCGGCCCATACCGTCTCGATGGCGGCGACGATCATGGCGCCGACCAGCACCACCACCAGGGGGCCGTGCTCGGTGTCGAAGTGGCAGACCAGGCGCTCGTTGCGGGCGAAGAGGTTGGGGACATGTCGGGTGGTGGCGGCGTTCACCGAGAACAGCCGGCCCGGCACATAGACCATCTCCGTCAGGGTGCCGCCGATCGGCATGTGCACCCGATGGTAGTCGCTGGGGGAGAGGTAGACCGTGGCAAAGCTGCCGCCCAGGTAGCGCCTGGCCGCCTGGCCGTCGCCACCGAGCAGCTCCATGGCCGAGAAGCGGTGCCCCTTGGCCTGGAACAGCTGGCCGGCCTCGATGGCACCGAACTGCGAGAGGGTGCCGTCGGCGGGACTGATCACGCCCTCGCCGATGGGGCGGGCGCCCTCCTTCAGCTCACGGGTGAAGAAGTCGTTGAAGGTGGCGTAGGCCGTCGGGTCCGGCTCGACGGCCTCGCTCATGTCCACGCGGAACTGGCGGATGAAGGCCCGGACCAGGCGGTTCTTGAGCCACGGCTGGCGGCAGTCGGCGAGCCGGCCCACCAGCCGCGAGAGCAGGTGGTGGGGCAGCGGGTACTGGATCAGGGCGAAGAGCTTGGCAAGTGACAAGACGGGGATTCTCTTGAACTGAATTCGGAGCGGGGTGACCTTGCAGGTTCACCCCATGGTTGGTTGATGGACAGACAGCGGCGGAGGGATGAGGCCGCTTTCGTAGGCACCGATGGCCGGCTTGATCCCGGCGCCGAGGCCGCACCCTTGGGGTCTGACCCCCAGGTCGCAGATACTGCCGGGTCTTGCCGGTGTTGCCTGCCCAAGCTGGCCACGGGGTCAGACCCCAAGGGCTGCACTGGCGAGGGTAAATACGCCTCCCCATCGGTGGGCCGAATGGTGCCTCCTCTTCCTCCAGGCCTATTTCTCGATTGGCGTATCGTCGCGGTTGCCCCACTCCTTCCAGGAGCCGGCATAGCCGCGGATCTTCTCGAAGCCCAGCGCACGACCGACGAGCCAGGTGAAGCCGCTGCGGTGGTGGCTCTGGCAGTGGGTGACCACTTCCATGTCCGGGGTCAGCCCCAGGGCCTCGAGCTCGGTGATCAGTTCGGCATAGTCGCGGATGCGCAGGGCGCGCTCGCGGTCCATGGCAGCGGTCCACTCCATGTTCACCGCCCCGGGGATATGGCCGAGCTTGCGGTTTTCGCCCTTCTCGCCACGGTACTCCGCCGGCGAGCGGGCATCCCAGATGGCAAAGCCCTTCTCGCCGAGACGCTCCTGCAGCTCGATGCGATCGATGGCCACCTCGGGATTCAGGATCTCGGCCTCGTACTCGCTGGGAGTGGGCGTGCGACGCTCGGTGGAGACGGATTGGCCAGCCTGGCGCCAGGCGTGGATACCACCGTTGAGGTAGGAGTAGCGGGTATGGCCGATCAGCTCCAGGGTCCAGAGCAGGCGGCCGGCCCAGCCACCGCCTTCGTCGTCGTAGGCCACCACATGGGTGTCGCGGGTCAGGCCGAGCGACGAGAACAGCCGCGAGAGCGCGTCCGGCGAGGGCACCTTGCAGGGCACGTCCCCCTCGCCGCTGAGCAGCAGGCGGTGATCCAGGAAGACGGCGCCGGGCACATGCCCCTGATCATGGCTTTCGGCCTTGAGCGGCACGTCGATGATCAGCAGCGACGGCTCGTCGAGGGACTCGGCGAGCCGCTCGGGCTCGACGATCAGCGGCAGCAGGTTGTCTTCTGAACTCATGTCGGTCTCCTGGCTCGGGTACTCGTCGATGCTACCCGTCTCAGGCATCGTCGAGGCTGTCGACGATGCGTCGGTAGCTGGCAAAGCGTTCGGGATGAATCTCGCCGCGCTCCACGGCAGCGAGCAGCGCACAGCCCGGCTCGAGGCGGTGGCGGCAGTCGCGGAAGCGGCAGTGGCCCAGGTACTGGCGGAACTCGATGAACCCTTCGGTGACCTGCTGCTCGTCCAGGTGAACCAGGCCGAACTCGCGAATCCCCGGCGAGTCGATGAGCTCGCCGCCATCGGCGGCAGGCAGCCGATAGAGGCGCGCCGTGGTGGTCGTGTGGGTACCCTTGCGCGAATCCTTTGACAGTGCACCGATGCGAAGTTCCTCGCCCGGCAGCAGGCAGCCGATCAGCGAGGACTTGCCCACGCCACTCTGGCCGACGAACACCGAGGTGCGCCCGGCCAGGCGCTCGTGCAGGGCCGCGAGGCCGTCCTCGTACGCCGTGGTGGTGGTCACCACCGGGTAGCCCAGCGCCTCGTAGCGACTCAGCAGTTCGCGCAGCTCGCCGCCGTCCTCCGGCAACAGGTCGATCTTGTTGAGCACCAGCACCGGAGGGATGCCGGTGGCCTCGGCGGCGACCAGGTAGCGGTCGATCAGGTTGGCATGGGGCGCCGGCTCGACGGCGAAGACGATCAGGATCTGGTCGATGTTGGCCGCCACCGGCTTGAGCTGGCCGCGGGCGTCGGGCCGTTCCAGCACGTTGTGGCGTTCGGCCCTCGCCACCACCACGCCGCTGCCGTCGCGGGCGCCGCGCCAGATCACGCGGTCGCCGGTGACCAGCCCCTCGAGGTTGGCACGCAGGTGGCAACGCACCGCAGCGCCATCCCCTTCGGGAGCGATATCCAGGGTACGGCCGAAGTGGGCGATCACCCGGCCCGGCTGCTCGGGGCCGTACTCGCCGGCGGCCAGCCTGTCGGCATCCCGGGCGTCGAGCTGCTCGGCACGCCGGGCACGCTCGGCCTGGATCTTCTCGATGCGCCAGCGTTGCTGGCGGCTCAGCTTGCGTTTGCTCATGGAGGCCCGAAGCTCGGTACAATGGTGTCATTGTACTCACCCAAGGTGGCCGCTGTCGCCAGCCGTGCCGCAGTGCCGCCCAGCAAGGAACACAACATGTCCCAGACGAGCGAGAAGCCTGACCCGCGCCAGCAGCGCCTGGTGTGGATCGACCTGGAGATGACCGGCCTCGATCCGAACCGCGAGCGTATCATCGAGATCGCGACCCTGGTAACCGACCACGACCTCAACCCGGTGGCCGAAGGGCCGGTGATCGCCGTGCACCAGCCCGACAGCCTGCTCGACGCCATGGACGAGTGGAACCAGAAGACCCATGGCGAGTCGGGGCTGGTCGAGCGCGTGAAGGCGAGCCGGGTCGACACCGCCGAGGCCGAGCGCCGCACCCTCGAGTTCCTGCGTGAACACGTGGCGCCCGGCAGCTCGCCGATGTGCGGCAACAGTGTCCATCAGGACCGTCGTTTCATGGAGCGGGAGATGCCCGAGCTGCTGGCCTTCTTCCACTACCGTAACCTGGACGTCTCCACCCTCAAGGAGCTGGCGAAGCGCTGGAACCCCGGCGCCCTGGCAGGCTTCCAGAAGCGCAACGTGCACCTGGCCATGGACGACATCAAGGAGTCGATCGCCGAGCTGGCTCACTACCGCAACACCTTCCTGCGCCTGGCGGGCAGCGAGCGCGACGAGGAGGAGTAGCCCCTTCAGGCCAGCGCCAAGCGGTTGGTTGCCAGCGCTGGCGGTCCCCTTGGGGTCAGACCCCGGCGGCGTCGAATCCGCTCGCAAGGCGCACCATGACGGGCTTCGTGACTTGGCTGGGGTCTGACCCCAAAGGGGCCATGCCGCCGACATGGGAAGACCGGTACCGCAGCAGCAGGTCGACAGGCTCTTGAGCCGGGACATCATCCTGCGGCGCTAGGTGCTGGCGATCAGCCGCTCACGCTTCTGCCGCTGGTGGGCCAGCGCCCAGCGCACGTGCTCGCGCACCAGGTCGGAGGGGTAGGGCAGTCGCGCCCACAGCGCGGCCTCCACCGCCTCGCTCCAGGGGGCATTGCCGAGCCCCACGGCGAGGTTGCGCAGCCAGCGCTCGTAGCCGATGCGGCGGATCGGGCTGCCGGCGGTCTTCTCCAGGAACTCCTCCTCGCCCCAGGCGAAGAGCGTGACCAGGCTGGCGCGGTCCAGGTCGTGGCGGGGGGCGAAGTCCGCCTCCCGGGTGGCCCGGGTGAAGCGGGTGAAGGGGCAGACCAGCTGGCAGTCGTCGCAGCCGAAGACCCGGTTGCCCATGGCCTCCCGGTAGCGCTCGGGGATGGTCCCGAACAGCTCGATGGTCAGGTAGGAGATGCAGGCCCGGGCATCGACCACGCGATCCTCGACGATGGCCCCGGTGGGGCAGGCCGTGCGACAGGCGCTGCAACTGCCGCAGTGGTCGCCGTCGAAGGGCTCGTCCACGGGCAGCGGCAGGTCGGTGTAGAGCTCGCCGAGGAAGAACAGCGAGCCGGCCCGGGGATTCAGCAGCATGGCGTTCTTGCCGAACCAGCCGAGCCCGGCCTTGCGCGCCAGCGCACGTTCCATCACCGGGGCGGAGTCGACGAAGGCGCGATAGCCGAAGGGGCCTGCCTCGGCCTCGATCCGCTTCGCCAGGCTGGCCAGGCGCTTGCGCATCAGCTTGTGGTAGTCGCGCCCCGTGGCGTAGCGGGAGACATAGGCGACCGCCGGCTGGCCGAGCACCTTCGCCGTTTCCACCTCGGCGGGAAGGTAGTCGAGTCGCACGCTGATCACCCGCAGCGTGCCGGGCACCAGCTCGGCGGGTCGCGTGCGCTTGGTGCCATGCTTCGCCATGAAGCCCATCTCGCCGTGGTGACCGGCGTCCAGCCAGCGCTGCAGGCGCCGCTCGTCATCGGCCAGATCGGTGTCGGTGATGCCGACCTGCTGGAAGCCGAGCTCCCGCCCCCAGGTCTTGATCCTGTCGGCGAGGGCGCGGAGGTCGGGTCGGGTGTCGGGAATCGGCGCCGAGGCGCTCATGATCGAGAGACCGCCATTGTTGAAAGGAATGAGCAAGAAGGTGCCCCGGCGCGCATTCTGCTGCCGGGGGGCTTGGCGCGGGACGAGAAGCCCTTACACTCCATGGTAAAGCATCACGTTCAGGGGAGACACCGGATGTCAATCGAGTCGCTCGATCATCAGGAGCACCGCGGTCGTCCGCTCTACAGCGCCGAACAGGTGCGGGAGCTGGACCGCCGTACCATCGCCGCGGGAATTGACGGTTTTGCCCTGATGCAGCGTGCCGCCATGGCCGCCTGGCAGAGCCTGAGGGCCCACTGGCCGGGGGCTCGCTCCATCACCGTGCTGTGCGGTGGCGGCAACAATGGGGGCGATGGCCATGTGCTGGCGGCCCTGGCCGCGGCCGAGGGGCTGGCGGTACAACGTATCCTGCTCAAGGCGGTGGACGAACTGACCGGCGACGCCCGGCGCGCCGCCGAGATGGCGACCGCTGCCGGCGTGGGCACCGAGCCGTGGCGGCCTGGCCTGGCCCTGCGCGGTGAGCTGGTCGTCGATGCCCTGCTCGGCACCGGTCTGGGCGGGGAGGTGCAAGGTGCCATCCGGGAGGCCATCGCCGACGTCAACGAGAGCGGTCTGCCGGTGCTGGCCATCGATATCCCCTCGGGGCTGCACGCCGATACCGGAGCGGTGCTCGGCGACGCGGTACTGGCGACGCGCACGGTGACCTTCATCGGCGACAAGCTGGGGCTGCATACCGGTGCGGCGGCACGCCATGTGGGCGAGCTGGACTTTCGTGCGCTGGGGGTCGATGCCGAGGAGCAGGCCGACCTGCTGCCGGCGGCACGCCTGCTCGATGCGGGGCTGATCGGTGCCTGGCTCCCGCCTCGCCAGCGCGACGCCCACAAGGGGGACTTCGGCCATGTCCTGGTGCTCGGCGGGGCGCCCGGTTTCGGCGGGGCGGCCCTGCTGGCCGCCGAGGCCTGCGCCCGCCTGGGGGCCGGCAAGACCAGCCTGGCCACGGCTCCTGAGCATGTCACGGCGAGCCTGGTGCGCCGCCCCGAGGTGATGGTACACGGCCTGCGGGGGGCCACCGACCTGGGCGAGCTGATCGGCAATGCCGAGGTGCTGGTGGTCGGTCCCGGGCTGGGACAGGGCAGCTGGGGGCAGGGGATGCTGCAGGCGGCCCTGCAGGCCGACCGGCCGCTGGTGGCGGATGCCGATGCCCTCAACCTGCTGGCGTCGCGCTGGCCGGACGAGGCTCGCGACCAGTGGATCCTGACCCCGCATCCCGGCGAGGCGGCGCGCCTGCTCGGCACGAGTGCCGCCGAGGTGGAAGCCGACCGGCCGGCGGCGGCGCGCGAACTCCAGGCCCGTCGCGGCGGGGTGGTGATCCTCAAGGGGGCCGGTACCCTGGTGGCCGGGCCGTCGGGGCTCGCGGTCTGCCCCTTCGGCAACCCTGGCATGGCCAGCGGTGGCATGGGCGATGCGCTCTCGGGCATCCTGGGGGGGCTGCTGGCCCAGGGCCTGCCCCTGGAGGCCGCCGCACGACTGGGTGTCCTGGTGCACGCCCTGGCGGCGGACATGGCGGCCGGCGATATCGGCGAGCGTGGTCTGCTGGCCGGTGATCTGGCATCCTATGCGCAATTGTTGATCAACCCCGGGACGGGCGAGGACCATGCAGCTGCGACTCGATGACGAAGACCGCCAGGTCGCCTTCGGCGAGTGCCTGGGGCGGGCGTTGCAAGGGCACGGTCGGGTACATCTGGAAGGCGAGCTGGGGGCCGGCAAGACCACCCTGGCGCGCGGCATCCTGCGATCCCATGGTTATCGCGGTGCGGTCAAGAGCCCCACCTATACCCTGGTGGAGCCCTATGAACTCGACGGGGTGCGCGTCCACCACTTCGATCTCTACCGCCTCGGCGACCCCGAGGAACTGGAGTTCATCGGTGGCCGCGACCTGCTGGCCGAGGATGCCCTCTGCATCATCGAGTGGCCGGGGCGCGGGGAGGGCTGGTTGCCGACGCCCGACCTGGTGGTGCGCCTGAGGCTGGCCGGGGCGGGGCGCGAGGCGCGTCTCGAGGCGTTCAGCGAGCATGGCCACCAGGTGCTGGCACGCCTGGCGCGTGACCCGGCGGTGGCCGGCCTCGCCGACATGGATGGCGAGACGGCCTCATGAGCAGGGTATCATTCGGCCGCCGCCTGCTGTCCGGGGCACTGCTGGTGACCGCCTGGCTGGTGACCGGCGCCGCCGGTGCCGGCCAGGTCGAGAACATGCGCCTGTGGGCCGCTCCCGACCACGCGCGACTGGTCTTCGACCTCTCGTCCGCCACCCGCACCCATGTCTTCACCCTGGACGGTCCCCGGCGCCTGGTGATCGACCTGGACGACAGCCGCCTCGAGGCCGACATCGACCGGCTCGACCTCACCGGCAGTGCCATCAGCCGCGTGCGTACCGGGGTGCGCGACGGCCATGGCCTGCGGGTGGTGCTCGAACTGGAGCGCGAGGTGGAGCCCCGCCACTTCACCCTCGAACCCAATGACCAGTATGGCCATCGCCTGGTGGTGGACCTGGAGTACCCCGGCGAAAGCGCGGTCGAGGACCCCATCGACCCCATCGAGGCGATGATCCGCGAGCAGGAGATCGCGGCCAACCGGGCCCGGGCCGAATCGGGCGGCGGTACCGGCCAGGTGGCGTCCGAGGCGGCCGTGGCCCTGCAGCAGGCCCAGCCTCATCCGCGGCGCGACATCATCATCGCCATCGACCCCGGCCATGGCGGCGAGGACCCGGGGGCCATCGGCCCGGGCGGCACCCGCGAGAAGGACGTGGTGATGGAGATCGCCCGACGCCTGCAGCGGCTGGTCAGCGAGGCCGAAGGCTTCCGTCCGGTGATGATCCGCGACGGCGACTACTATATCGGCCTGCGCCAGCGCACCCGCATCGCCCGGGAGCAGAAGGCGGACTTCTTCGTCTCGATCCACGCCGATGCCTTCAACAGCCCGCGCCCCAACGGCAGTTCCGTCTATGCCCTGTCGCAGCGCGGCGCCACCTCGGAAACGGCCCAGTGGCTGGCCGCCAGCGAGAACCGTGCCGACCTGATCGGCGGGGTGGATGGCAACCTATCGCTGGATGACAAGGACGAGGTGCTGCGCGGCGTGCTGCTCGACCTGACCATGACCGCGACCCTCAACGACTCCCTGACCATCGGGGGACAGGTGCTCGACCAGCTGGGGCGGGTCAACCGGCTGCACAAGTCACGGGTGGAGCAGGCCGGCTTCATGGTGCTGAAGTCGCCGGACATTCCCTCGCTGCTGATCGAGACCGGCTTCATCTCCAACCCCGAGGAAGAGCGCCGGCTGCGCGATCCCTCCCACCAGGAGGGGCTGGCACTGGCGATCTTCGACGGCCTTCGCGACCACTTCCAGCGCAACCCGCCGCCGGCGAGCCTGCTGGCCTGGCGGCGTGACCAGAACCGCAGCACCGATGGCAACGCGTATCGTATCCAGCCCGGTGATACCCTGTCCCAGATCGCTGCCCGCCACGGCGTTCCGGTGGCCCAGCTGAAGCAGGCCAATGAACTCAATGGCGACGTGATCAGGGTCGGCCAGCTGATTCGAATTCCCCGTTCATGATCCCTTCGGGGAGCTGTAAGCGATAAGCTTGAGGCTGTAAGTAGAACCCTGGTACTGGCAACCGCAATGACCGCGGCTGGGTTTATGGCTTCCGGCTCGTCTTGAGGAGTGATATGACAGAGCAGCGACGCATCCGCATCCTCGACCCGCGGCTGGCCAACCAGATCGCCGCCGGCGAGGTGGTCGAGCGTCCCGCCTCGGTGGTCAAGGAGCTGGTGGAGAATGCCATCGACGCCGGCAGCCGGCGCGTCGAGGTGGAGCTCGAGAGCGGGGGAGCGCGATTGATCCGTGTGCGCGATGATGGCAGCGGCATCGGCGAGGAGGACCTGCCGCTGGCCCTGTCGCGCCATGCCACCAGCAAGATCGTGTCGCTGGAGGAACTCGAGGGCGTGGCGAGCCTGGGCTTTCGTGGCGAGGCCCTGGCCTCGATCAGCTCGGTATCGCGGCTCGAGCTGATCTCGAATATCGACGACGACCCCCGCAGCGGCTGGCGCGTGGTGGCCGAGGGGCGCCAGATGGAGCCCCGGGTCTCGCCGGCCCCCCATCCCCGCGGCACCTCGGTGACGGTGCGCGACCTCTTCTTCAACACGCCGGCACGACGCAAGTTCCTGCGCACCGAGAAGACCGAGTTCGGCCATGTGGAGGAGGCCTTTCGTCGCCAGGCCCTGTCGCGTTTCGACATCGGCTGGGTGCTGCGCCACAACCAGAAGACCATCCACCAGCTGCGGCCCGGCGACGACATGGTCGCCCGTGAGCGGCGCATCGCCGCACTGCTCGGCAAGGGGTTCCTCGAGAATGCCCTGCACCTGGACCTCGAGACCGGCGGCCTGCGCCTGTGGGGCTGGGTGGGCCTGCCCACCCACTCGAGGGCCCAGGCCGACCAGCAGTACTTCTTCGTCAACGGCCGGGTGGTACGCGACCGCCTGGTGGCCCATGCCATCCGCCAGGCCTACCGCGACGTGCTCTTCCACGGTCGCCACCCGGTCTTCGTGCTCTACCTGGAGGTCGACCCCACGGTAGTGGACGTCAATGTCCACCCCACCAAGCACGAGGTGCGCTTCCGCGACGGCCGCATGGTCCACGACTTCCTCTTCTCCAGCCTGCACCGTGCCCTGGGCGAGGCGCGCGCCGGTGGACGGGAGGCGCCGGAAGAGGAAGCGGCCTCGCCGGCCGCGGAAGTCGCCGAGCCCTCGGCTGCCTGGCAGCAGCAACCCATGGCGCTGCCCGGCCGCGAGGACGGGGCCCGTGATCGAGTGACGCCGGATCGGGTCCGCGCCTTCATGGACGGCTATCGGGCGCTGCACCCCGACCACGAGGAGCAGCTGCTGACGCCGCAGCCGACCGCGCCCGGTGCGGGCGGCGCCGCCGCGGGCGTGGCACTGCACGAACGCCAGGTCCCGTCCGGGGTGGAGGCCAGGGCGCAGGCCCCGCGGCCCGCGCTGCCGCAGGAGGATGCCACCCGGGCGCCACCGCTGGGCTACGCCATTGCCCAGCTGCATGGCATCTACATCCTCTCCCAGTCCGAGCGCGGCCTGATCGTCGTTGACATGCACGCCGCCCACGAGCGCATCGTCTACGAGCGCATGAAGACCCAGGTGCACGGCGGCGTGCTCGAGGCCCAGCCGCTGCTGGTGCCGGTATCGCTGGCGGCGAGTCCTGCCGAGGTGGCCACCGCCGAGGCCGAGCGCGAGGCCTTCGCCCGGCTCGGTGTCGAGCTCGATGTGGCCGGCCCCGAGACCCTGCTGGTGCGCCAGCTGCCGGCGCTGCTGAGTGATGCCGACGTGGAGCCGCTGATCCGTGACATGCTGGCCGACCTCGAACGCTACGGCCGCTCCGACCGCATCGAGGCCCATGTCAACGAGCTGCTGGCCACCATGGCCTGCCACGGCAGCGTGCGCGCCAACCGTCGCCTGACCCTGGAGGAGATGAATGCCCTGCTGCGCGACATGGAGCGCACCGAGCGCAGCGGCCAGTGCAACCACGGCCGCCCCACCTGGACCGAGATGAGCATGAAGGAGCTGGACCGCCTCTTTATGAGGGGGCAATGAGCGAACGGCAAAGCGTGGGCGGCTCCATACCAAGCCCGGCCTCGAGTTGCCGGTGTTGACGACCTTTTCATGGCATATGTCAGCGGCATGGCCCCTTTGGGGTCAGACCCCGGCCGAGCCAGCAGGCCCGCCTTCGTGCAGGTTGCGAGCGGATTCGACACCGCCGGGGTCTGACCCCAAAGGGAGCGTCAGCGCTGGAGCGTTGCCGCCAATCGCAGGCCTGCTGCGCAGGTAGCAAACGTACCCGTATCAGGAGATCACGTGAGCGATTCCCGCCCTCCCGCCATCCTGCTGATGGGGCCCACCGCCGCCGGCAAGACCGACCTGGCCATCGCGCTCCACCAGCGCCTGGGTGTCGAGCTGATCAGCGTCGACTCGGCCATGGTCTACCGCGGCATGGACATCGGCAGCGCCAAGCCGTCTCCCGAGGAGCTCGCCTTCGCGCCGCACCGGCTGATCGACATCCGCGACCCGGCCGAGCCCTACTCGGCGGCCGACTTTCGCGAGGATGCCCTGGGCGAGATGCGACGGATCACCGCAGCCGGCCGGATGCCGTTGCTGGTGGGGGGAACCATGATGTACTTCAAGCATCTGCTGGAAGGGGTGGCCAACCTGCCTTCGGCCGCCCCCGAGGTGCGTGCCGAGCTGGAGGAGGAGGCCGCCCGCCACGGCCTGGCGGCCCTGCACGAGGCGCTCGCGCGGGTCGACCCGGCCTCCGCGGCCCGCATCCACCCCAACGACCCCCAGCGGCTGATGCGTGCCCTGGAGGTCCATCGGGCCACCGGCCGCACGCTGACCGAGCTGTGGGCCGAGCAGCGACCGGAAACCTTCCCGTGGCGTACGCTGTCGATAGGGCTGGCACCCTTCGACCGCAGGGTACTGCATGCCCGTATCGAGGCCCGCTTCGAGCAGATGCTCGACGCGGGCCTGATCGAGGAAGTGGCGGTGCTGCGGGCGCGCGGCGACCTGCACCCGGGCCTGCCGTCGATGAAGAGCGTGGGCTATCGTCAGGCCTGGGCATACCTCGACGGCGAGGTCGACCTGGCCGAGATGCGTCATCGGGGTATCGTGGCCACCCGCCAGCTGGCCAAGCGCCAGTTGACCTGGATGCGCAGCTGGCCCGGGCTGCACTGGGTGGACAGCCTGGGCCGCGACCCCTTGGGCGAAGTACTGAAACTCGTGCGCCAATTCGGCAGTTAGCGTAAGATAATCCCTTCGAGCGGCCGGGTGACCAGGCCCCTTCGGGTAACAGCAGGCGCCGACTTGTCGGCGGCGCGACCGAGCATAACATCAACCCCCAGAAACAATTTCAGGGAGAGCAACATGTCCAAAGGGCAGTCCCTTCAAGACCCGTACCTGAACATCCTGCGCAAGGAGCGTATTCCGGTATCGATTTTCCTGGTCAACGGCATCAAGCTGCAGGGTCAGATCGAATCCTTCGACCAGTTTGTCATCCTGTTGCGCAACACCGTCAGTCAGATGGTCTACAAGCACGCCATCTCCACCGTGGTGCCGTCGCGCAATGTGCGTCTGCCGGCCCAGGATCCTGCCGCGCCGCAGGAAAACAACGTGTGAGGTATTGATTGTTTTTCGAACGTCCC
Source organism: Halomonas terrestris (assembly GCF_049166755.1). Lineage (NCBI taxonomy): Bacteria > Pseudomonadati > Pseudomonadota > Gammaproteobacteria > Oceanospirillales > Halomonadaceae > Halomonas > Halomonas terrestris. Next base: position 92,422 of record NZ_JBMHFZ010000013.1, on the reverse strand, counting down.
GACGCCGGTGAAACGGCGGTACTCGTCCATGTCGATTTCCAGGACGAAAAGGAGCGCGAGGACCCGGGCGAGTTCCTTGAACTGGTGCGCTCCGCCGGTGCCGAGCCGGCCACGCTGCTCACCGGCAGTCGCCACCGGCCCGATCCGCGAACCTTCGTGGGATCGGGCAAGGTGGAGGAGCTGCGCGAGGCGATGGCTGCCCACGGTGCCGAGCTGGTGATCTTCAATCATGCCCTGAGTCCCTCCCAGGAGCGCAACCTCGAGCGCACGCTCAAGTGTCGCGTGCTCGACCGTACCGGGCTGATCCTCGACATCTTCGCCCAGCGCGCCCGTACCCATGAGGGCAAGCTGCAGGTGGAGCTGGCGCAGCTCGAGTACATGTCGACCCGACTGGTGCGTGGCTGGACCCACCTGGAGCGGCAGAAGGGCGGCATCGGCCTGCGTGGCCCGGGCGAGACCCAGCTCGAGACCGACCGCCGGCTGCTGCGGGCGCGCATCAAGGCGATCCACAAGCGCCTCGACAAGGTGCGCAGCCAGCGCAGCCAGAACCGCCGTGCCCGGTCCCGTGCCGAGATTCCCAGCGTCTCGCTGGTGGGCTACACCAACGCCGGCAAGTCAACGCTGTTCAACGCCCTGACCGAATCGAAGGTCTATGCGGCCGACCAGCTCTTCGCTACCCTCGACCCGACCCTGCGTCGACTCGAGGTCGAGGATGTGGGCCCCGTGGTGCTGGCCGATACCGTGGGCTTCATCCGGCATCTCCCCCACAAGCTGGTGGAGGCCTTCCGTGCCACCCTGCAGGAAGCGGCCGAGGCGTCGCTGCTGGTGCACGTGATCGATGCCGCCGATCCCGATCGCGACCTCAACGTGACCCAGGTCGAGGCGGTGCTCGACGAGATCGGTGCCCTCGAGGTGCCGATGCTCAAGGTGATGAACAAGATCGACCTGCTCGACAGCGCCCCGCGCATCGAGCGGGACGGCGAGGGTCGACCCGAGGTGGTCTGGCTCTCGGCCCGCGACGGGCAGGGCCTGGAACTGCTGGGCCAGGCGCTCTCCGAGCGCCTGGCCGGCGACGTGATCGACGTGCAGCTGACCCTGACGCACGAGCAGGGCAGGCTGCGCGCCGGCCTGCACGAGCTGGGGGCGGTGCGCGAGGAGGCCTTCGACGACGAGGGGCATACCCGGCTGGAGGTACGGCTGCCGCGCCGCGATTTCCTGCAGCTGATGGCCCGGCTCGGCGAGCGGGCCGACGACTACCTGCCGCGGGAGCTGCAGGAGCGGCCCGTCTGGGAGGGCTGAACGACGAACGGCCCCGGTCATGGCCACGGCGCGGGGGCGAAGGATAACGACAAGGTCGACAGGCGTCGCTCGGACGGCGCACACAGGATCGCAACCGATGCCCGCCCCCGGAGAGCCCTCCGGGGGCGGGAAGCAACGCATAGTGGAGAGGACGTATGGCCTGGAATGAGCCTGGTGGTGGCAACCAGCACGACCCCTGGAGTGGTGGTGGCCGACGCGGCGGCAGCAATGGGGGCGGCGGCAACCGCGGCGGCAATCAAGGCCCCCCCGACCTGGACGAGGCCCTGAAGAAGTTTCAGGACAAGCTCAACAGCATGCTCGGCGGCCGCGGTGGCAAGGGCGGCGGCCGCGGTGGCAAGGGGGGCGGTGGCAAGCCGCGCAACACCTTCGCCCTGCCGGGACTGCTGATCATCGTGGCACTGGCGATCTGGGCGGCGACCGGCTTCTATCTGGTCGACCAGTCCGAACGCGGTGTCGTGCTGCGCTTCGGCAAGTTCCAGGAGGTGGTCAGTCCCGGCCTGCACTGGAACCCGCCGCTGATCGATGACGTGCGCATGGTCAACGTGACCCGGGTGCGTTCGCTGACCCAGACCCAGTCGATGCTGACCCGCGACGAGAACATCGTCGAGGTCGAGATCTCGGCCCAGTATCAGGTCAACGATCCCCGTGACTTCGTGCTCAACGTGCGCAACCCGCAGCTCTCCATCGAGAATGCGCTGGATTCGGCGCTGCGCCACGTGGTGGGGGGTACCGACATGATCGACATCCTCACCTCGGGCCGCGAGATCCTCGGCAGCTCCGTGGCCAGTCGCCTGCAGTCCTACCTGGACAGCTACGGCACGGGTATCCGGCTGCAGACCATCAACATCGAGTCCACCTCGGCGCCGGCACCGGTCATCGACGCCTTCGACGACGTGATCCGGGCCCGCGAGGACCGTCAGCGGACCATCAACCAGGGCATGGCCTACGCCAACGCCATCATCCCCGAGGCCCAGGGTCAGGCCCAGCGCCTGGTCGAGCAGGGCCAGGGCTATCGTGAATCGGTCGTGGCCGAGGCCCGCGGCCAGGCCAACCGCTTCAACGCCCTGCTTACCCAGTACCAGAACTCGCCGGCCATCATGCGCGAGCGTCTCTACCTGGATGCCATCGCCGAGATCTTCGGCAGCACGCCCAAGGTGCTGGTCGACGTGGCCGACGACAGCCCGCTGATGTACCTGCCGCTCGACCAGATGGGCAATGGCGGCGGCGAGCGTCGCGGCGACGGCGAGCGCCTCGGCGAGGAGGGCGAGCTCGACCCGCGGGTGCTCGAGCGCCTGCGTGGCAGTCAAGCGACCGGCAGTACCAACAGCAGTGGAATCCGCAGGGAGGGCCGCTAAATGATCAACAATCGTTCCCTGATCATCGTCGGCGGCCTGGCGGCCGTGGCCTGGCTGGCGAGCAACAGCCTCTACGTGGTCGACGAGACCGAGCGCGCGGTGAAGCTGCGCTTCGGTGAGGTCATCGAGGAGAACATCCAGCCGGGGCTGCACTTCAAGATCCCGGTCACCCAGACCATCCGCAAGTTCGATACCCGGGTGCTGACCCTGGATACCGACACCAGCCGCTACCTGACCCTGGAGCAGAAGGCGGTGATCGTCGACTCCTACGTCAAGTGGCAGGTGATCAACCCGACCCGCTACTACGAGGCCACCGCCGGTGACGAGATGATGGCGATCCGCCTGATCCAGCCCCGGGTCGACGAGAGCCTGCGTAACGAGTTCGGTCGCCTGGACCTGCAGCAGATCATCGCCGAGCGTCGCGACGACCTGATGCTGCGCCCCACCGAGGAGCTCGACGCCCTGATGCGCGACGAGCTCGGCGTGGCGATCCGCGACATCCGTGTCAAGCGGATCGATCTGCCCGAGGACGTCTCCGCCGCGGTGTTCGAGCGCATGCGCTCCGAGCGCGAGCGCGAGGCCCGCGAGTGGCGGGCCCAGGGCCAGGAGGAGGCCGAGCGGATTCGTGCCAACGCCGACCGCCGTCGCCAGGTATTGCTGGCCCAGGCCACCGAGCGTTCCGAGACCCTGCGAGGCGAGGGTGACGCCGAGGCCGCGGCGATCTTCTCCGAGGCCTACGAGCAGGACCAGGAATTCTTCGCCTTCTGGCGCAGCCTGAACGCCTACCGCGAGAGCTTCAACGGCGACGGCAACATGCTGGTGCTCGATCCCACCAGCGACTTCTTCCGTTACCTGAAGAGCGCCGTGCCCCAGAACGAGGGATGACCCGGCCCATCGGCTGGTCCGGCATGGGCCCCGCCCCTGGCGGGGTTCATCCCCGGCGCAAACGTGGTAGAATCCTTGAACCGGGCGTGGCCCGGTTTTTTTGTGGCCTGTTCCCGTCCCGGCGGGTGTGCCATCGCGCCGCTCACCGGAGTATTTTTCCCAGGCCATTCATCGTGTTGCAGGACGAATAGACATGACCATCGCTGACCGCTGGCTGCTGCCCGACGGCATGGACGAGGTGCTGCCTCCCCAGGCGAGCCGCATGGAGGAACTGCGTCGGGCGCTGCTCGATCTCTATCACCGCTGGGGCTATGACCAGGTGATGCCGCCCCCGGTGGAGTTCCTCGACTCGCTGCTGACCGGCACCGGTACCGACCTGGACCTGCAGACCTTCAAGCTCACCGATCAGCTGACCGGCCGCATGATGGGTGTCAGCGCTGACGTCACTCCCCAGGTGGCGCGCATGGATGCCCACTCGATGCAGCGCCAGGGGCCGGTGCGGCTGTGCTACTGCACCAATGTGCTGCGGGCCAAGGCCGACCAGCACCAGGGGGGGCGCAGCCCGGTGCAGGTGGGCGTCGAGCTGTTCGGCCATGCCGGCCTCGAGGCCGATCTGGAGATCCTGCACCTGGCACTGGCCAGCCTGGTCGCCGCCGGGGCCGACGAGATTCACCTGGCGCTGGGCCACATCGGCATCTACCGTAGCCTGGTACAGGCCGCCGAGCTCGATGTCGAGCAGGAGCGGGCACTGTTCGAAGCGCTGGAGCTCAAGTCGCCGGGCGAGCTGGCGGCCCGGGTCGACGAGAGCGTCGCGGACCCCGCCCTGGCCGGGATGTTCGTGGCGCTGGGCCACCTGCACGGTGGCCCCGAGGTGCTCGACGAGGCGCGCGAGGCCTTCGCCGAGGCACCCGCCGCGGTGGGGGCGGCACTGGATCAGCTGCGGGCCCTGCACCAGGGGGTACAGGCCCAGCATCCCGAGGTCGAGCCCTATTTCGACCTGGCCGAGCTGCGCGGCTACCAGTATCACACCGGCATGATGTTCGCCGCCTACGTGCCCGGCTACGGCCAGGCCCTGGCCAAGGGCGGGCGCTATGACGATACCGGTCGCGCCTTCGGTCGCGCCCGGCCGGCCACCGGCTTCTCCATGGACCTCAAGCTGCTGGCCACCCTGGCGCTCGGCGAGCCGGCCCATGACGGGATCTGGGCGCCGGCCGAGGGCGAGGGCCTGCGGGAGGCCATCGCCGCCCTGCGCGAGCGGGGCGAGCGGGTCGTCCAGGCGCTGCCCGGCCAGCGTACCGGTGCGGTGGAGCACCGCTGCAACCGGCAGCTGGCGCGGATCGATGGCCGCTGGGAGCCTCGCTCCCTGTAGACTTCACAACAGTGGGCCTGGCCGGTGCGCCGGTCATCGTAGATGGCCCTGGGCCTGACATGGGCGTAGCGCGGGCAGCGCGGCGCCGCAACGAGAGACGAGAGCACAATGGGCAAGAACGTAGTCGTACTGGGCACCCAGTGGGGTGACGAAGGCAAGGGCAAGGTGGTCGACCTGCTCACCGAATCCGCCTCCGCGGTGGTGCGCTTCCAGGGGGGGCACAATGCCGGCCACACCCTGGTCATCGATGGCGAGAAGACCGTCCTGCACCTGATCCCTTCCGGTGTCCTGCGACCCGACAAGACCTGCGTGATCGGCAATGGCGTGGTGCTGTCGCCGGAAGCGCTGATCAAGGAGATCCGCGAGCTGGAGGCCAAGGGCGTGCCGGTGCGCGAGCGCCTGCGCCTGTCGCCGGCCTGTCCGCTGATCCTCCCGTACCACGTGCGCCTGGACCAGGCCCGCGAGAAGGCCCGCGGGGTGGCCAAGATCGGCACCACCGGCCGCGGCATCGGTCCGGCCTACGAGGACAAGGTGGCGCGCCGTGGCCTTCGCCTGGGCGACCTGCTGCACCGTGAGCGCTTCGCCTCCAAGCTCGGCGAGGTGCTCGACTACCACAACTTCGTGCTGGTCAACTACCATGGCGAGGCACCGGTGGACTTCCAGCAGGTGCTCGACGAGGCGATGGAGATGGCCGAGGAACTGCGCCCCATGGTCTGCGACACCGTGGGCCTGGTCCACGACCTGCGCCGTGCCGGCGAGAACATCCTCTTCGAGGGGGCCCAGGGCTCGCTGCTCGACATCGATCACGGCACCTACCCCTTCGTGACCAGTTCCAACACCACCGCCGGCGGTACCGCCACCGGCTCCGGTGTCGGGCCGCTCTACCTCGACTACGTGCTGGGCATCACCAAGGCCTACACCACCCGGGTCGGCTCCGGGCCTTTCCCCACCGAGCTGTTCGACGAGCACGGCCGACACCTGGCCGAACGTGGCCACGAGTTCGGTGCCACCACCGGGCGGCCGCGCCGCTGCGGCTGGTTCGACGCCGTGGCCCTGCGCCATGCGGTGCAGATCAACTCGGTTTCCGGCATCTGCCTGACCAAGCTCGACGTGCTCGACGGGCTGGAGAACATCCGCGTCTGCGTCGGCTACCGCAGCAAGGATGGCGAGGTCCTCGACACGCCGGTGGATTCCGAGGGCTACGAGGCCGTCGAGCCGCTCTACGAGGACCTGCCGGGCTGGAGCGAGTCGACCCTGGGCGCCAAGCGCGTCGAGGACCTGCCGGCCAACGCCCGCTCCTATATCAGCTTCCTCGAGGAGAAGGTCGGCACCTCCATCGACATCATCTCCACCGGGCCCGATCGCAACGAGACCATCGTGCTGCGCAACCCCTTCGACGGCTGAGCCGTGCGAAGGGGCAGGGCTCCGGGGCGAAGCCGGGCTCTTGTCCCGTGCACCCTCCCCGATACGCGAAAGGCCGGCACCCGGTGCCGGCCTTTCGCGTGGTGCGAGCGCCGTGGCGTCATTGCGTCGCGGCGATATCGTCCGACAGCAGGTCGTGGAGGGTCTCCAGGGCCATGTCGCTGTCTCCCTCCATGACTTCGTCGAGCCACAGCAGCGCCTGTTCGCGGTTGGCATTCTCCAGGCCGTGGGCCGACAGGTAGGCCTCGGCGAGCGCCAGCCGGGCACTGGAGTGCCCCTGGTGGGCGGCCTGCAACAGATAGTCGGCGCCGCGCCGGGGGTCCGGGTCGAGGTGCTCGCCACGCAGGTATTCTCGTCCCAGGGTCGCCTGGGCCCCCGCATGACCCGCATCGGCGGCCTCCTGCAGCAGCGCCGTGCCGCGTTCGACATCCTGGGGCATACCGTCCTCGCCACGCAGCAGTACCCGACCGAGGTTGGCGCGGGAGGAGAGGTCGCCGCTCTCCACCGCCCGGGTCAGCCACTCCTCGGCCTGGACCGGGTCTGCCTCGACGCCGTTGCCTTCCAGGTAGGCCAGGCCCAGCAGCTGGGCGGCGTGGGGGTTGCCGGCCTCGGCGGCGGGGCGCAGGTAGGCGAGCCCCTGCTCGGGGTCGGTCTCGACGTTTTCACCCTGCAGGTAGGCGCGGCCCAGGGTGAGACGCGCACCTTCATGGCCGGCATCGGCGGCGCCCTGCAGCAGTTGCATGGCACGTTCGGGGTCGCTGTCGAGCAGCATCTCGCCGAAGTCGGCCCGGGCCCCGGTATGCCCGGCGTTGGCGGCGCGCTCGAGCCAGGCCCGGGCATATTCGCGGTTCTGCTCGACCCCTTCGCCGTCCAGGAAAGCGCGGCCCAGGTCGGCCATCGCGCCCGGGTGACCATCCTCGGCGGCTGCCACCAGGGCACGGATGTCACCCTGGGCGCCCCGCTCCCGGTTGAGGTGGGTCAGGGCCTCGTCGGCGGAGCCGTGGCCGGCATCCCGGGCCCGGGTCAGCCAGCGATCCGCTGCGTCCAGGTCCCTCGGCAGGCCCTGGCCATTACGATAGGCGCGGCCCAGTACCACCATGGCGTAGGCATCGCCCTGGTGGGCCGCCTGCTCGAGCAGCTCCAGCCCGCGGCGGGGCTGCTCCTCGAGGGGGCCGGCGAGGTAGGCCTCGCCGAGGGTGGTCATGGCGGTGGTGTCGCCGGCGTCGGCTGCGGCCAGGAGCAGTTCCTCGCCGCGGCTGGGATGGAAGGGAACCACCTCGCCGTCGAGATAGGCCTCACCCAGCAGGCGCAGGGCCCCTTCCTGGCCCCGGTCGGCTGCCGCGTTCAGCAGCTCCTCGGCCCGGCGGCCGTCGGCGGGCACGCCCCGTCCCTCGAGGTAGGCGGCTCCCAACTGCTGCGTGGCCCAGGGGTGACCCAGTTCGTGGCCACGCTCCAGGTAGTCCACGGCCAGGTAGGGCTGGCTCGGTACCAGTTCATCGCCGAGATAGATGTCCCCGAGGTACGCCAGGGCCAGTGGATCGTCCTGTTCGGCGCCCCGTTCGAGCAGTTCGATGCCACGCCTGACGTCGGGCGAGGTGCGCATCGCCGTGTCGGCGATGTCGTTGCCGGTGTCGCCTTCCCGGCGGCCCTGGGCCATGAGGCTGGCCCGCTCCGCCGCCTCATCGATCAGAGCCGAACCGAGGACCACCATGGCATCCACGGAGCCGGCCTCGATGGCGCGGGTCAACCAGCGCTCGGCCTCGCCTCGCCGGGTCGGCCCCTGTTCCGGGTCGAGCAGGAGCCGGCCCAGCTGTGTCATGGCGTCCACGTCACCGCGTTCGGCGGCTTCCTCGAGCAACGCCATGCCGCGCTGGGGGTCGCTCTCCATCATGGCCCTGCCGGCCTGGCCCAGGGCATCCTCATCTCCGGCCTCGGCGGCCCGGACCAGCCACGCACGGCGTTTCTCGGGCTGGTCGCCCAGCAGCCCGTCCGGCGCATGGAGGCCGGCCAGCTGGCGCATGGCATTCGTGTCGCCGGCAGCGGCCTGCTCCTCGAGGGTGGCGGCATAACGCCGGGCGTAATCCATGGTGTGCTCCGGGGCCTCGGGGAGCCAGCCCCCGGGGGCATGCGCCTCGGCCAGGGCCAGCAGGGCCTGCTCGTCACCCCGTTCGGCGGCACGGACATAGAGCTGCCTGGCCCGCTCGGGATCGGCTCCGATCCCCTCGCCGCCCTCGGCGAGCAGTTCCGCCAGCATCGGCTCGGCGCGCTCCACCTCCTCGTTCACTGCCTGGTCCAGCAGGTAGTAGGCCAGTACGTCGTTGCGCTCGACACCATCGCCCGTGCGGTAGAGTTCGGCCAGGCTGAGCGAGGCATTGCCGCGGATCGGCGAGGGTTGCTCGATCGACCTGCCGTAGAGTCGTGCCGCCTCGACGGGATTCCGCTCGACGCCTTGGCCGGCATCGTAGAGCTTGGCCATCTCGTAGAAGGCGGGGGGAACGTGGCGGGCCATCAACGGCTCGAGGCGCTCGATGGCCTCGTCGTGCCGGCCGGCCTCGACCAGTTCCTGGATGCGGCTGATCCTGTTCCAGTCCTCTCCTTCTATGGCGGCCCGAGGCCCGCCGGAGAACCAGTCGGCGTATCCGGCCGGCACCCCACGGGTGTCGCCTCCATCGGTGGGCTGACCGGGCGCGGCGCAGCCTGCCAGTACAGCCAGCAGGGCGAGGGAGGCCGTGAGCCGGCGAGGGACGGAGGAGCGGATGGTAGAGACGGTCTGCTTCATGGATGTTTCCTCGTTCTGCGGTGGGACGACCGCTTCACTGCTGGCCGAGGCCACGGAAGGCCTCGGTCTGGCGCTGCTCCTCGTCGAGGAAGACGTGGGTCTGGGCATCGGGCGACATGAAGTAGAGGGTGGCGTAACCGCCGGCGCTGCGGCTGTAGAGCGGCCGCACTCGGGTCACGAAGTCGTCGATGCGCGGGTCGTCGAAGCGGGTCTGGTAGATTTCCATCCAGGTGAAGTACTGGGGATCCTTGAGAAAACCGGTGTACTGCTCGAGGGGGGCGTAGTCGCCGAGCGCGGCGGGGTCCTCGAGGATCTCGAACAGGAAGTCGACGGCGTCGTGGATGGTGCGGCCCTCGATTTCCAGGTCGAAGATCTCCTCGTAGCCCTGGCGGGCGATGACCTGCATGTTGGTCACCAGGTAGAGCAGGGCATAGTTCTGGTAGTGGGTGGCACGCCGGCCGCGGTTCACCTCCAGGGGGAAGGCGCCTTCTGCGGTCATGTCGTGCAGCGCGGAGTAGATGGCGCTGACCCCGAAGCGGAACAGCTCTTCGTCCTCGGTGAGCACGCCGATCACGCTGCCGTAGAGGGCCCGGCGGTAGAAGTGGTTGTTGCAGCAGCTGTTCTGGGGCTCGCCGGGGATATCGGCATGGATGTGGGCGAGGTCGTTGAGCCAGGCCTCGAGGCGCTCGCGCTCCTCCTCCAGGCCTTCCAGGAAGGGGCGCACCGTGGCGTAGGCCATGCCGGCGGCAAACAGCATCGACTCGGTGGCGAACCAGGCCTGGGGCTGCATGGAGTCGTAGTGGAAGTCGGTGAGCGCCTCGGCCTGGGCCCAGTGGTCCAGGTAGCGGACCAGGCACTCGGCGTAGTAGGGGTCGCCGCTGGCGACGAAGGACCCCGCCAGCATCGAGACGTTGTCCTCGAAGCGGAACAGCGGCTCCGAGGCGAGCTCCCACTCCTCGGGACTGGGATAGTAGCCCGGGATCCGCACCCGGGTGGTGATGGGCTCGTACTCCAGCAACTGCTGGCAGCTCGGCCCCTGGGAGAGCTCGTCGATCTCCTGCAGGAGGATGGAGTTGTCGACCTCCTCCAGCTCCGCCATGCGAGCGGCCACATCGAAGTAGCCGGCATCCGGCGCGTTGACCTGGTATTCCGAGAGATCCAGGGCTTCCCGCTCCTCCCGGCCGAGGAGCTCATTCTCGTCGGCGCCGGCCCCGCCCGCCAGCCCGACGAGCAGCAGGGCCAGGAGCACGGGACGTGGGCGACACGGCGGGAAGACTCGGAATCGGGCTTGAGGCATGGTCGTCGTGACTCCCTTCTTGAACTGGATCGAGCCGGACGGGATGGTCCCTCCGGGCAGGTCGAGCGACTGAGGGTCGGCCGGGCCGCGGCTCATGACCCCGGGACAAGCAGGCGGAAGTCGGCAAAGTCCGCGTACTGGTCGCGAGGGGTACGCCACTCTTCACCGGTGCCACCGAAGAAGGTCGAGAACATCAGGCCGTCGATGGTCAGGTCGGGGGTGGTGCGGTAGACGATGTCGCGCTGCTCGAGTACCGGCTGACCGTCGATCCACAGGCGTGCCAGGCCATTGGCCTGATCATGATCGTTGAGGACGATTTCCTGCTCGATGGTCACCCACTCGCCGCTGGGAAAGGTCCAGGCACCGCGGCCCACCGAGGTGCCTTCCTGATCGACCACGTATTCGTAGAGCTCCCCCTGGCCAAGCTCACGCCACATCAGGCGCATGGAAAAGCCGTTCTCGCCATCGGCGGTCTCGCCACCGCTGGGCGCCTCGCCCCCATAGAGGCCCGGCAGCTTGCCTCCCTTGACGAAGTCGAAGCCGGGCTCGAAGCGCACCCGATAGCTGAGGCACGCCTGCTCGGCGCCGGCCAGGGAGGCCGGCTCGGTATAGAAGCCGGCACCGCCCTGTTCGTCGTCGCCCGGCGAGGAGGTGCCGGCGGGGTAGTGGACCCGCAGTCCGGGTACGCCGAGGCCCGTCTGGGCGGTGTCGAGTCGTTCGACGTTCCGCTCGGTACCCCAGTGGCGATGGGTGTCGAAGCCCTCGCGGATCGCCGTATGGCCGTCGTCAGCACCGCTGGGCCGGGGGGCATCGACCTCGACGTAGCGCGCCGAGCAGGCCTCGACCCGCGGCAGGCCCAGGGAGGCCTCGTCGATGTCGCCGGCCCGGGCGGCCCCGGGGAGGAGTGCCGTCAGCAGTGCTGCCAGGGTGAGGCCGGCCGCGGGGCCGGTGCCCTTGCTAGCGTCCAAGAACATGGTGCCTCCTGGGTGGTCATCCGCGACTCCCGCGGATGTGAACATGAATTCCATCAGCCGGCGTCGCTCTCGTCTTCTTCCATGGCCGCGCGGTAGATGCGGTCGCCGAACTGGATGACCGCGCGCATACCCTGCCAGACCCACTCGGCGGTGGCGCCCAGCAGCGGCGCTTCGGTGAAGCGCACGTCGACCGGCTGGCCGACGCTCTCGGCCGGGAGGTCGCGCTCGGGAACCAGCAGCACGCTGGCCACGTTCTGCTGCTGGCGCACCCAGCTGGGGAAGCCGGCGCGGGGCTGCCGTTCCACGTCGAGGGCGACGTTGCGAACCCGGGCGCGGATCGGCTCCGAGGCGTGGGGCAGGGCGATGAAGGCCTGCTGGTTGGGCTCGATGCGCTCGATGTCGTTCATGTGCACCAGCGCCTCGACCAGGACGTCGTCCTGGTCGGTGCGGATGAGCGTCATGATCCGCTCGCTCTCGTTGATATAGGTGCCGTCGGCGCTGCTCAGCGCCCAGGCCACCAGGCAGTCGCAGGGGCTGTAGATGTCGTTGTTGGCCTTGCGGGCCTCCAGCGCGGTGATACGCGAGCTCTCGTAGTCGCGTGCCGTCTCGAACTGCTCGATGCGCGCCCGGGCGATCTCCGGCGACACCGACTCGAACGACAGGGTGTCGCCGCTGGCAGGCTGGGCGGAGTTGGCCAGGCTGACCTCCTGGGTGCCGCCGTCGAGATGTTCCTGGAGGTTCTCGATCAGGCGGTTGTTGTAGCGCTGGGCGGCATTGGCGAGGATCAGGTCCGACTCCAGGTCGCTGTTCTCGACGCTGGTGAGCAGCTGGTCCCGCTCGACCCGGTCTCCGGCCTGCAGCTCGTGCGCCGCCAGGATGCCGGGCCCGGGGGCGCGGATATCGATGCGTGGCGCGGTCACGGCGGCGAAGCTCGGCTCGATCATCATGAAGTTGCGATAGGCCGTGGCGGCGGCGACCAGCACCAGCACCCCGATGGCCGCGAACAGCAGCATATAGCGGCTTCTGGGACGCGGGGGGCGAGACGAGGGCAGGGGCTTGGTGACCCCGGCCTGCCGCTTGCGCGGCGTCTGGGGATCCTCGCCGGCCATCAACGCCTCGACGCTGGCGGTGCGTCCGCTCAGGCAGCTGCGGATCACCTGTCGCAGCAGTTCCCGGTGAGGCGGTTCCATGTCGATGATCTCGAACCCCGCCTTGTACCCGCGTCCGTTCGGTTCGGGCACGGCACGCCGGCACTCGGCGCGTAGCGGGATGATCAGCTCGGTGGGACCGGCCATCATCAGCAGCGAGGCCGAGATCGCCTCGCCGGTCTGGAAGGCGCGGTCGCTGTAGAGGGCGAAGCCGCCCAGGGAGACATCTGCCCCGGTCAGGGTGGTGCCGTCCTCCAGCCGGACCCGGAAGGGCGGCGACACGCGGATATGGCGGCGCTCGTCACGGCGTTCGTGCTGGATGCGGTCGCCGTTCACCTGCCGGGCGTGGTCATGGGGGGCCCCCGCCGGATAGCGGTCATCATCCCGGGCACCCCCGAGGGTGGGTTCGTGTCGCTCCTGATCGCGATGATCGGAAAAGTGGTCAGCCATCCGTTGGTTTCTCCTTGCTCAGGGGCCGGCCGTCGCCACGGCTTCCATGATGGGGTCGGCCTCGACCCTCAGGCGCACGTTGACGAGGCTCAGGCGTTGTCGGTCCAGGGTCAGGGCGCAGTTCGCTTCCGGCGTGCAGAGGGTGGACTCCCCCACGGGCTCGCCGGCGGGGCCCTCGATACTGGCCGCGACGCCCGGGGTGAGGGCCAGGGTGGTGGGATGCCCCCCATTGTCGCCGTCGAGGCGTACCGCCCGTATCCGCTCGCTGCCTTCCAGGGAATCGAGAAGCGCCTCGTTGACTCGCAGGTGGCCGGCGGGCAGTTGCACGGTACTGCCCTCGGGCAGCGTGGTGATGACCTGCGACAGCCAGCGGTTGGCATTCTCCGGTGTCGCGGCACGCTCGCCGCCCATGTCGCGGGCGATGGCCAGGGACATGCGATCGGGGGGCTGCAGCACGCCGGTGGTGAGGATCAACGCGAAGAGCAGCACGCCATAGGCGAAGCCGTGCAGCACATGGCCCACGGCCCGCTGGCGGCGCACTGCCACCGGGTCGTCGGGTTCACCGGCCGAGATCCCCTGGCGCGACCACTTCTGGCGGTTGAAGCGGAAACTGACATAGGTCTTGAGGATCGCGCCCCATACCTGGTTGTAGTAGATCAGCGGAATCCACAGCAGGCTGTAGCGCCCTCGCTGCCAGGCCAGGATCAGGGTGGCGATACCCCGGGTGAAGAGGATCCACAGCAGGTAGGCGAAGATGAACGAGGGACGCACGAAGAGCGTGACCAGGGTCGCCACCGTGGGACCGATCAGGGTGGTCCACATGGAGAGGCGCTGGTCCACCAGGCTCCACCAGGCGAACATCCCCATGGGGCGCGGCCCCAGCGCGATGGCCCGATTGCTGGTGCGCAGCATGTTGCCGTACCAGCGACGCATCAGGTCGGTAGTCGAGGCGAAGAAGCGACGCCGGTCGGGAAGCTCCTCGAATCCCGAGACGTAGACATCGGGCAGGTAGCGCATCCGCCAGCCGTTCTTCAGCAGCCAGTACCAGGTCGACTTGTCGTCGCCGGAGAGGAACTTGAACTTGCCGAAGCGCCAGTGCTCGACATGGTCGTTCTCGACCAGGTCGATGAAGTCCGGCTGGACCGCCAGGTCGGCACGGAAGGCGCTGTAGCGGCCGGTGAGCACCAGCAGCCGGTTGGAGACCGACAGCGAACTCATCACCAGATGGCGCTGGGCGTAGCGCAGGTCGTACCACTCGCGAGTGGCATCGCCGCCGGTGACGATGGCACTGTTGTTGGTGGTCAGGGCCCCCAGGTCCGGATCCGCCTGGAAGAACGACAGCGAGCGCGACAGGGTGCCGGGCTCCAGCCGGATGTCGCCGTCCATCGAGATCAGCAGGGCGCCCGGTTCCGGCAGGCGCCGCGAGATCGCCCGCAGCACCTCGGCCATGGCCGAGCGCTTGCCGTCCCCCTTCTGGAACATGTAGCGGACCTCGACGTTGTCCGGCCAGCCGTGGTCGTCCAGCACATGGGTGATGACGTCGACGTCGGTGCGATCCGAGATCGAGGCGAACAGGGTCGTGGGCACGCCGTAGTCGACGAGTTCGCGCACCAGCGCATCGTAGACCCGGAAGTTGACCTCCGGGTCGATGCGGTAGGAGGTGCAGAGCACGTAGAGCTCCGGCGGGCTCGACACCGCCGCGGCGGCGTCGGCCTCGGCCCGCAGGCGCGGGAAGAGGCGGCGGTTGTACCACACCGAGCGGACGGCCTGGACCAGCCACCAGGTGTAGCGCCAGGCCCCCACGGCGCCGATGGCGAAGAAGAAGCTCTTCGACTCCGGCGAGAAAACCTCCGACGGCAGCTCGATGATCACCACCACCAGCATGGCCAGGACCAGTGCCAGGGTGGTGAACTCCGTCACCCCGCTGGCGACGGAGCGATCGACGGGTGGTCTCGACATCTCGACTCCTCAGGCCAGTACGGGCCGGACGGAGTCACCCCGGCCGATGGCGTAGTAGCCGAGCCCGGCGGCCTTGACACTCTCGGGTTGGAAGAGGTTGCGGCCATCGATCACCACCGGCTCGAGCAGCGTCTCGCGCAGCAGGCCGAAGTCGACGGTACGGAAGGCCTTCCACTCGGTGCAGATCACCAGCGCGTGGGCACCCTCCAGGGCCTCGTCGCGGCGCTCGCTGAGCACCAGATCGTCACGCTCGCCATAGAGTCGGCGACACTCCTCGGCGGCCTCGGGATCGAAGGCCTGCACACGGGCACCGGTCTCCCACAGGGCCTCCATCAGGGCCCGGCTCGGCGCCTCGCGCATGTCGTCGGTGTTGGGCTTGAAGGCCAGCCCCCACAGGGCGATGGTCTTGCCGGCGAGCTTGCCGTCGAAGGCCTGGCACAGCTTCTCGAACAGCTTGCCCTTCTGCCGGCCGTTGACGCGTTCCACGGCGCTGATCATCTCGGTTGGGTAGCCGGCTTCCTCGGCGGTATGGGCCAGGGCCTTCACATCCTTGGGGAAGCAGGAGCCACCATAGCCACAGCCGGGATAGATGAAGCTGTAGCCGATGCGCGGATCGCTGCCGATGCCGTGGCGCACTTCCTCGATGTCGGCCCCGAGGCGTTCGGCCAGGTTGGCGATCTCGTTGATGAAGCTGATCTTGGTGGCCAGCATGGCGTTGGCGGCATACTTGGTCAGTTCGGCGCTGCGCACCGACATGAACATCAGCTTGTCCTTCTGGCGGTTGTAGGGGCCGTAGCACTCGCGCATGGCACTCCTGACCCGCTCCGACTCGGTCCCCACCACGATGCGCGAACCACGGGAGAAGTCCTCGATGGCCGCCCCCTCCTTGAGAAACTCGGGGTTGGAGCAGACATCGAAGTCGAGCGAGAGGCCCCGATCGTCCAGGGCAGCGGCGATCACCCGCTCCACCTTGCTGGCGGTGCCCACCGGCACCGTCGACTTGTCGACGATGATGCGATACTCGTTCATGTGGCGGCCGATGGTCTCGGCGACCTGGAGCACATGGCGCAGGTCGGCGCTACCGTCCTCGTCGGAGGGGGTGCCCACGGCGATGAACTGGAGCAGGCCGAAGGCCACGCCCTTGGCGGCGTCGGTGGTGAACCTCAGGCGCCCGGCGGCCTGGTTCTGGCGGATCAGGCTCTCGAGGCCGGGCTCGTAGATCGGGATCTCGCCGGCCTCGAGCCGGGCCACCTTGGCCTCGTCCACATCGACACAGATGACGTCATGGCCGACATCGGCCAGGCAGGCACCCGTGACGAGTCCCACGTATCCGGAACCGAAAATGGTAATCCTCATGGTCGTCGTTGCTCCTTGCTGTAGGGCCGCTCCATGCACGCCACGTCAGTCCGCCCCCGGAGGTGCCGGTGAGCGATGACGCGGAAGGGCCGGGACATTGATTGGCGACCCAACCCAGAGCAACATTCGGGCCAGCTCGTGGGAATCCCTTTATATCAGTGGGTTGTGTTGTCGATCCTGGCGGCGTCGCCGCCAGGAAACGCCCGAACCGTCGCGACGAGGCAACACTCCAGGTGCGAGATGCAAGTCACCTTGCAGATCAAGTAGTTGGCTGTAGCCAATAGGCAACAGGTGGCTGGCGCCACCCGGCAGGCTGCTGATATGGAAGGGGTTTTACGGGAGGGGGGAGGCGCTCAATAGTCGATGCCACGCCGGGCCTGGATGCCGCCGTTGAAGGCGTGTCTGACCTCCTGCATCTCGGTGACGGTATCGGCCAGCGCCACGAGTTCCCGGTGAGCGTTGCGCCCGGTGATGATCACCGTCTGCTCGCGGGGACGGTTCTCGATCGCCCGCTTCACCATGCCGATGTCCAGGTAGCCGAACTTGAGCATGTAGGTGAGCTCGTCGAGCACCACCAGATAGACGCCGGGATCGGCCAGCAGGCGCTGGGCCTCGGCCCATACCTCGCGGCAGGCACGGGTGTCGGCCTCGCGGTTCTGGGTCTCCCAGGTGAAGCCGGTGGCCATGATCACCACCTCGAGGTTGGGGTCGTCCTGCAGGCGGTCGCGCTCGCCGCACTCCCAGAGCCCCTTGATGAACTGCACCACGCCGACCCGGTAGCCGTAGCCCAGGGCGCGGGTGACGGTGCCCCAGGCGGCGGTGGTCTTGCCCTTGCCGTTGCCGGTGAACACCAGCAGCAGCCCGCGCTGCTCGGTGGCCCTGGCCACCTTCTCGTCGACATGGGCCTTGAGTTTCTGCATGGCCTGCTGGTGGCGGGTATCGCGGTCGCTCATCTTGACTCCGGGCCGGGTTCGATCGGGGATACGTTCGACAGGTTACGCCAGAAGTGCAGGGCCGTCAGCCGCGACACTCGTGCCTCAGGCGCCCTGGCGCACCCGCGCCTCCAGGCGGGCCAGGAAGATGCCCATGATGCGGTCATAGAGGGCGCGGCCGAGCACCGCGTCCTCGATACCGGCATCGACATTGGGGTTGTCGTTGACCTCGATCACCACCACCCGTTCGCCGGACTGCTTGAGGTCCACACCGTAGAAGCCGTTGCCGATCAGTCGCGTGGCCTTGAGTGCGGCCCTGATCACTGCCGGCGGCACCTCGGCGGGGTCATGGGTGGTGAAGCCCCCACTCTTTACCCGCGCGCCGGAGTGGTCATAGATCTGCCAGTGGCCCCGGGCCATGAAGTAGCGGCTGGCAAACAGCACCTGGCCGTCGAGCACGCCGATGCGCCAGTCGTATTCCGTGGGCAGCCACTCCTGGAGCAGCAGCAGGGCGGAAGCCTCGAACAGACGGGCGCTCTCGTGCTCGAGCTGGGCGTGGTCGGTGACCTTGACGACCCCGCGGGAGAAGGCGCCATCCGGGATCTTGAGCACCAGCGGGAAGCCGAGGTGGCCGATCCGCTCGGCCAGCGGGCGTCGGTCACCGCGCTTGAGCAGCACCCCTTCGGGGGCCGGCACGCCGCGTGCCCGCAGCAGGGCGTGCAGGTAGACCTTGTTGGTGCAACGCAGGATGTCCCGCGGGGCATCGATCACCACCAGCCCCTCGTGCTCGGCGAGGCGGGCCATGCGGTAGGTGTGGTGGTTCAGCGCGGTGGTCTCGCGGATGAACAGGGCGTCGAATTCGGCGATCCTGCCGGCATCACGCCTCGTGATCAGCGAGACATCGATGCCCAGACGCCGCCCGGCCCGGATGAACGCCTTGAGGGCGCCGCGGTTGCTGGGCGGCAGCGCCTCCTGCGGATCGACCAGCATCGCCAGGTCGAAGCGGTAGCGTCGGCGCGCCTTGGGGGTGCGCCACACCTGCCGCGAGTGGCGGTTGAGCGCGGTGGCGAACAGGTCCTGCTCGTCGAGGGTCAGGTCGCGCAGGCGTACCGGCCTCAGCCGTGCCAGCCGCCAGAGGTCGTGGCGCCGTACCAGACTGGCCTCGAGCAGCGGGCAGGGCAGGCGCTCGAAGAGCTTGCGGGCGAGCCGCGCCAGCGCCGGCTCACGGCACTCCCCGAACAGTACGCGCAGGGTCAGGCTGTCACCGGCCAACGAGCCCTGGCGAGCCAGCTCGCCCAGCAGCGGGGCCAGGGTGTCCAGCTGCAGGTCGGTCAGCGCCTTGCGCAACAGTTCGTTGAGGGTCTCCACCGTCGGCAGCACTCGCTGGCCTCGGGCCTGGGCGAGCAGCGAGACGTAGTAGCCGGTGCCCAGATAGTCGAGCTCGCTGCACAGGTTGATCACATGGGTGGAGCGATCGGCGTCCTCGGTGACCCGGTGGCGCCGGTCCTGGGCCAGGAAGTCGTCGGCGGTGACCAGGTCCTCCGACGGGTAGTAGGGGCGCCAGTCTTCCAGGCGGTCGACGACGATGCGCAGGGGGCTCATGGGGGCAGGCTCCGGGGGGCGGGACGAGGGTGGCAGGGTGCCAGCGGAACGACGCCAGCATGCCCTTGAGTCTGATCATCGACAAGCCGGGCAGCTGATGAAAAGATTTCATGAACCGGAGCGCTGACAAGCTTCTAGGCCATGATCACAATCACGCCCGTGACCCCCGGAGCCATGAGATGACCGTACGTCTGCGCCAGGCCGGCACCCCCGACCTGGACAACCTCTATCGCCTGGAGCAGGTGGCCTTCACCGGTGACCGTTTCAGCCGCCGCCAGCTCTGGCATCTGCTCAATCGTGCCCATGCCGTGACGCTGGTGGCCGAGGATGCGGGGACCGCGGGAGCACCGAGCCAGCTGCTGGGGTACGGCACCTTGCTGTTTCGCCGCGGTAGTCGACGCGCGCGGCTGTATTCCTTCTGCGTTCATCCCGGGGCGCGGGGGTCGGGGCTGGGCCGTCGCCTGATCGAGGCCCTGGAGCAGCTGGCGCGGTCGCGGGGAGTCGAACGCCTCGGCCTGGAGGTTCGCGCCGACAACCGGGTGGCGCTCGGGCTCTATCGTCGCCTGGGATTCCGGCTCCAGGGCTGGCTCGAGGACTACTACGAGGACGGCTGTGCCGGCTGGCAGATGGTCAAGGAGCTGGCACCCTCGGTCGAGGCCGCGGAGGAGCGCGCGGGCTGATAGAATCACCCTTCCATTCCCAGCGACTACCAGGACAGCGCCATGCCCTCCTTCGATATCGTTTCCGAGTTCGACAAGCACGAAGCCAGCAATGCCGTCGATCAGGCCAATCGGGAGATCCAGACGCGCTTCGACTTCAGGGGAGTCACCGCGAGCTTCGAGCTCAACGGCGAGACGGTGTCGCTCGAGGCCGAGGTGGACTTCCAGCTCAGGCAGATGCTCGAGGTGCTGCGCAACAAGCTGATCGCGCGCGGCATCGATGCCCGCTGCCTGGACGTCCAGGAACCGGCACTCTCCGGCGTGCGCGCCCGCCAGGAGGCACTCCTCAAGCAGGGCCTCGACCCGAAGGAGGCCAAGGACATCGTCAAGCGCATCAAGGAGAGCAAGCTCAAGGTGCAGGCCCAGATCCAGGGCGAGAAGGTGCGCGTGACCGGCAAGAAGCGTGACGACCTGCAGGCGGTCATGGCCCTGCTGAAGGGCGAGAGCGGCCCTGACCTTCCCCTGCAGTTCGACAACTTCCGCGACTGACCCGGGCCGCCTTGATGCAGGTCATGCGGCCGCCCTTTCTGACTTGAAAACCGCCGAGCGACCACCAATTCTGAGATTGCAGAAAGGGTGGACATCTTGCTGTGAAGCATCTTCGACAGACGAGAAAGGAGGTGTGGCTGATGAACCTGCAGAAATTCTCTCCCTGGAACTGGTTCAAGAGCGAGAGTGCCGACGCCCCGACCGGGGCAGTGGAGCCTCGCCGCGGCGACCTGACCCCGCTGACGAGCATGCATCAGGAACTCGATCGCTGGATGGACGGCATGATGCGCCAGTTCGGCATGCCGTCGCTGGGCAGTGGTTTCGGTGACATGCCGGCACTGTTGCGTCCGAGCCTCGACATCACCGAGCACGACGATCACTACGAGATCGGCGTCGAGGTGCCAGGCGTCGAGGAGAAGGACGTCAAGCTGAGCCTGGACGACCACCGCCTGGTGATCGAGGGCGAGAAGCGCCAGGAGAGCAGTACCCGGGAGGAGCGCTATCAGCGCATCGAACGCTCCTACGGCAGCTTCCGGCGGGTGCTGGACCTGCCGGGTGACGCCCGGGTCGACGAGATCAAGGCCTCCTTCGCCAACGGCGTGCTCAGGATCACCGTGCCGCGCTCTGCCGAGGCCAAGGCGGCACGCCGCGAGATCCCCATCCAGGGCTGAGCGTGTGCCTCCCGCCACGGGCCCGCCGTCACGCGGGTCCGTGCGCTTCGGTGGCGTCGGCTCCCGGGGTATCGGGACTGGCCATGGCGCCCACCTTGGGCTTCAATGAGGGTTCAGGGTAGAGGGAGGGAGCACTCGATGTCGAC
This sequence comes from Halomonas terrestris, assembly GCF_049166755.1. Lineage (NCBI taxonomy): Bacteria > Pseudomonadati > Pseudomonadota > Gammaproteobacteria > Oceanospirillales > Halomonadaceae > Halomonas > Halomonas terrestris. The sequence goes on along the minus strand of NZ_JBMHFZ010000013.1, from coordinate 71,549 downwards.
GCTGCAACGTGCGGTCTTCATCGCCATCGCCTGGGTCAGCTTCGCGCTCGGCCTGATCGGCGTCTTCGTGCCGCTCATGCCCACCACCTGCTTCATGCTGCTGGCGGTGTGGGCCGCCTCCCGCGGCTCGCCCCGCTTTGCGATCTGGATACGTGAGCATCCACGCTTCGGTCCGGCCGTGGTGGCCTGGGAGGGTGAGCGCGCCATTCCCCGCCATGCCAAGTGGCTGGCCACCGCCATGCTGGCCTTCTCGATGCTGGTACTGGCCTTCACCGTGAGCCTGCTGTGGCTGAAGCTCTCGCTGATCGCCGGGCTCTCCCTGATCGGTGCGTGGATCTTCACCCGGCCCGAACCCGTTGCGGCACCCTGAGGCATGGATTCCGTCATCCCGTCCGAGGCGCTTTGAGGTGGAGGGCAGGGGAGCCGTACAATGGGCGGCAATTCCAGACAGGAGCCACCTCGATGTCAGAACCCCAGCCGACCTATCTCAGTGATTACCGTCCACCCGCCTACCGCGTGACCCGCACCGAGCTGACGTTCGATCTCGACCCCTCAGCCACCCGGGTCAAGGCTCGCCTTCATCTGGAACGCCACCCCGATCGCGAGGCCGGGGAAGCGCTGGAGCTCGACGGCGAGCAGCTCGCGCTCAAGGCCATCGCCATCGACGGCCAGCCGCTCGGCGAGGACGAGTACACCCTCACCAACAGCGGCCTGATCGTGCACCGGGTGCCGGAGACCTTCCTGCTCGATACCGAGGTGGAGATAGCGCCCAGCAAGAACACCGCTCTCGAGGGGCTCTACCAGTCGAACGGCATGTACTGCACCCAGTGCGAGGCCGAGGGCTTCCGGCGCATCACCTTCTATCCGGACCGCCCCGACGTCATGGCGACCTTCTCCACCACCCTGATCGGTGACGCCGCGAGCCTGCCGGTGCTCCTCTCCAACGGCAATCCCGTCGAGCGGGGCACGCTGCCCGGCGACCGCCACTTCGTCACCTGGGAAGACCCGCATCCCAAGCCCTGCTACCTGTTCGCCCTGGTGGCCGGCGACCTGCAGAAGGTCGAGGACACCTTCACCACCATGAGCGGCCGCGAGGTGGCCCTGCAGATCTGGGTCGAGGAGGAGAACCTCGGCAAGACCGACCATGCCATGGCCTCGCTGAAGCGCGCCATGCAGTGGGACGAGGCGACCTACGGCCGCGAGTATGACCTCGACCTGTTCATGATCGTGGCGGTCAACGACTTCAACATGGGTGCCATGGAGAACAAGGGGCTCAACATCTTCAACTCGGCGGCGGTGCTGACCCATCCGCATACCGCTACCGATGCCGCCTTCCAGCGGGTCGAGGGCATCGTCGCCCACGAGTACTTCCACAACTGGTCGGGCAACCGGGTGACCTGCCGCGACTGGTTCCAGCTCTCCCTCAAGGAGGGCTTCACGGTGTTCCGTGACCAGTGCTTCTCCGCTGACACCAACTCGGCACCGGTCAAGCGCATCGAGGACGTCTCCTTCTTCCGTACCGCCCAGTTCGCCGAGGATGCCGGCCCCACGGCCCACCCGGTGCGTCCGGATCACTACATCGAGATCGGCAACTTCTATACCCTGACCATCTACGAGAAGGGTGCCGAGATCGTGCGCATGCTCTGCAACCTGGTGGGCGGGGAGACCTTCCGCCGCGGTGCCGATCTCTACTTCGAGCGCTTCGACGGCCAGGCGGTGACCATCGAGGACTTCGTCGGCTGCATGAGCGAGGTCTCCGGCCAGGACCTCTCCCGCTTCATGCTCTGGTACTCCCAGGCCGGCACGCCCGAGATCGACGCCCACGGCGAGTATGACTATGCCCGCTGCGAGTACCGGCTGATCCTGCGCCAGCGAACCCCGGCCACCCCCGACCAGCCCGAGAAGCACGCCCTGCACATACCGATTCGCCTGGGGCTGGTGGGCACCAAGTCGGGCCGCGACCTCTCCCTGACCCTCGACGGCGAGACCCTGGGCCGCGATGCCGTCATCCACCTGCGCGAGGCGGAGCAGGAATTCGTCTTCACCGATGTCTCCGAGGCGCCGGTACCCTCGTTGCTGCGCGGCTTCTCGGCGCCGGTGAAGCTGCGCTTCCCCTATGGCCGCGAGGACCTGGCCTTCCTGCTGCAGCATGATTCCGATGGCTTCAATCGCTGGGACGCCGGCCAGCGTCTGGCCCTGCTGGCGCTGGATGACCTGATCGCCGCCCACCGCAACGGGGTGGAGAAGGTGATGGACCCGCGGGTGGTGGAGGCCTTCCGTGGGCTGCTGTCTTCCGATCCCGCAGACAAGGCGGTCCTCGCCGAGATGCTGACCCTGCCCTCCGAGGCCTACATCGCCGAGCAGCAGCCGCTGGTGGACGTGGACGCCATCCACGCTGCCCGGGACTTCGTCAAGCAGTCGCTGGCCATGGCCCTGCGAGATGACTTCCTGCGCCTGTACGAGAGCCACCGCAGCGATGCGCCCTATGCCCCGCAGCCCGAGCAGATCGCGCAGCGCAGCCTGAAGAACGTGGCCCTCTCCTACCTGATGGCGATCGAGGACGAGCAGGGGATCGAGCTCGCCCGCGAGCAGTTTGCCGCCGACCACAACATGACCGACGTGCGCCATGCCCTGACCCTGCTGACCCACAGCACGCGGGACGACATCGCCGAGCCGGCGCTCAGGTCGTTCGGCGAGAAGTGGGCCCATGATCCCCTGGTCATGGACCAGTGGTTCAGCATCCAGGTCACCCGGCCCCAGCCGGACGTGCTCGATCGGGTGAAGTTCCTGATGGAGCACCCGGCCTTCTCGCTGAAGAACCCCAACAAGGTGAGGGCGCTGATCGGTACCTTCGCCGGCCAGAATCGGGTCAATTTCCATCGCCTCGACGGCGAGGGGTACCGGCTGCTGGCCGACGTGGTGATCGAGCTCAACCGGCTCAATCCGGAGATCGCCGCACGCCTCATCACACCGCTGACCCGCTGGCAGCGTTTCGACGAGACGCGCCAGGACCTCATGAAGGGCGAGCTCGAGCGCATCCGCGCCGAGGAACTCTCGCCGAATGTCTATGAGGTGGTCGAAAAGGCCCTGGCCTAGAAAAGGGTAATTTCCTTTTCATCTTGAAAGAGCGCCGCCGGATCAGTTGATCAGCCAGCTCAGCACGGTGGCGCCAAGCACGAGCCAGACCAGGGCGACGACGAGGGCGCGACGCAGGAGGGCGCCCAGCCCCTTCCACAGCAGCCACAGGCCGACGACCAGCACCAGCAGGCTGATCAGCGAGGGGGCGATGCCGAGCGATTCGGAGAGGCCCCGCAGGAAGCCCCGGGCGGAGTCGCCGAGATTGGCGAAGAAGCCGGTCAGCAGGTCGACGACGAAGCGGATGAGATCGCCCAGCGCGGCGCCGAGCCAGGTGAAGAAGTCAGCCATGTCGCAGGGTCGGGCGCCTCATTCGATCAGGTCGAGTACGGTGCCGACGATGTCGTCCATGGTCACCAGGCCGACCAGCCGGTTGTCGTCGAGCACCAGTACCCGCTTGACCACGCTCTCGGTCATCAGGCTGGCCACGTGGCGCACGTCCAGCGACTCGCCGACGCCGATGGCCGGCTTGGCGCAGACGTCATAGACGTTGATCAGGTCGATGTCGCCGTTCTCGGCGACGATGGTCTTGAGGATATTGGTGTAGGTGATCAGCCCCCAGGCGTCGTGGGGGTCCTGCTGTTCCACGACCAGGCACTTGAGGTTGTGGCGCTTCATCAGCCCCAGGGCGTCGCGCAGGGTGGCGAACGGGGATACCGTCACCACGTCGCGCATCATGATGTCCTTGACCAGCATCTTGTTTCTCCGTGCAGTGGGTCAGACGTCGTGTCGGATCCGTTCCTCGAAGCGCTTGACCTGTGACATGTCGATACCGCCGAGATGCTCCACCGGCAGCGTCATGACCAGGCCCCTGGAGTCGTCGCCGGTGGGGTTGAGGACATGCCGGATGGTCTTGAGCACCTTGAGCGACAGGCCCTTCTCCAGGGTCAGCAGCATGATGCTCTGGCTGCCCTCGAAGGTCAGGCCGAAGAACGTCTTCTTGCGCTCGCCGCCGATGCCGCGGCCCGTCATCAGGGTCATGCCCACGGCGCCGGCCTCGGTGGCGGCATCGATGCACTCCTGCTCGAGTTCCTCGGGCACGATGGCGACCAACAGGGAAAACTTCATGTCGTCTTGCCTCTATATCTCGCCACTCCTTCCATCAGAATGGCATAGCTCATCACGGTCACGATAGGAAAGATCGAGGCGAAGGCGATCAGCCCGAAGCCGTCGATCAGCACGTTGCGGCCCTCGATCTGGCTGGCCAGGCCGATGCCCAGCGCCGTGACCAGCGGCACCGTCACCTCGGAGGTGGTCACGCCGCCAAGGTCGAAGGCCAGGGCCACGATGTAGCGGGGCGCCAGGGCGGTCAAGACGATCACCAGCAGGTAGCCGCCGATGATGTAGTAGTGGATGGAGTCGCCGCTGATGATGCGGTGAACCCCGATAGTGATGCCGATGGCCACGCCCACGGCGACCAGTATCCGGATCACGTTGCCCTGGATCTTGCCGGCGGCGGCCTCCTCGGCCTGGTGGCCCACGGCGATCAGCGCCGGCTCGGCCATGGTGGTGGCGAAGCCGATGGCGAAGGCGAACAGGTAGACCCACAGCCAGCTGTCGAAGCCGATCAGCTGCTCGGCCATGCTCTGGCCGATGGGGAAGAGGCCGAGCTTGAGCCCCACCACGAAGGCGTAGAGCCCGACGATCACCAGGGCGAAGCCCACGCCCACCTTGAGCGGGCTGGCCAGCGGGTGCCGGAGCACGACGTACTGGAAGAACAGGATCACCAGGATGATCGGCAGCACGTCGCGCAGCATGCCGAACAGGTCGAGGATCATGGTGACCAGGCCGGAAGGGGCCTCGGTATCGCTGGCGGCGGCGACCAGGGCGGCGCCGTTGGCCACCTCCCCCGGGTCGGCGTAGACCAGGATACCGTAGAGCTGCACGCTGATCATCGGCACCATCACCGCGAGTGCCACCAGGCCGAAGCCGTCGAGCAGCGGGTTGCGGCCGCGGATGGAAGCGGCCAGGCCGATACCCAGGGCGGCGATCAGCGGCACGGTGACGATGTTGGTGGTGACGCCGCCGGAGTCGTAGGCCAGCCCGACGATTTCCTCCGGGGCGAAGAAGGTCACCAGCACCACCGTCACGTAGCCGATGATCATGTACCAGTGGAGGGGGTGGCCCAGGATCACGCGGAACACCCCGAGCGCCATCACCAGGCCCACCGAGGCGGCCACGATCAATCGCAGGGTCAGGGCTTCGATGCGCCCGTCGCTGATCTCGTTGGCCTGCTCGGCGACGGCGATCAGCGCCGGCTCGGCCACTACCGCCGAGAAGCCGATGGCGAAGCCGAAGGCCATGAGCAGCGGCATGGAGCCGCGGCGGGCGAACTGGTTGGCCAGCCGCTTGCCCACCGGGAAGATACTCAGCTCCAGCCCCTGCAGGAAGAGCGCCACCCCCACGGCAACGATGCCCAGGCCGATCGCCATGCCCACGCCGCCCTCGGGCCACTCGCGCAGCAGCAGGGCCTGGAAGGCCACCACCACCACGATGATCGGCAGCAGGTTGCGCAGCGCATGGAGAAGGGCGTGGGCGAAGTCCCGGAATTGCTCGGCCAAGTCAGGCTCCCTGGAAGATCCGTCGAACATCCCGGCGGCGACCCGCATTCGCCATCCTGCTAGCCTAGGAGACGGGGCGCGTCCGGTCGGGGCGGCACCAATATATCATCAACCCCGCATCGCGGCATGAGTCGGCTATGATCATGGCCTTGATGCAGGTCATGATTCCGGGACCAGCCTTCCCTCGCACAAGGAGCTGACAATGGGACTTACGACGATCGTGTTGCTGGTGGTTGTGGCCTTCCTGCTGATCTACGGGGTGGCCATCTACAATCGCCTGGTGACGCTCAAGAACCGCTACAGCAACGCTTTCGCCCAGATCGAAGTGCAGCTCAAGCGCCGCTATGACCTGATTCCCAACCTGGTGGAGACGGCGAAGGCCTACATGAGCCACGAGCGCGAGACCCTTCAGGCGGTCACCGAGGCGCGCAACGTCGCCCTCTCCGGTCTGAGGGCCGCCGCTGCGCACCCTGGCGAGCCCGGGCCCATGGCCGAGCTGGCCGGGGCCGAGGGTGCCCTGGGGGCCGCGCTGGGCCGCCTCAACGTGGTGATGGAGGCGTATCCCGACCTCAAGGCCTCGGAGAACATGCGTCAGCTCAGCGAGACCCTGACCAGCACCGAGAACCGGGTCGCCTTCGCCCGCCAGGCCTTCAACGATGCCGTCATGCAGTACAACACCTACCGGCAGCGGTTTCCTGCGGTGCTGCTGGCCGGCCCCCTGGGCCATCGCGAGGACGCCGCGCTGCTGGAGTTCGAGGACAGCGCCGAGATCCAGGCCGCGCCCCGCGTAAGCTTCTGAGGGGGCCTGCAGCATGGATTTCTTCGAGGCCCAGGATCATGCCCGGCGGCTGACCGGCCGGCTGGTCGGCCTGCTGCTGCTGTCCGTGGTGGCACTGATCGTCGTCGCGTCACTGGTCGTGGCCCTGGCGGTGGTGGTGCTCGATGGCCAGGCCGGCGGCGACCCCCTGGCACGCGCCCTGTCCCCCCGCCTGCTGGGTGGCGTGGCGGCGGCGGTGATCCTGGTGGTGGCGGTGGGTAGCCTGGGACGCCATCTTCAGCTGCGCGCCGGTGGCAGTGCGGTGGCCGAGGCGCTGGGAGGGCGGCCGCTCAACCTGCAGACCCGTGACGCGAACGAACGCCGCCTGCTCAACGTCGTCGAGGAGATGGCCATCGCCGCCGGCATGCCGGTACCGTCGGTCTATCTGCTGGAGGATCCCGCCATCAACGCCTTCGCCGCCGGCCATGATGCCCATGATGCGGCCATCGGCGTCACCCGTGGCGCCATCGAGACCCTCGGGCGCGACGAACTGCAGGGCGTGATCGCCCACGAGTTCAGCCATATCCTTCACGGCGACATGCGCCTCAACCTTCGCCTGGTGGCACTGCTCCACGGCATCCTGGTAATCGGCCTGATCGGCCACATGCTGCTGCGTGGCGCCGCGCTGGGGTCGAGGCGACGCGTTCGTTCCCGGCGCGGCAATGGCCATGCCGTGGTGCTGGGGCTGGGCGCGGCACTGATGGCGGTGGGCTATGTCGGTACCCTGTGCGGCAACCTGATCAAGGCAGCGGTGAGTCGCCAGCGCGAGTTCCTTGCCGACGCCAGCGCCGTGCAGTACACCCGTAACCCCGACGGCATCGGCGGGGCATTGAAGAAGCTCGCCGCCCACTCGGCCGGTTCCCGACTCGGCGCCGCCAATGCCGAGGAGTTCAGCCATCTCTACTTCGGCCGCGGGGTGGCAGCCATGAGCCGGCTGACGGCGACCCACCCGCCGCTGGAGCAGCGGATCCGCCGGGTGCTGCCTCACTGGGACGGAAGCCTGCCGACGCCGACGACCCGCCCGGCAGCGCCCCCCGAGCCCGAGCCCCCGACGACCGCCGGTGCGGCCCTGGCCGCCGCGGTGGTGGCCAGCGTCGGCCGGCCCGATGCGCATGACATTGCCCGGGCCCGTGCCCGGCTCGCCACGATCGAGCCACAGCTGATCGAGGCCGCCCATGAGCCCTTCGCTGCCCGGGCCCTGGTCTACGGTATCCTGATGGGCGCCGACCCGGAGAGTCACGAGAGCCAGCGCCTCGCCCTGGCCAGCCAGGCGCTGCCCGAGGTGCTGGTCGAGCTGGATCGGCTCGCCGAGCCCCTGGCGCGACTCGCCCCCGGGCACCGGCTGCCGCTCATCGAGCTGGCATTGCCGGTACTGCGCCAGCTCTCCGCCGCCCAGTTCGCCGGCTTTCGTGCCTGCCTCGTCCGGCTGATGGCGATCGAGACCCGTCCGGGCGCCCTGCAGTGGGCGCTGCACCGGCTGGTCATCCAGGGTATCGAGGGCGAGCGCAGGGCCCGGCGCGACCGTCACCCGGGACAACTGGCGGGGCCGCTCTCGCTGCTGCTCTCGACCCTGGCGCTGGCCGGCCATGATCGGCAGGCAGCCCGGTGCGCGGTCGACCGGGCTGCCGATGTCCTGGGGGTCGAGCTGAGCTTCGTGCCCGAGCCGGCCCAGGCGGCGGACCTGGACTGGGCCATGGAACGGCTGGTCCGCCTGGTCCAGGCCGAGCGGGCATCGTTGCTGGCGGCCATGACGCGATGCGTGGAACACGATGGACGGGTCGCGCCCGAACAGGCGGAGTTGCTGCAAGCCGTGGCCTGGACCCTCGGCTGTCCCTTGCCCGGCCCCGACCGCGCCGGGCTGGCCAGCCAGGCTGTACCGCGGCATGATGGAGAACACGAATCATGACCACTGCTGGAGGAACCGCGATGCTCACCCCCTTTCACCTCGCCGTACAGGTGCGTGACCTGGCCGAGGCCCGACGCTTCTATGGCGAGCTGCTGGGCTGCCCGGAAGGCCGCTCCAGCGACAGCTGGGTCGACTTCAACCTCTTCGGCCACCAGTTCGTCTGTCACCTGAATCCGGCCCTGGGCGAGCGGGGCATCGACGATCACCGCAACCCCGTGGACGGCCACGGCGTGCCGGTGCCGCACTTCGGCGTGGTGCTGGAGATGGCGGACTGGGAGGCGCTGGTCGATCGGCTCACCGGCGCCGGGGTGCGCTTCGAGATCGAGCCCTACATCCGCTTCCGCGGCGAGCCCGGCGAGCAGGCCACCATGTTCTTCCGCGATCCCAGCGGCAACGCCATCGAGTTCAAGGCGTTCCGTGACATCGCCGGCCAGCTGTTCGCCACCTGAATCCCGGCCCCGTCTTGCGAGCCGGTCGACGCTCTGGTGCAATGTCCCCCTTTCTTCAGGAGACAGAGGATGGCGATGAAACCCTGGATACCTCTGGTGGCTGTCCTGGCACTCTCCCTTGGACTTGCCGGCTGCGGTAACGGCGATGACGCGTCAGATCCCGCCGAGGCCGAGGAAACCCGGGAGGCGGAGGCGCCCGCTGCCGAGATGGACGACGACGAGCCCGCCGCCGCCGAGCCGCCTCCGCCCGCCGACACCGATCAGACGCTGGAGGGCGAGCCCGAGTTGGATGCCGATGCCGAAACGCTCGGCGAGTCGCCCGACAGCACCCTGGGAGACGACGAGTCGCTCCCCGGGGAGACCACCCGTGATGATGTCGACGCCATCATCGAGGAGCAGGAGCGCCGCTTCGAGGAGGCGAGCCGCCGCATCGACGAGCAGTTCGAGGAGGCTGAGCAGGAGACGCCCGAATTCGAGCCCATGGACGATCCGCTCGACCTCGAGGCTTCCGGCGATCCCCTGGGCGAGCCGGGCGACACCCGCCTGGACGAGGAGGCTGCCCAGGCCGGCGAGCCCACCAGCCGTGATATCGATGCCATCATCGAGGAGCAGGAGCGGCGTTTCGAGGAAGCCCAGCGCCAGCTGGAAGAGCAGTTCGAGGAAGTGGAGCAGGACAGGATCGAGTTCGAGCCCATGGAGATCGAGGAGTGAGTCGAGCTCCCGGTGGGACGCCACGAAAAAGGCCCACCTTCGAGGTGGGCCTTCCTGTTGCGGGCTGCAGCACTCCGATTGGCGATGTCGTCCTCAGACGGGGTCGGCAACCAGCTGCAACGCCGGGGCGCGAGGGAGGGCTCCCTCAGTTGGCGACCCGGATGTTGGAGGCCTGAAGGCCCTTCTTGCCCTGGGTGACCTCGAAGGTGACCTTCTGGCCGTCCTGCAGGGTCTTGAAGCCTTCAGCCTGGATCTCGGAGAAGTGCGCGAACAGGTCATCACCGCCGTCGTCCGGAGAGATGAAGCCGTAGCCCTTGGTGTCGTTGAACCACTTGACAGTGCCAGTTGCCATTGTCGATTTCCTTAACATACTGTAATGATCGTGCCGGGCACACGATGCCGTATCGAGCGCCCCAAGTGCGTGGGCAAGACAAGGAAGAAGTTCGCACTGGGTGTATCGAAGGAATCGAAGTACAACTGACGACTTTTTACTTGCTGACCAACGCAGCGGATGTTGCACCGTCACCCCGATTGCGTCAATCGGGCTGTCGCAGGGGAACGTTGCAACCGCCCGCAAGCTCACTGTAGATGGAAACCCCACACGCGTCCAGCACCTGTCGGCCGCCTTCCCGATCCCTTGCTAGAGTCCCTGGATGTTCATCGATGCGCACTTCTGGCCCTTCCTGGTGGCCATCACCCTGCTGACCATGAGCCCGGGTGTCGATACCCTGCTGGTGATCCGCAATACCGCCCGTGGCGGCGTCCGAGACGGCATCCTCACCAGCCTGGCGATCTGCGCCGGGCTCTTCGTGCATGCCGCCGTCTCGGCGTTGGGGATCTCGCTGATCCTGCTGCAGTCCGCCTGGGCCTTCGGCCTGCTGAAGCTGGCCGGCGCCGCCTACCTGGTCTGGCTGGGGGTGAGCAGCCTGCTCGCCGCCCGCCGGGGCCGGGGGTTGCCGGTCGCCGGCGTCGACACCGGGCGCAGCGCCGTCCCGGCATGGCAGCCGCTGCGGGAAGGGTTCCTGTCCAACGTGCTCAACCCCAAGACGGTGGTCTTCTACATGGCCTTCCTGCCCCAGTTCGTCGCCCCGGGGGATCCGGCGCTGCTCAAGTCGCTGTGGCTGGCGGGCGTGCACTTCGTGATCGCCAACCTGTGGCAGATCGCCATCGTGCTGATGGTGGGGAGCGCCGGGCGCTGGCTGGCCAGCCGCGCCTTCGCCAGATGGCTCAACGCGGTGACCGGCGGGGTGCTGGTGGCCTTCGGCGTCAAGCTGGCGCTGGAGCGCCAGCCCGGCTAACGCCGGGAGCTTGAAGCTGGAAGAGCGCCGCTTTGCGGCTGGAAGCTGAAAGGCGATGTGTTTCCTCCAGCCCTCGGATCCAGGGTTTTCTTCTAGCTTCAGGCTTATACCTTCCAGCTCCCGGCGAAGTCCGGGTCAGTTGCGGGCCAGTAGCGAGCGATCGTAACGCACCGACTTCTCCGCCTGGCTCAGCATCGCCACCCCCTCGCTGTTGCCGCCGTTGGCCAGGCTCTCGAAGATCGCCCGGTAGGCGAGCACCGCCTGCACATAGTTGCGGGTCTCGCGGAAGGGGATGCTCTCGACGAAAAGGTCGAACTCCTCCGGGGCGTCGCGCAACCAGCGGTCGACGCGCCCGGGGCCGGCGTTGTAGGCGGCGGTGGCGGCCAGGCGGTTACCGCGGTAGCGGTCGAGCATGTCGCGGATGTAGGTGCTGCCGAGGCGAATGTTGAGTTGCGGATCGAGCACGCCGTAGGGGCCCGGGTCGCTGATGCCGAGCTGGCGGCTGAGCTGGGTGGCGGTGCCCGGCATCAGCTGCATCAGGCCGCGGGCGCCGGCGGGTGAGAGCGCCTCGGGGTTGTAGGCACTCTCGCGGCGGGCGATGCCCATCAGCAGGTAGGGGTCGACGCCGGTCTCGCGGCCCCAGTGCAGGAAGTGCTCGCGGTAGGCCTCGGGGAAGCGCCAGTCCAGGGCATCCCACATCCGCCCGGTGATGGTGGTCTGCACCAGCTTCGCGTGCCAGCCCCGGCGCTGGGCATGGTCGGCCAGGGCACGGGCTTCCCGGGGCGTGGCCCGGGCCACGGCGGCGTACCATTCGCTGTTGGCCAGGCCCTGTTCGCCGATGCGCACCAGCGCCTCGGTGCGCTGCACGGCCGGCCAGCGGGCGACCTGTTCACGGAAGCTGTCGTCGAAGCCGTTGCGTTCCAGGTTCAGGGCGTAGGGTCGGCCCAGGCGGTCGGCGGCGGCGAAGCCGAAGAAACTGCGGCCACCGGCCGCGGCCGCATAGGCGGTCTCTGCCGTGGCCGTGTCGCCGAGCTGTTCCAGCGCCCGGCCCAGCCAGTACTGCCAGCGGGCCTCCTGGCGTGGCTCGTCGGGCATGCGGTGCACCCAGTCGACGACGCCTCGCCAGTCGCGCTCGGCGAGGGCAGTACGCACCCGCAGCTCGAGCAGTTCGGCGTCGGGTAGCCCCACCAGGGTCTCGTCGACCCAGCCGCGGTTCTGGCGGATGTCCCGCACCAGCGAGTAGAAGGCCAGGTCGCGTTCGATGCCGCGACGACTGGCAGCGTCGAGTTCCAGGTGCGGGGCGACCTTGCGCCACGCCTCCAGCGCGGCCTCGGTATCGGCGCGGGTAAAACCATGCATGGCGGCCGCGAACAGCGCGCTGCTGCCCTGGCAATCCGGACCGATGCAGCGAGGCACCCGGGTGATGGCGGCATAGTCCTTCTGCAGCCGCTCGAGGGCATCCCGGCCCTCCTGCCAGCGGCTGCCCAGCATCCTGCCCAGGTAGGCCTGCAATCCTCTCTCGCCGGCCTGCCAGGCGAGCATCTTGCGCTCCCAGACCTCACGCTCGCCGATCTCGTGGTTCTCGCGGAGTGCCCGGAACAGGGTGTCGCAGGCGTCCGGCTGCGAGCGGCCGACGAGCCACAGTTCGCGGCCGCCGGCGGCGGCTGCCCGCGGATCGGAGCCGAGCAGGGCCGTATAGTAGTAGCACTGGCGTGCGGTCCCCTCGGGCACACCATCGGCCACCGCCAGCAGGCTACCGTAGCGCCCGGCGTGGCCGTACTGGGCAATGGCCTGGCCGCGCATCCACTCGCTGAGGGGGGAATCCGCGTGGCGCTCGATGAAGTCGAGCACCTGGCCCGGCTCGGCCTGGGGCAGACGCTCGCGGAGGCGGTGGTACTCCACGTAGCCGGCCAGCGGGTGGCCCTCGATGGCCGCCTGGTCGATCTTCCGCCACTCCTGGTTGCGGGCGGCCTCCAGGGCGTCGCGCATGGCACGGTCGTCGCCCAGGGCCATGGGGCTTCCCAGCGATAGTGACAGGGGGAGTGACAGTGTCAGGGCGGTCAGCAGGGAGCCGACGCGCCGGACGCCGCGCGTCATGAGGGGGTGACGATGGCGCATAGGGGAGGCCTCCGTGAGCAAACACCAACTCACCGTATCCTGGCTTATCCATGAGCCCTTGGGTAGGGGGAAAGGGGGAAAGAGTGCACACCGTCGGCAGCTGGCCACCTTGTGTATCGGGGGAGGGGGGATTAGGCTGGCAGTGACCGTATCAAACGCTTGTTGGAATTCCAGGAGGAACCCGGCGTGACGCCCCATCCCGATCATTCCCCGGAAGCCTGGCGCCGGGCGCTGACCCGCTTCGTGACGGTGATCCCCCACACCCGCGAGCTGGGCCTCGAGGTGCTGGAGGTGACGGCCGAGCGGACGTTGATGCGCCTGCCGTGGTGCGATGCCCTGCTGGGCGACAGCCAGCGTGGCCTGGTGCACGGTGGCGTGCTGACCATGCTGCTGGATACCGCCTGTGGCTCGGCGGTGCTGCGTGCGCTGCCGGCACCGGAGGTATGTCCCACCCTGGACCTGCGCATCGATCACTTCCGCCCCGCGGTAGCCGGCAGGGCGATCCTCGCCGAAGCCCGGGTGGTCCGGGTCACCGCCTCGGTGGTCTTCACCGAGGGCATGCTCTGGCAGGAGGAGGGGGTCCCGGTGGCCAGGGGGATCGGCAACTTCATGCGCCTGGGGGCACGCAACACGCCCCCCGGCCTGGCCGAGGCGCTGTTCTCGGAGGAGGCACCTCATGCCTGAAGGCTTCGACGACGTGCAGTGGCTGGAGAGGACCCGGGCCGATGCCGACGTGGCCGCCTGGCTGGGGCTGATCCCCTATGCGCGACGCATCGGCGTCTCGGCGCTGCCCGACCCCGATGGCGAAGGCCTGCTGTTCCGGCTCGAGCCGGAACCCGGGAACGTGGGCAACGTGCTGTTGCCGGCGCTGCATGGCGGGGTGGTGGCCGCCTTCATGGAGACCGCTGCGACCCTGGACCTGCTGCTGGCGACACGTTCGCCGCGGCTGCCCCACGTCGTCGACCTCTCCATCGACTACCTGCGTACCGCGCGGGTGGTGCCCACCCTGGCGCGCTGCCGCATGCTGCGCGAGGGCCGTCGCCTGGCCAATGTCCAGGTCTCGGCCTGGCAGCAGGACGAGGCGCAGCCGGTGGCCACGGCCCGGTTGCACTTCGTGCTGGCCGACCCCGTCCAGCGACGCGCCGCCCAGCCGGGTGGTTGAAAAGGCGGCCCCTGTCCCCATATCGACGCAAGTGATCAACCCGGTGGCATCGCCACCCTGACATGTCGATGAGGGTCCGAGACACATGACCACTGCCACGCATGAAGAAACCCTCGGCTTTCAGACCGAGGTCAAGCAGCTGCTGCACCTGATGATCCACTCCCTTTACTCCAACCGGGAGATCTTCCTGCGCGAGCTGATTTCCAACGCCGCCGATGCCTGCGACAAGCTGCGCTACGCGGCGCTGGACAACGACGCGCTCTACGAGGGCGACAGCGAGCTGCGCATCGAGATCGACCACGATGCCGAGGCGGGCACCGTGACCGTGCGCGACAACGGCATCGGCATGAGCCGCGACGAGGTGATCGAGAACCTCGGGACCATTGCCCGCTCCGGTACCGCGGAGTTCCTCAAGCAGCTCTCCGGCGAGCAGCAGAAGGATGCCAGGCTGATCGGCCAGTTCGGTGTCGGCTTCTACTCCTCCTTCATCGTCGCCGACGATGTCACGGTGCGCACGCGCAAGGCCGGTAGCGCCACCGACGCGGGTGTCGAGTGGCACTCGAAGGGTGAGGGCGAGTTCACCGTCGCCGATATCGAACGCCCGGCCCATGGTACCGAGATCGTCCTGCACCTGAAGGAGGATGCCCGCGAGTTCGCCGACGACTTCCGCCTGCAGAGCCTGGTGCGCAAGTACTCCGACCACATCGAGGTGCCGGTGCGCATGCCCAGGGTCGAGAAGGCCCGCGATGAGGAGGGCAAGGAGATCGAGGGCAGCGAGACCACGACCTGGGAGACGGTCAACGAGGCCACCGCCCTCTGGGTGCGGCCCAAGAGCGAGATCTCCGACGACGAGTACCAGGCCTTCTACAAGCACGTGGCCCACGACTTCAGCGATCCGCTGACCTGGAGCCACAACAAGGTCGAGGGCAAGCTCGAGTACACCAGCCTGCTCTACGTGCCCGGCCGCGCACCCTTCGACCTCTATGAGCGCGACGGCGCCCGCGGCGTGAAGCTCTACGTGCAGCGCGTCTTCATCATGGACGACGCCGAGCAGTTCCTGCCGCTCTACCTGCGCTTCATCAAGGGCGTGCTCGACACCCGCGACCTGTCGCTCAACGTCTCCCGGGAGCTGCTGCAGCAGGATCCCAAGGTCGAGAAGATCAAGTCCGCCCTGACCAAGCGGGCCCTGGACATGCTCAAGAAGCTGGCCAAGGACAAGGAGGCCTACCAGACCTTCTGGAACACCTTCGGCAGCGTGCTCAAGGAGGGCCCGGCGGAGGACTACGCCAACCGCGAGAAGATCGCCGGTCTGCTGCGCTTCTCCACCACCCACACCGACAGCGCCACCCAGGACCAGTCGCTGGCCGACTACGTCTCGCGCATGAAGGAGGGACAGGAGAAGATCTACTACATCGTCGCCGAGGGCTTCAACGCGGCCAAGTCGAGCCCCCACCTGGAGATCTTCCGCAAGAAGGGCATCGAGGTACTGCTGCTGCATGATCGCATCGACGAGTGGCTGATGAGCCACCTGACCGAGTTCGAGGGCAGGCAGTTCGCCGACGTGGCCAAGGGCGATCTCGACCTCGGTGACGTCGAGGGCGAGGAGGAGAAGAAGGTCCAGGAGGAGACCGCCAAGGCCAAGGAGGCCCTGGTCAAGCGGGTCAAGGAGGCGCTCGGCGAGCAGGCCCAGGAGGTGCGGGTCACCCATCGCCTCACCGATTCACCTGCCTGCGTGGTGCTGCCGCAGCACGAGATGGGCTACCAGATGCGTCGCATCATGGAGGCCGCCGGGCAGCCACTGCCCGAGGTCAAGCCGATCCTCGAGCTGAACCCGGCGCACCCGCTGGTCGAGCGGCTGGAGGGAGTGGAAGGCGAGGCCTTCGACGACCTGGCTCATGTGCTGCTGGACCAGGCGATCATCGCCGAGGGTGGCCATCTCGACGACCCGGCGGCTTATGTCCGGCGTCTCAACGGCCTGCTGACCGCCTGATGTCGAGAGGCGGGTTTCCCGCCCCGGTAAGTGCTCACCAACCCCGCGGGCATTGGATGCCGGCGGGGTTGTCGTTTCCGGGGGCGACGCTTCGGCTCCCTGGCCGCGACAGGCTGTCGCGTCGGCCTTGATCCGTTCGCCACGGTGTGCTGCTCTATAACGTTCTGGTTCACAGCAGACGATCCTCGACGCCCCGGGCGTCGAGGATCGCCTGCCCGGCAGCCTGCATCGAGGAGAACAAACGTGAAGATCGGCGCACCTAAGGAGAGTGCCGCGGGGGAAGCGCGTGTCGCGCTGACCCCGGAGAGCGCGCAGCAGATCCAGAAACTGGGCCATGAGTGTCTCGTGGAGAGCGGGGCCGGTGAGTCCGCAGGCTTCGACGACGATGCCTACCGCGAGGCGGGGGTCACCGTCGTCGATGGGGCCGAGGCACTCTGGAACGAGGCCGAAGTGGTCATCAAGGTACGTGAGCCCTCCGAGGAGGAGGCCGCTCGCCTGCGCCAGGGGCAGACGCTGATCGCCTTCTTCTGGCCGGCCCAGAACGAGGCGTTGCTGGAGATGTGCCGGGCCCAGGGAGCCACGGTCATCGCCATGGACATGGTGCCGCGCATCTCGCGCGCCCAGAAGATGGATGCGCTCTCGAGCATGGCCAACATCGCCGGCTACCGGGCGGTGATCGAGGCGGGCAACCACTTCGGGCGCTTCTTCACCGGCCAGGTGACGGCCGCCGGCAAGGTGCCGCCGGCCAAGGTGCTGGTGGTCGGTGCCGGGGTGGCGGGCCTCGCGGCCATCGGCACGGCGACCAGCCTGGGGGCGGTGGTGCGTGCCTTCGACGTGCGCCCCGAAGTCGCCGAGCAGATCGAATCCATGGGGGCCGAGTTCCTGTTCCTCGACTTCGACGAGAGCCAGGACGGCTCGGAGACAGGCGGCTATGCCGCGCCCTCGAGCCCCGAGTTCCGCGAGAAGCAGCTGGCCCTGTTCCGCGAGCAGGCGCCGGACGTCGACATCGTCATCACCACGGCGCTGATTCCGGGGCGGCCGGCGCCCAAGCTGTGGCTCGAGGACATGGTCAAGGCCATGAAGCCGGGCTCGGTGATCATCGACCTGGCCGCCGAGAAGGGCGGCAACTGCGACCTGACCGAGGCCGAGAAGAAGGTGGTCACCGACAACGGCGTGACCATCGTCGGCTATACCGACTTCCCCTCGCGAATGGCCACCCAGTCCTCGCTGCTCTATGCCACCAACATCCGCCACATGCTCACCGACCTCACGCCCGAGAAGGATGGCGTGGTCGTGCATGACATGGAGGATGACGTGATCCGTGGCGCCACGGCCACCCATCAGGGCGAGATCACCTTTCCGCCACCGCCGCCCAAGGTGCAGGCCATCGCTGCGGCCAAGCCCAAGCCGAAGGAGAAGGCGCCGACCCCGGAGGAGAAGCGTGCCGCCGAGCATGTCGCCTTCAAGGCCCAGACCAAGCGACAGGCCACGCTGCTTGGTGTGGGTGGCGCCCTGATGCTGCTGCTCGGCCAGATCGCGCCGGCCTCGTTCATGCAGCACTTCATCGTCTTCGTGCTGGCCTGCTTCGTCGGTTTCCAGGTGATCTGGAACGTCAGTCACTCGCTGCACACGCCGCTGATGGCGGTCACCAACGCCATTTCCGGCATCATCATCCTGGGGGCGATCCTGCAGATCGGTTCGGGTAGCGCCATCGTGGTGATACTGGCAGCGATCTCGGTGCTGATCGCAACCATCAATATCGTGGGTGGCTTCCTGGTGACACGCCGGATGCTGGCCATGTTCCAGAAATCCTGAGCGGCGGAGACAGCGACATGTTGGGTCAAGGATTCGTTTCTGCCGCGGCAATCGCGGCAAGTGTACTGTTCATCCTCTCGCTGGGAGGGCTGAGCAACCAGGAGAAGGCCAAGCGGGCCGTCTGGTACGGCATCGTCGGCATGGCCGTGGCGGTGTTCTTCACCGCGCTCGGGCCGGGAATCGGCGGCTACTGGTGGATGATACCGATGGTGATCATCGGGGCGGTGGTCGGCTGGCAGGTGGCCAAGCGGGTGGCCATGACCGAGATGCCGCAGCTGGTGGCGGCGCTGCACAGCTTCGTTGGCCTGGCCGCGGTCTTCGTGGCCTGGAGTGCCGACCTGGAGCGACGTCGCGTGATGGCAGCTCGGGCAGCCGAGGCATCGACCGAGGGCTTCTCGGCCTTCGCCGCCCTGGTGGCCACCAAGGCACCCGACGAGCTGATGTTCCTGCAGCTCGAGGTGGTGTTCGCCATCTTCATCGGCGCGGTGACCTTCACCGGGTCGGTCATCGCCTACGGCAAGCTGGCCGGCAAGGTCGACGGCAAGCCGCGACAGCTGCCCGGCGGCCACATGCTCAATGCCGCGGCGGTGGTGCTCTGCCTGGTGCTGGCGGTCGCCTATGTCTCGGGCGCCGGCTTCTGGACGCTGCTGCTGCTCGCGGCGCTGTCGTTCTTCATCGGCTGGCACCTGATCCTGGGCATCGGCGGGGCCGACATGCCGGTGGTGGTGTCGATGCTCAACAGCTACTCGGGCTGGGCGGCCGCGGCCATCGGCTTCACCCTCTCCAACGACCTGTTGATCGTGACCGGTGCCCTGGTGGGCTCCTCCGGGGCGATTCTCTCCTACATCATGTGCAAGGCGATGAACCGCAACTTCGTCAGCGTGATCCTGGGGGGCTTCGGTGGCACCAAGGGACCGGCGGCCGAGATCGAGGGGGAGCAGGTGGCCATCGATGCCGCCGGCGTGGCCAGCACGCTGAACAACGCCGACAGCGTGATCATCGTGCCGGGCTACGGCATGGCGGTGGCCCAGGCCCAGAATGCGGTGAGCGAGCTGGTGCGCAAGCTGCGCAGCCAGGGCAAGCAGGTCCGCTTCGCCATCCACCCGGTGGCCGGGCGCCTGCCGGGGCACATGAACGTGCTGCTGGCCGAGGCTCGTGTGCCCTACGACATCGTGCTGGAGATGGACGAGATCAACGACGACTTCCCGAGCACGGACGTGGCGATCGTCATCGGCTCCAACGACATCGTCAACCCCGCCGCCCAGGAGGACCCCAACAGCCCCATCGCCGGCATGCCGGTGCTCGAGGTGTGGAAGTCCAGGGTGGTCTTCGTCTGCAAGCGTGGCCAGGGGACGGGCTATTCGGGGATCGAGAATCCGCTGTTCTACAAGGAGAACACGCGCATGCTCTACGGCGACGCCCGGGAGAGCATCGATTCCCTGCTGTCACTGATCGACTGAGGCGATCCTCCCGGACCGAGACGCCGGCCCGGGAGCCCGCTTCACCAGGATACGCCCCTCGACGGGGCGTTTTTCGTTACACTTCTCCCCACAGCCTACTTCCAGGGACGATCATGTCAGAAGATCCGATGCGGGTGGCGGTGCTGGGGGGCGGCAGCTTCGGTACTGCACTCGCCAGCATCGCTGCCGACAATGGCGCCGAGGTGCGCCAGTGGTTGCGCGACCCCGAGCTGGCCGCCCAGATCAACCTCGAGCACCGCAACGGCCGCTATCTGCCCGATTACGCCATCAATCCCTCGGTGGTGGCCTCCACCGACATGGCCGAGGTGCTGCAAGGCGCTGGCCTGGTGCTGGTGGCCATTCCCTCCAAGGCGTTCCGTGACGTGGTGCGCCAGGCGCGGCCCTGGCTGCACGCCGACCAGATCCTGGTCAGTACCACCAAGGGTATCCAGGAGGACGGCTTCAAGCTGATGAGCCGGATCCTCGAGGAGGAGACCGGCTTCACCCATGTCGGCGTGATCTCGGGCCCCAACCTGGCCTCGGAGATCGCCCAGAAGCAGCTCACCGCGACGGTGGTCGCCAGCGACGACCCCGAGACGCGCACTCGCGTACAGACGGCGCTGGGCTGCGATTACTTCCGGGTCTACGCCAGCAATGATCGCCATGGGGTGGAACTCGGCGGGGCGCTCAAGAACATCTACGCCATCGCCGCCGGCATGGCGGCGGCACTGGGCATGGGCGAGAACACCCGCAGCATGCTGATGACCCGGGCACTGGCCGAGATGAGCCGCTTCGCCGTGGATCAGGGCGCCAATCCCATGACGTTCCTGGGCCTCGCTGGCGTGGGCGACCTCATCGTCACCTGCTCGTCGAACCTCTCGCGCAACTACCGCGTGGGCTATGCCCTGGGCGAGGGCCGTACCCTGGACGAGGCGGTCGAGGCGCTGGGCCAGGTGGCAGAGGGGGTCAACACCGTGCGGCTGGTGCGCGACAAGGCGCGCGAGGACGGCGTCTACATGCCGCTCGCCGAGGGGCTCTACCAGGTGCTGTTCGAGGGGGTGCCGGCTCGCGACATGGCGCGCATGCTGATGCTCGGCGAGCAGAGCAGCGACGTGGAGTTCATCCTCTCCCGCGAGGACGTGCAGCAGGCCCATCGGGACTCCGGGGTGCAGGATGGCTGAGCGGCTGCTGATCATGCGTCACGGCGAGGCGGCGCCGGGCCACCCGGATCCGCAGCGTCCCCTCACCGCGCAGGGCAGGCGAGAGGTCACTCGCGTGGCCGGCTGGCTGGCAGGCCGGGATGACCTCCCGGTTGCCCGCCTGCGACTGCTGGCGAGCCCCTATGTGCGTGCGCAACAGACCGCGGAGCTGGTCGCCGGGACCCTGGGCTGCAAGATCGAGTCGCTGTCTATCATCACCCCCGACGACCCACCCGCGGCGGTGGTCGACTGGCTGCTGGAGCAGGAGGGGGACGGGCCGTTGCTGGTGGTCAGCCACATGCCGCTGGTCGGTGCTCTCACGGGGCTGCTGGTGGAAGGGCGAGCCGAGCGCGGTCATGGCTTTCCCACCGCCGCGGTGGCCGAGCTGGAGGCCGATGTGCTGGCCGCCGGCTGCGCGAGGCTGGTGCGTTTCACGTCCCCGGTGGACCTCGCCTAGATCAACCCGGCGGCCTTCAGGCCGAAGACGCCCAGGGTGATGGTCAGGCTGGCCATCAGGGTCGTCAGGGCGATGATATTGGCGGCCAGGGTGGCGTTGCCGCCCATGGCCTTGACCATCACGAAGCTGGCTGCGGCCGTGGGACTGGCGAAGAACAGGAACAGCAGGCCCAGTTCGCGGCCCTCGAAACCCACCAGCCAGGCGGCTGCGGTAGCCAGTACTGGCACCGTGACCATCTTCATCAGGCTGGCTCCCGTGGCCAGCCGCCCCGAGGAGCGGATCGCCCCCAGCGACAGGGTGGCGCCGATGCAGATCAGCGCCAGTGGCAGGGTCAGCGAGGCGAAGTACTCACCCGTGGTCATCAGCCATCCGGGCAGGCCCAGCCCCAGTGCCGCTACCGGCACGGCCACCACCACGGCCAGGATCAGTGGATTCCTTGCGATATTCACGGCGATGCTGCGCCAGTCGGTCCGTTGGCCCTCCTGGTAGCTGGCCAGCGCGATCACCGAGAGGGCGTTGTAGGCGAGGATCACCACGCCGAGCAGCAGCCCGCCGGCGGAGAGCCCATAATCGCCGTACATGCCGGCGGCCAGTGCCAGGGCAACGATGCCGCCGTTCCCGCGAAAGGCGCCCTGGACGTAGACCCCACGCTCCTCGTAGGGCACGCGCAGGAGCGCCCACCCCCAGCTCAGCAGGAAGCTGCCCAGGGTGGCCAGGGCGAAGAAGCCGAGCAGCCTGGGGTTGAGGGTGGCATCGAGGTCGGCCTTGATGATGCTGAGGAAGACCAGGGCCGGCATGGTGCCCTTGAACACCAGCTGGGACGCGGTGGAGATGAAGGCCTGGTCGATCCAGCCGAAGCGCTTGAGGCCCAGGCCGACGAACACCATGGCGAAGACCGGCAGGGTGACTTCCAGGGTGCCGAGAAAGACCTCGAGCAGCCCCATCAGCGCGCCAGCCACAGGCCGACGACGATGGCGGCGATCACGGTGACGAAGAAGAGGCGATTGCGAAGGCGGGTGTCGCGGGGCTTGGGCACGGTCACTCCAGGTGAGGATTCATGGGGCGAGGATGAAACAAGTGTTTGCTTTCTGCGTTATCCTGTCGTTTCGATGGTAAACCCGTTAGTCTGCTACCGCTAGTCAGGACGCGCCGCCATGCCCATGCCTCCTCCCGACCGTGACACCCTGGTCTTCGCCCATGCCAATGGCTTCCCGGGGATCAGCTACCGCAGTTTCCTGGCCCCCCTGGCCGAGCGCTTCGACCTGCACCCGCTGGATCGCCTCGGGCATCATCCCGACTTCCCCGTCGGCCACAACTGGCTGGCGCTGCGCGACGAGCTGCTCGAATACCTGGTCGGCCACGAGGCGCCGGTGATCGGCGTGGGGCACTCCATGGGCGGTGTGCTGATGGCGATGGCCGCCGAGGCCGCCCCGGAGCGCTTTCGCTGCGTGGTGATGCTGGACCCGCCGCTGATGCTCGGCCTCGATGCCTGGGCCATGAAGGCGGCCAAGCGCTTCGGCTTCGTCGACCGGGTCACCCCGGCCGGCAAGACCCGAGGGCGGCGCGTCATCTGGCCCGATCGCGACGCGATGGGCAAGTACCTGCGTCGCCGTGGGCTGTTCCGGCGCTTCACCGAGCAGGCCCTGCGCGATTACATCGAGGGGGGGACGCGGCTGCTCGACGATGGTCGGGCCGTGCTGGTCTATGATCCCGAGGTCGAGGTGGAGGTCTTCCGCCATCTGCCCGATCACCTGGGCAGCCTGCCGCGGCGGCTGACGGTGCCGGTGGGGCTGCTCGCCGGCGTCGACTCCGACCTGATCACGCCACGTCGACGCCGGCGCCTGGTACGCCACGGGATACCGGTGTCCATGGTGCCCGGGTCCCACATGTTTCCCATGGAGCATCCCGACGAGACCCGTCAGGCCCTGCTTGCCACTCTCCACACCCTGCTGGACCAATGACCATGATCGATTCACGCCCCCTGCACCTTGCCGAGGGAAGGCTGGCTGGCCTGAGCTGGGGAGACGCACGCGCTCCGACCTGGCTGGCGCTCCACGGCTGGCTCGACAATGCGGCGAGCTTCTCGCGACTGGCCCCCCGCCTGGTCGAGCGGCTCGGTATCCGGGTGGTGGCCATCGACTTCAGTGGCCATGGCCTGTCTCGGCACCTGACCGGCGGGCGTGACTACGCCCTCTGGGATTACTGCCATGACCTGCTCGATGCCTGCGACCACCTGGGGCTCGAGCGGGCGACCCTGCTCGCCCACTCCATGGGAGCCGGCGTCGCCTGCCTGACCGCCGCGGCCCTGCCCGAGCGCATCGACCGCCTGATGCTGCTCGATGGCCTGGGCGCGGTGACCACCGAAGCCGCCGAGGCGCCGCGGCAGTTGCGCAAGGGACTGCTGGCGCATCGCCGCACGGTATCGCCGCCACCGAGCTATCCTGATATCAGGACCGCGGTCGCTGCGCGGGTGGCCGGCGGGGCCACCCCCATCGACGCCGAGACGGCCGAACCGCTGGTGAGGCGCAATCTCGAGCCCCTGACGGATGGACACCTGGCCCTGCGCACCGATGGGCGTCTGTTGCGCCCCTCGCCGGTGAGGCTCGACCGCGCTCAGGCCCTCGCCATGCTCGGCGCCATCGAATGCCCGGTGTTGCTGGTGGAGGGGGAGACAGGGATCCTCGGCAGTCGCGAGCCGGCGTCCCGTGCGCGAGCCGCGGTGCCACGGCTCGACCGCCGGGTGCTGCCGGGGGGCCACCACCTGCATCTGGAGCCGGGTGCCGTGGAGGGCGTGGCCCGGGTCATCGTCGACTGGAACAGGACATGAGGCGATCCACGGGGAGGGCTATTCGATGAGTGCGCGGCGTGTGGCCCTGCGGGAGGGCGGCAAGCGGGTGGCGCTGGTGCTGGGCAGCGGTGGTGCCCGTGGCTATGCGCATATCGGGGTCATCGAAGTGCTCGAGGCGCGGGGCTACGAGATCGTGGCGATCTCCGGCTGCTCCATGGGTGCCCTGGTCGGGGGCATCCATGCGGCGGGGGAGCTGCCTGCGTACCGCGACTGGGTCTGTCGGCTCGACTACTTCGACGTGCTGCGGCTGGTCGACGTCACCTGGAGTCCCATGGGGGCCATGCGCGCCAGCAAGGTCATGAGCAAGCTCGAGTCGCTGATCGGCACCACCCGCATCGAGGAGCTGCCGATCCCGGTCACCACCGTGGCCACCGACCTGGTACGCCAGCGCGAGGTCTGGTTCCAGAGCGGGCCGCTGCTGGAGGCGATCCGTGCCTCCATCGCCGTGCCCGGGGTGATCACGCCGGTACACCGTGGCGATCAGGTGCTGGTGGACGGCGGCCTGCTCAATCCCCTGCCGATCATTCCCATCGTCTCGGCCCATGCCGACCTGGTGCTGGCGGTGAATGCCACCGCGCACAGCCCACGCCCGGTGACGCTGGACGAGTTGCTGGCGGATGATGAACCGGACGAGGGGGAGCCGCACGACGGTTCCCGCCGCGATATCGTGGGGCAGCCATTCACCGGGTGGATGGAGGGCGTACGCGAGACCACGCGCCGGCTGCTCGACGGGTTCGGCCCCGCCAGCCCCCCGGAGGAAGAGGAGGAGGACGAGCAGGCCATCGGGCGTCGCGCCTGGGGTCGGCTGGACATGATCCTGGCCTCGTTCGACATCACCCAGGCGGCCCTGGCCAAGTACAAGGTAGCCGGCTATCCCCCCGACGTGCTGATCGAGGTGCCCAAGACGGTGTGCGGCGCCTACGAGTTCCATCGTGCCGAATCGCTGATCCGCCTGGGCCAGCGGCTGGCCATGGAGGCGCTCGACAGCTACGAGGGCCGCAAGCAGCAGGCATGGGGCAGCAGAGAGGCACTGGTGGTGGAGTCGCCGAAGCCGCCCGGCGAGCCGGGGGCGGGCGATCCCGAGGGTGGTCCTCAGCCGCGCCGTCGCAGCAGCACGTAGACCGCCCCGGTGCCGCCGTCGATCGCGGCGGCCGAGCAGAAGGCCAGCACCCCGGGCCACTCCCTGAGCCAGGCGTTCACGTGGCTCTTGATCACCGGGAAATCGCTGGTGGTGCCCCAGGCCTTGCCGTGCACCACGAGCACGCAGCGCCGGCCTTCGGCGGCGGCGTCGCGCAGGAAGGTCTCCAGTTCGCGCCGGGCTTCCTCCAGGGTGTAACCGTGCAGGTCGAGGCCGACCTCCCAGGCGATCCTGCCCCGCTTGAGCTGGCTGCGGGTTCGCCAGGGCAGGTCGGGCAGGGCGAAGTCGAGCGGCTCCGAGGGGCGCACCGGTTCCACCCGGCCGTCGGATGTCCGGCCCGTGCCGTGATCGTCGCGAGCGGCGGTCGCCGCTGCTCGGCGCTCGGCGGCGGAAGGGTCGGGGCGACGACGACGACCCGGATCGGCACGGTTGGTCTCGATCGGACGCACGCCGGCCTCGCGAAGGACCTGGCGAAAGGCATCGATGTCGTCGTCATCCGGGTGGTGGCGGTTTCGGCTCATTGGGCACTCGGGCTGGATCGGGAAGCGCCAGTATAGCGAGTCGAGCGTGGCTGTGAACCGCTCGGCCGGGTACAATCGGCCTTCTCTTGCCGCCCGCAACCGTCAACCACAGGATGTCACGTGGCCGCTTCCAACGACGCCTCCACCTCCACGCTCCAGCTCTCCGACAGCGAGCTTCGCGATGGCTTCATCACCCTGCGTGACTGCCTGCGCTGGGCCGCCAGCGAGTTCCATCTGGCCGGGCTCTTCTACGGCCATGGCACCGACTCTGCCTGGGACGAGGCGGTGGCCCTGACCCTGGGGGCCCTGCATCTGCCCTGGAACGTCGACCCGGCGGTGCTCGATGCGCGGCTGCTGCCCATGGAGCGTGCGCGTATCGTGTCGCTGGTGCGGGCCCGCATCGAAACCCGTCGCCCGCTGCCCTACCTGCTGGGCGAGGCCTTCTTCGCCGGTTTTCCCTTCAGCGTGGACGAGCGGGTGCTGATTCCGCGCTCACCCATCGCCGAGCTGGTCGAGCACGGCTTTGCCGCCTGGTTCCCCGCGCTGCCGCCGGCCCGGGTGCTCGACCTGTGCACCGGCTCGGGCTGCATCGGCATCGCCACGGCACTGCACCTGCCCACCTGCGAGGTGGACCTCGCCGACATCAGCCCCGAGGCCCTGGCCGTGGCGCGGGCCAACATCACCCGCCACGATGTCGGCGAGCGGGTCAGGGCGGTCGAGTCCGACCTCTTCGAGGGACTCGTCGGCCGGCGCTATGACCTGATCGTCTCCAACCCGCCCTACGTGGATGCCCGCGACCTGGTCACCATGCCCGCCGAGTTCCGTCATGAGCCGTCACTGGCGCTGGGCGCGGGGAGCGATGGCCTGGATATCGTGCGACGCATCCTGCGCCAGGCCCGTGACCACCTGAGCGACGACGGCGTGCTGATCGTCGAGGTCGGCAACTCCGACCGCCACCTGGAGGCGGCCTTCCCGGAGGTACCCTTCCTGTGGCTCGAATTCGAGCGCGGCGGCCAGGGGGTCTTCGCCCTGACCGCCGATGAACTCGACGCCCATGCGGCGTCCTTCGCCTGATCCACGACCCTTCGAGGAGGAGCGCCCATGTCCGGCAATACCTTCGGCAAGCTGTTCACCGTCACCACCTTCGGCGAGAGCCACGGCCCGGCGCTGGGGGCTATCGTCGACGGCTGCCCGCCGGGCCTGCCGCTCACCGAGGAGGACCTGCAGCGCGACCTGGATCGCCGTCGTCCCGGCAGTTCCCGCCACACCACCCAGCGGCGCGAACCCGACCGGGTGCGGATCCTCTCCGGCGTCTTCGAGGGAGTGACCACCGGCACGCCCATCGGCCTGCTGATCGAGAACACCGACCAGCGCTCCAGGGACTACTCGAAGATCAAGGACCAGTTTCGCCCGGCCCACGCCGACTACAGCTACCACCACAAGTACGGCATCCGCGACTACCGCGGCGGGGGGCGCTCCAGTGCCAGGGAGACCGCCATGCGGGTGGCGGCCGGGGCCATCGCCAAGCGGTACCTGGCGACCCAGGGCATCCGGGTGCGTGGCTACATGAGCCAGCTCGGTCCCATCGCCATCGACTTCAAGCAGTGGGAGGCGGTGGGCGACAATCCCTTCTTCTGTCCCGACCCGGACCGCGTGCCCGAGCTGGAGGCCTACATGGACCAGCTGCGCCGCGACCAGGACTCGGTGGGGGCACGGATCACCGTGGTCGCCGAGGGCGTGCCGCCGGGGCTGGGCGAGCCGGTGTTCGACCGCCTCGACGCCGAACTGGCCCACGGCCTGATGAGCATCAACGCCGTCAAGGGCGTGGAGATCGGCGACGGCTTCGCCGCCGTGGCCAGCCGCGGCAGCGAGCACCGCGACGAGATGACCCCCGAGGGCTTCCTCTCCAACCACGCCGGCGGGGTGCTCGGCGGCATCTCCAGTGGCCAGGCGATCGTCGCTCACCTGGCGCTCAAGCCGACTTCCAGCATCACCATTCCGGGGCGCAGCATCGATGTCCATGGCAATGCCGTCGAGGTGGTCACCAAGGGCCGCCATGACCCCTGCGTGGGCATCCGCGCCACGCCCATCGCCGAGGCGATGATGGCACTGACCCTGATGGACCACCTGCTGCGCCACCGTGGCCAGAACGCGGAGGTCAGCGTGGAGACGCCGCGGCTGCGTTGAGCCGCGGCCTCGGCCATGGCTGCTACACTTCAGTCACGATGACCAAGAGTACTGCCATGAAGATCAACGTCGAGTTCGACCTGACCCCCGAGGAGTTCCGCCAGGCACTGGGCCTGCCGGATGTCGAGGCCTTCCAGAAGGACCTGCTGAACCGGATCCAGAAGCAGATGGAATCCGGGGTGGAGGGCTACGATCCCATGAGCCTGATGCAGCCTTTCCTCCAGCAGTCCGGCTTGCCCCAGGGGCTTTCCCAGGGGTTGGCGAGCTTCGGCACCTACCAGCAGATGATGCTCGACATGCTGCGCAAGGCGGGGGCCGGCTCGGCCCAGCAGGGTGGCCAGGGCGATGGCGAGGCCGCCGGGCAGGATGACCCGTCACCATCCTCCGGGGGGCGCAAGGCTGCCGCCAGCGCCCGATCCCGCACCAGGCGGGATGGTTGATCATCTGCGCCGGGCGTCCTGGATCCTGTTGCAACCCCGCCTCCGGCAGACTACTCTTTGGTGCAGTGCAGCATGAAGGGTGGCCCTGCCGCCCATCCAGATCCCGCAAGGAGTAGCCGCCATGTCTGACAAGATGACCGACGCCTTCAACGAGCAGACCCGCCAGTTCTTCGAGCCGATGCGCAGGATCAACTCCCTGATGCTCGACAACATGGAGAAGATGACCCAGTACCAGCTGGAGTCGATGAAGCGCTACAGCCAGATGGGAACCGAGCGCATGCGCAGTGCCGGCGACGTCAGCGATGCCGAGAGCATGCGCGACTTCGGCACGCGCCAGGCCGAGATGATGAACGAGCTCTCCCGGCAGATGCTGGAGGACGCCCGGGCCATGAGCGAGATGAGCCTGGAGTTCAAGCAGCAGCTCGAGCAGCTCGTCGCCGAGCAGACCGGGACGACCGACAAGGCGGAGAAGACCGGCGGCAGCGACAAGTCCGCTCCGGCCAAGGCCACCAGCCAGTCTTCCCGCGGCAGCAAGAGCTGAGCGGAACGGCACCGAGATGGTGTGACCGAGCCTGGCCACACCGATGGCGGCTTCCCGGCACCCCGCATCGCGGGTGTCGGGGAGCGGCCTTTCATACATTGATGGCAATCAGTCGGCAGGAAGTCAGGAGGGGTCAATGCAGCCAGGGGTGCACGCACCGTCACAGGCCGAGCTCGAGGCATGGAACGCCCAGCTCAGGGAGATCGGCGAGGAGTATCGGGCCTTGATGGAGGACATGATGGAGCGCATGGTGCCCAGCGACGCCGCCGACTCCGTCTATGAGGACATGCGCGAGAGCTTCCGCGCGGGAGCCGAGTCGCTGATGCGCGATCCCTCCCTGCTGTGGCAGACCCAGTCGCGTCTCCTCCAGGACCAGTTCCAGCTGTGGCAGCAGGGCGTGCGGGCCCTGGCCGGCGAAGCGGTGGAGCCGCTGGTCACCCCGGCGAAGGGCGATCGTCGCTTCAACGACGAGGCCTGGACCAATGACCCCCGCTACCTGGCGATCATGCAGCAGTACCTGCTCTTCTCGCGGATGGTCGAGGAGCTGGTGGAGAACCTCGACGGCCTCGATGCCGGGCAGCAGCGCAACCTGGCCTTCTATGCCCGCCAGATGGTCAACGCCATGGCGCCCACCAACTTCGTCACCACCAACCCCGAGGTGATGCGCCGGACCCTGGAGACCCGCGGCCAGAACCTGCTCGACGGCCTGGCCCGGCTGCGCGAGGACCTGGCCAATTCCGCCGAGGGGCTCAACGTCACCATGACCGACCGCAACGCCTTCGAGATCGGCGACAACATCGCCGTCACCCCGGGTGCGGTGGTCTACGAGAACGAGCTGATCCAGCTGATCCAGTACAGCCCCGCCACCGAACAGGTCTTCAAGACCCCGCTGCTGATGGTGCCGCCCTGGATCAACAAGTACTACATCCTCGACCTGCGTCAGGACAATTCCCTGGTCAAGTGGCTGGTGGAACAGGGACACACCGTCTTCCTGGTCTCGTGGCGCAATCCGGGCCCGGAGCAGCGCGACCTGACCTGGGCCGACTACATGCAGATGGGGCCCATCGCCGCCATGGGGGCCATCGAGCAGGCCACCGGCGAGAAGTCGGTGAACCTGCTCAGCTACTGCATCGGCGGCACCCTGGCCGCCTCCACCGTGGCCTACCTCACCAGCACGCGGCGCGGGCGCAAGGTGAAGTCGGTGACCTACATGGCCACCCTGCAGGACTTCCGCGATCCCGGCGAGATCGGTGTCTTCCTCAGCGAGCCGGTGCTCCAGGGCATCGAGGCCAAGCTCGAGCGTGACGGCTATCTCGACGGACGCGTGATGGCGTACTCCTTCAACCTGCTGCGCGAGAACGACCTCTTCTGGTCCTTCTACATCAGCAACTACCTGAAGGGCGACAAGCCGGCCCCCTTCGACCTGCTCTACTGGAACACCGACGGCACCAACCTGCCGGCGGGCACCCACGCCTGGTACTTGCGCCACATGTACCTGGAGAATCGGCTGGTGGAGCCCGGCGGCATCGAGCTCGACGGGGTGAAGATCGACCTGCGCAAGGTTTCCACGCCGAGCTACTTCATCTCCACCCGTGACGACCATATCGCCAAGTGGAACAGCACCTACTACGGCGCCCTGCTGCCCAAGGGCGATGTGACCTTCGTGCTGGGCGGCTCGGGCCACATCGCCGGGATCGTCAATCCGCCGAGCCGCAACAAGTACGGCTACTGGACCAACGATGCGCTGCCCGAGACCCCGGAACAGTGGCTCGAGGGGGCCAAGCAGCACGAGGGTTCCTGGTGGCCCCACTGGCAGGCGTGGATCACCGGGAACGGCTACGCCGATCCCGAGAAGATGGTGCCGGCACGCCGGCCCGGCGAGGGCGAGCTGGATATCCTCGAGCCCGCCCCGGGGCGCTACGTGAAGATGACCATCCCCGAGGTGCTGGGCGAGACCCCGGCGTCGCCGGAAGCGTGAAGCCTTGAGCTTGAAGCTGTAAGCGCGCCGCTTCGCGGCTGGAAGCTTGAAGAGAAACCCCACGACTGCAAGGTTGGTGGGGTTTTGTCTGTCAGCTTCCAGCTTCCAGCTTCCAGCTTACGGCTTACGGTGCAGCTGGACCCCCGGAATCACCAGCAGGGCGGCGAGCAGCCAGACCGGCCAGCTGCCGGTGCGGGTGAAGGGCGTCAGCCCGCTCATGGGCACCACCTCGCCGGTGATGCTGGTGGTCTCGAACTGCGGCGCCCTGGCAGTGACCCTGCCTCGAGGGTCGATGA
Source organism: Halomonas terrestris (assembly GCF_049166755.1). Classification (NCBI taxonomy): domain Bacteria; kingdom Pseudomonadati; phylum Pseudomonadota; class Gammaproteobacteria; order Oceanospirillales; family Halomonadaceae; genus Halomonas; species Halomonas terrestris. The sequence continues at coordinate 40,522 of NZ_JBMHFZ010000013.1, read as the reverse complement.
TCACGGTCACCCCGTTGCTGGTGGCGCGGGCCACATAGCGGCCGTTCTCCAGGGCGCGCAGCCGGGCCATCTGCAGGTGCTGCAACGGGCCTATGGAGCGTCCGAACCAGGTGTCGTTGGAGACCGTCAGCAGCAGTTCGCTCTCCCTGGCCCGCTCGGCCACCAGGTCGGCGTAGATGATCTCGTAGCAGATGGCGTTGCCGATGGTGGTGCCTGCCGCCAGGATCGGTGCCTGCCGGGCCGGGCCGGGCGTCATGGCCGGCATGGGCAGGTCGAAGAAGGCGATGGTGCCGCGCAGCAGGTTCTCCAGCGGCAGGTACTCGCCGAAGGGCACCAGGTGCTCCTTGCGGTACTCGCCCTCCACGTCGCCCAGCCCGATCACGCTGTTGAAGTAGAGGCCCTGGCCGTCGCGCTGCAGGATGCCGGTGAGCAGGGCGGTGTCGGGTGACAGGTTGGACTGGACGCGTTCCAGGATCGGCCGGGCCTCCTCCTCGAACATCGGCAGGGCGGCCTCGGGCCAGACGATCAGGTCGAGGTCGTCGGGCTGGGCGCGGGTCAGCTCGCTGTAGGTGTTGGCCGCGACGCGCTGCCCCTCCGGGGTCCACTTGATCAGCTGGGGAAGGTTGCCCTGGAGCAGCGCGACCCGCAGCGGCTCGCCGGCGGGCTGGGTCCACTGGGTGGGCAGCGTCAGGGGAATGAGCCAGAGGGTGGCGATGGGCGCCAGTGCCCACCAGCGACGGCGCAGGAACTCGATGCCCAGGCTGCCGGTCAGGGCGGTGATCAGCGACAGGCCGTAGACCCCGACTACCGGCGCCCAGGGGGCGAGCGGCGAGTCCACGTGGGCGCTGCCCAGCAGCAGCCAGGGAAAGCCGGTGAACAGCCAGGTGCGCAGCCACTCGCCCAGCACCCAGGCCCCGGCGAAGGTGAGGGCGGCCAGGCGAGGCCCGCAGAGGCGGCGGTAGAGCCACAGGGTGAGGGCGAAGAACAGGGCCAGGCTGACCACGAACATGCCGGTGAGGAAGAGCGCCAGGGGGACGCCCGTGTAGCCGTAGTCATGGATCGACACGTAGACCCAGGACGCCCCCGAGCCGAACAGGCCGACCCCATAGCACCAGCCGCGCAGGGCGGCCTGGGCGGGCGTCAGGGCAGGCAGGCCGGCATACATCAGCCCGGCCGCCACCGGGGCCAGCCACCAGAGCTCGAAGGGAGAGGCGGTCAGGGTGGTGAGGACGCCTGCGGCCAGGGCCAGCAGGCAACCCAGTGCCGGGGAGAAGCGCAGCTCGTGCATCGTGGCCATCCTTGGGGGGGAACGCTCGGGTCAGTCGTTGGCCGGCTCGTCGCAGGGGTGGGCTTCGAGCAGGCGGATACGGCGATTGTCGGCATTGAGTACCGTGAAGCGCCACCCCCCGAGCTCGGCATGTTCACCGCGTCGTGGCAGGTGGCCGAAGCGCTGCATCACCAGGCCGCCCAGGGTGTCGAACTCGTCGTCCGGGAAACGGGTACGGAAGCGCTCGTTGAACTCCTCAATGGGAGTCAGGGCGCGGATGGCGTAGCGGCCGTCGCCGAGCTCGCGGATGTCCTCCTCCTCCTCGATGTCGTGCTCGTCCTCGATGTCGCCGACGATCTGTTCGAGGATGTCCTCGATGGTGACGATCCCGGCGGTCCCGCCGTACTCGTCCACCACGACCGCCATGTGGTTGTGGGTGTCGCGGAACTCCTTGAGCAGGCTGTTGAGACGCTTCGATTCCGGCACGAACATGGCGGGGCGCACCACCTCCTCGAGCCGGAACGGCAGCCCGTTCTCCTTGCCCTGGCGCAGCAGCGGCAGCAGGTCCTTGGCCAGCAGGATGCCCTTGACCTCGTCGAGGTTCTCGCCGATCACCGGGTAGCGGGAGTGGCCGGTCTCGAGGATCACCGGCAGGTACTCCTCCAGGGGCTGGTCGAGGGCGATGGCGGTGACCTGGGAGCGGGGGATGAGCACTTCGCGTACTTGCTGGTCGCTGATCTGCAGGGCGCCCTCGATGATCATCATGGCGTCCTGCTCGAGCTTGAGTCGGCTGGCCGCCTGGCGCAGGAACTCGAGCAGCTCGTCTCGCGAACTGGGTTCTTCGCTGTCGCTGGAAAGGGCGCTGAACAACTTCTCGAGCCAGGACTTGCCACCCTGGCTGGTCGATCGGTCTTCGCTCATGCGTCGGTTCTCTTGTCCTCGGTATCGGGGCCCGCAGAGGTGGGGCCGTCGCAGGTGTCGGCTCGATAGGGGTCGCTGATGCCCAGGCCGGCGAGGATCTCGCGTTCCAGTGCCTCCATGGCCTCGGCCTCGTCATCCTCGAGATGGTCGTATCCGAGCAGGTGCAGGGTGCCGTGCACCACCATATGAGCGTAGTGAGCGCCCAGCGACTTGTCCTGCTCCCGGGCCTCGCGAACCACCACCGGGTGGCAGATCACCAGGTCGCCGAGCAGCCCAAGCTCGATGCCGGGCGGGCTCTCGAAGGGGAAGGAGAGCACATTGGTGGGCCGGTCGCGCCCGCGGTAGTCGCGGTTCAGGGACCGGCTCTCCGCCTCGTCGACCAGGCGCACGGTCAGCTCCGACCCGGGGTCGACGTCATGGCGCGCCAGCACCGCGGCCACCCAGGCCTCGAGCTCGTCCGGGTCCGGCAGGCCTTCGGCCTCGATGGCGACCTGGCGGTCGATGAGCGGCCTGTTCATGAGTCGGCAGGCTCGCCGTTGCCCTGGTCGCCATGGCGCAGCCTGTCCTGCCTGGCGCGCTCCAGCCGCTCCTGTCGCAGGGTCTCGCGCTCCTCGCGCTGGGCGCGCTCGGAGGCTTCCTGTTCTGCCTCGAAGTGGTCGTAGGCCTCGATGATGCGCTGCACCAGGGGATGCCGCACCACGTCCTTGGCGGCGAAGTGGGTGACGCCGATGCCCGGGGTTCCCTTGAGCACGTCGAGGACCTGGATCAGCCCCGAGCTCTGGCCACGGGGCAGGTCCACCTGGGTGACGTCGCCGGTGATCACCGCGGTGGAGCCGAAGCCGATACGCGTGAGGAACATCTTCATCTGCTCGCGGGTGGTGTTCTGGCTCTCGTCGAGGATGATGAAGGCGTTGTTGAGGGTGCGCCCGCGCATGTAGGCCAGCGGGGCGATCTCGATCACCTGGCGCTCGATCAGCTTGGCCACCTGCTCGAAGCCGATCATCTCGTAGAGGGCGTCGTAGAGCGGGCGCAGGTAGGGATCGATCTTCTGGGCCAGGTCGCCGGGCAGGAAGCCGAGCTTCTCCCCGGCCTCCACCGCCGGGCGCACCAGCAGGATGCGGCGCACTTCCTGCTGGTTGAGGGCCTCCACCGCCGCGGCCACGGCCAGGTAGGTCTTGCCGGTGCCGGCCGGTCCGATGCCGAAATTGATGTCGTGGGCGCGGATGCTCTGGACATACCCCTGCTGGTTGAACCCGCGGGGCTTGATCAGCGTCCGCGGGGTACGCAGCAGCACCTCGCCCTCCTGCTCGGGACCTTCCTCCTCGTCCAGGGCCTCGAGGCCGGATTCCTGCAGGAAGAGGTGCACGGTATCTGGGGTCAGGTCGCTGCCCTCGGTTTCCCGGTAGAGGTGTTCGAGCACGTTGGCGGCGGCCTTGACGCGATGGCTGGGGCCGGCCAGCTGGAAGATGTTGCCGCGGTTGCGCAGGGTGATGCCCAGCCGGGACTCGACCAGCTTGAGGTGCTCGTCGCGCTGGCCGCAGAGGTTGGCCAGGCGGCGCGGGTCATTGGGCTCGAGATTGAGAGTGATGATGCGGTTGGCCTGGGTGGCTGGCTGGCTCAAGGCAGGGGAATCCGTGCGTTGTGTATGTGGCCTCAGCTTACTGCCCCGGCGGTCGCCGGGGCAATGCAAGGGCCGCAGATAGACTGCTCGGGGCTGGTGCGTCGACAGGCCCCGGGGTGCCGGACCGTCGAGGAGGCGCTGTGACCCCCTCTCCGGGCGCTACCGCTTCCCTGCGGCGCTCGATCAGGGTCAGTAGACTTCCGGCGAGGCGAGCTCGCCGCGCAGGGAGTTGGGCAGCGCCTCGGTGATCTCCACGTCGACGAAGAAGCCGATCAGCTCCATGGGGTTGGCGGCGCGGAAGTTGACGACCCGGTTGTTCTCGGTGCGCCCGGAGAGCTGCCCCGGGTCCTTCGGCGAGAAGCCGGTTACCAAGATGCGCTGGGTGGATCCCACCATGCGGCGGCTGATCTGCATCGCCTGCTGGTTGATGCGCTCCTGGAGGATCGCCAGGCGCTGCTTCTTGACGCTCTCCGGGGTGTCGTCGTCGAGGCTCGCCGCCGGGGTGCCGGGGCGCGCCGAGTAGACGAAGCTGAAGGAGTGGTCGAAGCCGATGCGGTGGATCAGGTCCATGGTCGCCTCGAAGTCCTCCGCGGTCTCGCCGGGGAAGCCCACGATGAAGTCCGAGGAGAAGCTGATGTCGGGGCGCAGCGCACGGATGCGCTCCATCTTCTCGATGTACGCCTCGACGGTGTGGCCGCGCTTCATCGCCGCCAGGATGCGATCGGAGCCGGCCTGCACCGGGAGGTGCAGGTGGCTGACCAGCTCGGGAATCTCCCCGAAGGCCTCGATCAGGCTGTCGGAGAACTCCACCGGGTGCGAGGTGGTGAAACGCACGCGGTCGATGCCCTCCACCGCGGCGACGCAGGCGATCAGCTCGGCCAGGTCGATCTCGTCGCCGAGCCGGTTCTCGCCGCGGTAGGCGTTGACGTTCTGGCCCAGCAGGTTGATCTCGCGCACGCCCTGGTCGGCCAGGTGGATCACCTCGTCCATCACCGCCTCGAAGGGGCGCGAGACCTCCTCGCCGCGGGTGTAGGGCACCACGCAGAAGGTGCAGTACTTGGAGCAGCCCTCCATCACCGAGACGAAGGCGGTGGCGCCGTCGGAGCTCGGCTTGGGCAGGTGGTCGAACTTCTCGATCTCCGGGAAGGTGACGTCGACCACCGAGATCTGGTCGTCACGACGCGCGTCGAGCATGGATGGCACCCGGTGCAGGGTCTGGGGGCCGAACACCATGTCCACGTAGGGGGCGCGCTTGCGCAGGGCCTCGCCCTCCTGGCTGGCGACGCAGCCGCCCACGCCGATCACCAGGTCGGGATTGGCCTCCTTGAGCTTCTTCCAGCGACCGAGCTGGTGGAACACCTTCTCCTGGGCCTTCTCGCGGATCGAGCAGGTGTTGAGCAGGATGACGTCGGCTTCACGCTCGTCGTCGGTGATCTCCAGCTGGTGGGATTCGCCGAGCAGATCCGCCATGCGCGCGGAGTCGTACTCGTTCATCTGGCAGCCGTGCGTCTTGATGAAGAGTTTCTTCGCCATAAGAATAGGGTCGTGGCGCCAGGCGCCCGACGTCTGTCACCGATGAAGATGAATGAGGGTCGCGAGGTCCTCGCGAGGATGTGGCCAGGTGCGGCCCTTCGAATGACCCCGCATTATACGCGGGCACCCTCCGCGGGGCCAGCACGCCGGGTGCGAAGTGGCCGACTGTGGTACCCTTGTCGCCTCGCGACAGGGCGTGACGCGCAAGCGTTCCATTCAGGATGACAGTCGAGGAACAGGCACCATCATGGCGGCCAAGCCGATCTATCGAGTGGTATTCCACCAGCAGGGCGAGGTCTGGGAGCTCTACGTCCGCGAGATCTTCCAGAGCGAGCTCTGGGGCTTCATCGAGGTCGAGGCGTTCGTCTTCGAGGATGCCTCGAAGCTGGTCGTGGACCCTTCCACCGAGAAGCTGCGGCGTACCTTCGAGGACGTGAGTCGCAGCTACCTGCCGTTGAACGCCATCGTGCGCATCGACGAGGTGGAGCGGGAGGGGCCGCCGAGAGCGGTGAAGAGCGAGGGCCGAGTGGCGGAGTTCCCGCGGCCCTTCGCCCCGCCGCCCAGGGGCGATCGCTGAACCCTGCTCACGGATTGACCAGGCCGGGCGAGGTCGGGCAGGACCGCCCCCGGCGCAGGCTTTCCAGCGGTTTTCCCGGTACTTGTCCACAGGTGCTGTGGAAAACGTTAAGCCGGCTCCCTCAGGGGCCGGCCGGGTCTCATCGGGCCGTCGCCGGGAGGAAGCCGGTGGCGGCCACGGGTCGCGGTGGAACAGATCCCGCCAGATACAGCCAGGACGACGGCATGACGAAACACGACTTCAAGTTCTTGACCATGGGCATGGCGCTGGGGCTTCTCTCCCTGCCGCTGCATGCCCAGGAGGCCGATGACGACACCCATTGGGTTTCCGACTCACTGACCACCTATGTACGCAGTGGCCCCACCGATGGTTACCGTATCATCGGCACCCTCACCGCCGGCGAGCCCGTCACCCTGCTCGAGACGAGCGGCGATTACTCCCGGGTGGAAGACGGCGACGGCAGCACCGCCTGGGTGCTGAGCAGCGAGCTCCAGGAGACCCCCAGTGCCCAGGTGCGCCTGCCGGAGCTGGAATCCCGGCTGGCCGAACTGACCGGGGAGCTGGACGGTATCAATGACGAGTGGGAGAGCCGTGTCGCCTCCATGACCGAGTCCCTGGGGGCACGCGAGCAGCGCATCGAGGAGCTGGAGAGTCGCAACCGCGAACTCGACGCCGAGGCGGAGCAGTCGCGCGGGACGATTCGCCAGCTGCAGGCACGCCTGGATACCCAGGAGGAGGACCTGCTGCTGCGCTACTTCATGTACGGCGGCGGCGTGGCCGGGGGCGGCCTGCTGGTCGGGCTGATCATCCCCCACCTCCCGCGTCGCCGCAAGAAGCGCGACCGCTGGTTCTGATACCGGTTGCGAGGAGCGAAGATGGCCAACGAATGGCTCGATCGCTGGCGGACGGGGCGCATCGGCTTCCACCGCGAACGCCCCCATCCGTCGCTGGTGCGGCACTGGCCCCTGCTGGGCGTGACACCCGGCACCAAGGTGCTGGTGCCACTGTGCGGCAAGAGCCTGGACATGCGCTGGCTGGGACAGCACGACCACCCGGTGCTGGGCATCGAGCTCGCCCCCGAGGCCATCGAGCAGTTCGTCGCCGCCGGGGCAGGGGAGGTATCGCGCTATCGCCACGGCGACTTCGAGATCTGCCGGCAGGGCAACGTGGAGCTGTGGTGTGGTGACTTCTTCCACTTCCATATCGAGCAGGCGGCGGAGATCGGTGCCTTCTACGACCGCGCCGCCCTGATCGCCCTGCCGCCGGCCACCCGGCAGCGCTACGCCTTCCACCTGGCCCAGCTGATTCCTCCCGGTGCTCGCGGGCTGCTGATCAGCCTGGTCCGGGCGCCCGGCGACGACGGCGGTCCGCCCTTCGGCGTGACCGCCGAGGAGGTGCGCGAGCTGTTCGACCCCAACTTCCAGGTCACCCACCTCGAGGATGGCGAGCCGGAAGCCGGCAGCGGCTTTCGCGAGAGCGCCTGGGCCCTGGTGAGACGAGGGCCCTCCGTGTAACGGAATCGCACGGTGACGGCGAAGGGGCCACCCCAGGGGGTGGCCCCTTCGTGCGCGGCAGGCCTGGCGGTTACCTCGCCAGCAGTCGGCCCAGCTCCGGATCGCGGAAGGCGCGGTCCAGGCCGTCGGAGAGCAGGTCGTTGACCATGCGGGTGTTGGTGTCGCGGTCGGGGCGCACGGCAAAGCTCTGGGTGCGCCGCGAGGTGTAGGTGCCGGTGTAGGTGTTGCCGCCATTGACTGCCTCGGCGACGAATACCGCCTCCAGCCGTGCCTCGCCGATCACCGGTCGGCTCTCGCCACGCTCGTAGCCGAGATGCTCCAGCGTCAGGGTCAGGCGGGGGCGGCCCTCGGCCTGCTCGGTGGTGGGCGAGAACCCCATCTCGCGTACCGCCCTCTCGGCCTCGGCCTGGAGCCGCGGCATCAACTCGTGGGCGTTGACGGTGATGGTGGCCGTCGACATGGCGCTGCCGCCGCGGGTGCCGATCACCTCGCTGTCACGGCCATCCATTGCCACCACGGTGATCGGCTGGCCGCTGCCGGTCCGCGGGACCTCGGCGGTGCGCTTCGGGTCGAGCTGCAGGTAGTGGGGACTGGCACAGCCGGCCAGCCAGAGGCCGGTGAACAGCGCGGCGGAGAGACGAAGAAGGTGGCGACGGTGCATCCGGAGGCTCCCGATGGATCAAAGTTCGAGGCGAGTATATCGCCTCTCTGCCGCAGGCGTCATGACGGCAAGGCGAGCCAGGGGCGCCGTGGAGCGGTTACACTGTCGGGATCGACCAATGGATGGCTACCATGATACGACCCGCGACGCCTGAGGACCTGCCGCTCCTCGTCGACATCTGGCTGCGAGCCTCGTGCCAGGCCCATGATTTCATCCCTGCCGAGTTCTGGGAGGCGCGGGCCGAGGAGATGGCCCGCGACTACCTGCCCAGCGCCGAGGTCCACGTGCTGGATGTGGGCGACCGGGTGATCGGCTTCGCTGCCCTCGATGGCGACCACCTCGAGGCCCTGTTCGTCGACCCCGGGGTGCAGAGCTACGGTCACGGTACCCGGCTGATGGCCCATGCCATGGAGCACCACGCTTCCATTACCCTGCGTGTCTACTCGCGCAACGTACGCGCCGTCTCCTTCTACCTTCGGCTGGGCTTCCAGGCCTGCGGTGAGCGCGAGGATCCGCGGACGGGCGAGCGGGAGACGTTGATGCGCTGGACGCGTCAGCAGGGCTCCGCGTGAACCCCCCGTCGGCGGCCCTCGCGTGATTCGCCACGGATGGCCGATCCCGAGGCCTCACGATACCTCTTGAGCGGCTCTCGTCCGGTGGGTGCCCGATGCCGCGGGGAAGCGATGCCAGCGCCGCGGCACGGCGTAGAGCCGCTGGCCGCGGTGCAGGTCGAGGTGCTCGTAGTCGGTGTGACGAACCGTGGCGAGCCATGGCTCGCCCAGCCAGTCCGCGGCGAGCTCCACCCTCACCTCGGCGCCCACCGGCGAGATGGCGGTGACGGTGACCGGCAGCCTGGCCTCGGCCGTCGGGGTCTCCACCAGCATGACCTCGTGGGGGCGCAGCAGCAGCTCCTCCGGGCCGTCCGGCAGCTCCACCGAGAGGTGCGCCTCGCCACAGGTGAGGATGCCGTCGCGCACCTCGCCCTCCAGGTGGTTCACATCGCCGAGGAACTCGAAGACGAAGCGGTTGGCCGGCGCCCGGTAGAGGTCGTCGGGCGTGTCGATCTGCTCGATGCGGCCGTTGCTCATCACCGCCACCCGGTCGGAGAGCTCCAGGGCCTCCTCCTGATCGTGGGTGACGAAGACGCTGGTGAAGCCCAGTTCGTCGTGGAGGTGGCGCAGCCAGCGGCGCAGCTCCTGGCGCACCTTGGCGTCCAGGGCGCCGAAGGGCTCGTCGAGAAGCAGGACGTCGGGACGCAGCGCCAGGGCGCGGGCCAGCGAGACCCGCTGCTGCTGGCCGCCGGAGAGCTGGGCCGGATAGCGGTTGGCCAGCCGCTCGAGCTGGACCATTTCCAGCAGGCGGTGGACCCGGGCGCGGATCTCGCCGGTGGTGGGGCGGCTCCTGCGCGGCATCACTGTCAGGCCGAAGGCGACGTTGTCGAACACCGTCATGTGGCGAAACAGTGCATAGTGCTGGAAGACGAAGCCGATGCGTCGGTCGCGCACGTGCAGGCCGGTGACGTCGCGGTCGCCGAAGAGGATGCGCGCCCCGGCATCCGGGTCCGCGCTCTCGAGTCCGGCGATGATGCGCAGCAGGGTGGTCTTGCCGGAGCCCGAAGGGCCGAGCAGGCCGACCAGCTCACCGTCGTGGATGTCGAGGTTCACCGGTTCCAGGGCCCGGGTGCGCTGGCGCCCGGCGCCGAAGTGCTTGCCGATGTTGTGCAGGCGAATGCTCATGCGTGAGCCTCCTGGCGCGCGACGCGCCATTCCAGGCCGGCCTTGGCGGCCAGCGTCAACAGGGCGATCAGGGCCAGCAGGGCGGCGCTGGCGAAGGCGCCCACGGTGTTGTAGTCCTGGTACAGCTGTTCCAGGTGCAGCGGCAGGGTGTTGGTCTGGCCGCGGATGGCGCCGGAGACCACCGACACCGCGCCGAACTCGCCCACCGCGCGGGCATTGGTCAGTATCACCCCGTAGAGCAGCGCCCAGCGGATGTTGGGCAGGGTCACGCGGCGGAACAGCGTCCACCCGGAGGCGCCCAGCGTCACGGCGGCCTCCTCGTCGCGGGAGCCCTGAGCCTGCATCAGCGGGATCAGCTCCCGGGCCACGAAGGGACAGGTGACGAAGATGGTCACCATCAGGATGCCCGGCCAGGCGAACATCAGCTGGATGTCATGGGTGTCCAGCCAGCCGCCGATCCAGCCGTTGCGGCCGTAGAGCAGCAGGTAGATCAGGCCCGCCACCACCGGCGAGACGGCGAAGGGGATGTCGATCAGGGTCTGCAGCAGGCGACGGCCGGGGAAGCTGAAGCGGGTCACCAGCCAGGCCAGCGCTACCCCGAACACCAGGCAGACCGGAATGGTCAGCACGGTGATGAACAGCGTCAGGCCGATCGCCGCCAGGGTGTAGCGGTCGCTGACGTTGCTCCAGAAGACGCCGACGCCCTGGGCGAAGGCCTGGGCGAAGATCGCCACCAGGGGCAGCAGCAGGAACAGCGCCGCCAGTGACACGGCGGCGAGGATCAGGGTCCGGCGTACCGCCGGGGCATCACCGATACGTTGCATCAGCCGCGCCCTCCATGCAGGCGCCTGGCGAAGCGCCCCTGCCAGATGTTGATCGCCAGCAGCAGCGCCAGCGACACGAACAGCACCACCGAGGCGATGGCCGAGGCGCCGGCGTAGTCGTACTCCTGCAGCCTGACGAAGATCATCAGCGCGGTGATCTCGGTCTCGAAGGGCATGTTGCCGGCGATGAAGATGATCGCCCCGAACTCGCCCAGGGAGCGCACGAAGGCCAGGCCGGTGCCGGTCACCAGCGCCGGCCACAGGTGCGGCAGGATCACCCGCCGGAAGGCCACGCCGTCACCGGCACCCAGTGTCATCGCCGCCTCGTCCACCTCGTGGGGCAGGTCCTCGAGTACCGGTTGCACGGTGCGCACCACGAAGGGAATGCTGGTGAAGGCCATGGCCAGGGCGATGCCTGCCCAGGTGTAGGCCACCTGCAGGCCCAGCGGCTCGAGCAGCCGGCCCATCCAGCCGTTGCTCGAGTAGAGGGTGGCCAGGGTGATGCCGGCCACCGCCGTGGGCAGGGCGAAGGGCAGGTCCATCAGGGCGTCGAGCAGGCGCTTGCCGGGAAACGCGTAGCGCACCAGCACCCAGGCCAGGAGGAGGCCGAAGGCGGCGTTGACCAGCGCCGCCACCGCGGCGGCGCCGATGGTCACGGTGTAGCTGGCCACCACGCGGCCGTCGCTGATGATCGCCCAGTACTCGGCCAGGCTGAGATCGGCCAGCTGGCCGAACAGCCCGGTCATCGGCAGCAGCAGTACCAGCGACACGAACAGCAGGCTCACGCCCAGCGACAGGCCGAAGCCCGGCAGCACCCGTCTGGGGGTGCGGCCGAACGCGAAGGGAAGGGCGCGGGTGCTCATGGGCGTGGCTCGTCTCCGGTGGCTCAGCGCCGCTGCAGCTGGTCGAGCAGGGCGCCGCCGGCGAAGTGGGTCTCCATGGCCTGCTCCCAGCCGCCGAAGACCTCCTCGACGCGCAGCAGCTCGGTCTCGGGGAAGGCGTCGGCGAACTCCTCGACCACCGCCTCGTGATGCACGCGGTAGTTGAAGCCGGCGAGCTGGCGCTGGGCCTCTTCGGTGTAGAGGTAGTCCAGGTAGCCGCGGGCCAGGTCGAGGTTGCCGTTGCGCTCGGCGTTGGGCTCGACCACGGCGACCGGGAACTCGGCCAGGATGCTCACCGGCGGCACGATCACCTCGAAGTCATCCTCGCCGTACTCGCCGCGGATATTGTTGACCTCGGACTCGAAGCTGATCAGCACGTCGCCCAGGCCGCGTTCGATGAAGCTGGTGGTGGCGCCGCGACCGCCGGTGTCGAACACTGCCACGTTGCGCAGGAGGGTGCGCATGAAGTCGTGGACCTGCGCCTCGTCGCCGTCGAACTGCTGCTCGGCGAAGCCCCAGGCGGCCAGGTAGGTGTAGCGGCCGTTGCCGGAGGTCTTGGGGTTGGGAAAGACGATGCTCACGTCCTCGCGGGCCAGGTCGTCCCAGCTCTCGATGCCCTTGGGGTTGCCTTCACGCACCAGGAAGGCGGTGGTGGAGTAGTAGGGGGAGGCGTTGTTGTCGAACTGGGCCTGCCAGTCCTCGGCTACCAGGCCGGCCTCGGCCAGCACCTGGACGTCGCTGACCTGGTTGAAGGTCACCACGTCGGCGCGCAGGCCCTGCATGATGGCGCGGGCCTGGGCGGAGGAGCCGCCATGGGACTGGCTGACGGTCACCGCCTCGCCCTGTTCGGCCTGCCAGTGCGCGATGAACTCGGGGTTGACGGCGGAGAACAGTTCACGGGCGATGTCGTAGGAGGAGTTGAGCAGCTCGCGCTCGGCCGCCGCGGTGGGGCCGGCCAGGCCGGCGCCCAGGGCGATGGTCAGGGTGGCGCCCACGGCGCCGCGGTGGAACAGGGTGAGCAGGGGCATGCGGTTCACTCCGGGAACTCGGGATATGGTGAGCAGACTAATCCTGGCATTGTGGAATTACAATCGTGTTTTATATACGATTGTAGAATAAATGTGTGGCATCCCGCCCGGTCGCGGTATCCATGGCGCCTGCCGGCCCGTCGGGCCTCTGGTAGAATGCAGCCTTCCTGGAGCAACCGCCTGGACACTTCCATGACCGACGCGACCCGCGACTTCCTTATCGCCCCCTCGATCCTCTCCGCCGATTTCGCGCGCCTGGGCGAGGAGGTGGACAATGTGCTGGCTTCCGGCGCCGACATCGTCCACTTCGACGTGATGGACAACCATTACGTGCCCAACCTGACCATCGGGCCCATGGTCTGCGAGGCACTGAGGAAGCACGGCGTGACGGCGCCCATCGACGCGCACCTGATGGTCAAGCCCGTGGACCGCCTGATCGGGGACTTCATCGACGCCGGGGCCACCTATATCACCTTCCACCCGGAGGCCTCGGATCACATCGACCGCTCGCTGCAGCTGATCCGCGACGGCGGCTGCAAGGCGGGGCTGGTGTTCAACCCGGCCACGCCCCTGTCATTCCTCGACCATGTGATGGACAAGGTCGACATGATCCTGCTGATGAGCGTCAATCCCGGTTTCGGCGGCCAGTCGTTCCTGCCCGGCACCCTGGACAAGCTGTGCTCGGCTCGACACCGTATCGACGCCTCGGGGCTCGATATCCGCCTGGAGATCGACGGGGGCGTCAAGGTGGACAACGTCGCCGAGATCGCCCGGGCCGGGGCCGATACCTTCGTGGCCGGTTCGGCGGTGTTCAAGGCCGGCAATGCGTCCGACCCGCACCGCTACGACAGCGTGATCCGCGACTTCCGCGAGCAGCTGGCCCAGGTTCGGTGAACGATGCCGCGTCACCGCCGCTGTGGCATCTCTACCTGATCGAGACCGCCGGCGGTGCCCTCTATACCGGCATCACCACCGACGTGGCCCGGCGCCTGGCGCAGCATCGCGACGGGCGTGGGGCCAAGGCGTTGCGCGGCAAGGGGCCGCTGGTGCTGGTCTACCACGAGGCGGTGGGCAGCCGGGGCGAGGCGCTGCGGCTGGAGGCCGAGATCAAGCGACTGTCGGCGGCGGACAAGCGCCGTTGGCTGGCACGGCGACGGGGCGGCGGCACGCTCGGGCGCTGAGGGCGCGATCCTGGCTTGCCACGCTGTGAATCTGCATCGGGCCTGTTTGAACAACTTGACGGCTGTCAAGGGGGTGACTTAACTCAGTTCTTGCCGGTCACTGAGTCATCGGCATAACAGGAGATTATAATGTATAATAAACTTCTTGTCGCCGGCCTGGCCTCCGGCACCCTCATGTTCACTCACGCCCACGCCCAGCAGGCCGATACCGGTGAAGCCGATGTCCTGGAAAAGCTCGGCAGCTTCCAGAGCACCGGGACCACCGAGTTCACGGTCATCGACCAGAACACCTCCAGCGCCGATGCGATCCGTCGGACGCTGGAGCGCATCACCCTGCCGGAGGGGTTCAGCATCGACCTCTATGCCCTGGTGCCGGATGCACGGCACATGGCCGTCGGCAGCCAGGGAGTCGCCGTCTTCGTCGGCACCCGCAAGACCGAGGTCTGGGTGGTCACCGATCGCGACAAGGATCGCGTGGCCGACGAGGTGAAGAACTTCGCCCCCTCCCTGGTCAAGGCGATCCCCAACGGCCCCTGCTTCTCGCCGGACGGCGTGCTCTACATCGCCGAGCAGAACCGCGTGCTCGCCTATCCTGCCGCCGAATTCTTCTACGAGAGTCCGGACGTGGTGGCGGTACCGGTCATTGCCGGAGGGGAGCTCATCCCGGAGGAGCACGTCAGCTACAACCATACCGCCCGCGTCTGCGACGTGGGGCCCGACGGCAAGCTGTACATCTCTCTGGGCCAGCCCTATAACGTTCCGCCCAAGGAACTCCGGGAAGTGTTCGACGAGCACGGGATCGGGGGCATCATTCGTGTCGATCCGGACGGCAACAATCGCGAGGTGTACACACGCGGCATCCGCAACTCCGTGGGACACGACTTCCACCCGGCAACCGGGGAACTGTGGTTCACCGACAATCAGGTGGACGGCATGGGCGATGATATTCCCCCCGGGGAGATCAACCGTCAGACGGAAATGGGACAGAACTTCGGCTTTCCCTGGTATGGCGGGGGAGATGTGCGTACCAACGAGTACATGGACGAGGAAGTGCCCGAGGATGTCCTCTTCCCAGTGGTCGAAACGGTTGCTCACGCGGCCGACCTCGGGATGATGTTCTATACCGGCAACATGTTCCCCGCGGCCTATCGGGGTGGCATCTTCTCGGCCCAGCACGGCTCCTGGAACCGTACCGAGCCGATCGGCGCGCGGGTGATGTTCACCCCCGTCGATGCCGAGGGCAATGTGACCGGTGATACCGTGCCCTTCGCCGAGGGCTGGCTCGACGAGAACGGCGAGTACCTCGGCCGCCCCGTCGATGTCGCCCAGCTGCGGGATGGTTCCCTGCTGGTTTCCGACGACCTGGCCGGTGCCATCTATCGCATCTCCTACCGCGAACCTGCCGCCAACGAGTGAGCGCCCCCGGCGCCGGCGGGTCTCGACTCGCCGGCGCCTCCCCTGGAGGAGCTGTCATGAACTACCTGCGCAAGGCGCTGCCGGTGGTGGCGTGTCTGGCCGTGTGGGCGGGTGCCCAGGCGGCCGACCCCGCCAAGGGACGCGAGCTGGCCAGCCAGTGCCGGACCTGCCACGGCCTGGACGGTATCGCCAGGATTCCCATCGCGCCGCACCTGGCCGGCGAGAGCCGAATCTATCTCGAGACCCAGCTCAAGGCATTCCGCAGTGGCAAGCGCGAGCACGAGATGATGTCGGTGATTGCCCGGGACCTCAGCGACGAGGAGATTTCCCACCTCGCCGCCTGGTACGAATCGATCGAGATCGTTGCGACCCTGCCCGACTGAATCGTCACGCCTCGGTGACCTCGTCGTCATGGCGCCTGGCGGATCCGGGCCGGACTGGCAGGGGGCTCCTCGCCCCGGTGCATCTCGTTCAGCCGTTCGGCATTTCCTGGCCATGGACAATCCGGCACAATGAGGCCTCACTGCAGTGGAGGGTCTCATGCACCCACTCCTCGACGACATCGAGCTGGTCGCCTTTGACCTGGACGGTACCCTGGTCGACTCGGTGCCCGATCTGGCCCGGGCCGTGGACGCCGTCCTGGCCGATCTGGCGCTACCCGCGGCCGGTACGGCCAAGGTGCGCGACTGGGTGGGCAATGGCTCGCTCAAGCTGATGGAGCGCGCCCTGCGGTTTGCTACCCACGCCGACGCGGCCTCGCCGGGAGCTGGCAGTGAAGTCGACGA
Source organism: Halomonas terrestris (assembly GCF_049166755.1). Lineage (NCBI taxonomy): Bacteria > Pseudomonadati > Pseudomonadota > Gammaproteobacteria > Oceanospirillales > Halomonadaceae > Halomonas > Halomonas terrestris. The sequence goes on along the minus strand of NZ_JBMHFZ010000013.1, from coordinate 24,577 downwards.
GGCGTTGCTGGAGCGTGCCCACCGGGGCTTTCTCGAGCACTACGGCCGCGACCCCGGCGCCCACACACGGCTCTATCCCGGTGTGCGCGAGTGCCTCGATGCCCTGCGCGAGCGTGGCCTTCGCCTGGCCCTGGTGACCAACAAGCCCGTTGCCTTCATCGCACCGATCCTCGAGGGCTTCGGTCTGGAGAGGCATTTCGACCTCTGTCTCGGTGGTGACAGCCTGCCCGAGAAGAAGCCCGACCCGGCGCCGCTGCTGCATGTGGCGGCCCATTTCGGCGTGGCCGCGGAAGCCTGCCTGATGGTGGGGGATTCGCGCCACGACATCGCCGCGGGCCGGTCTGCGGGCTTTCGTACCCTGGCGGTGCCCTACGGCTACAATCATGGTGAACCGGTGCGCGACAGCGGTCCCGATGGCGTGGTTGAATCGCTGGCGGAACTCGTTTAGGGTAACTTTGGCTGTCGCTATGAGCGCTGGCTTGTCAATATGTTTTCGCTATCATACTTCCCCTGAGGGAAATGCTTCGATGGACGGCCGCATGACGCTGGATGACCTTTCCTACCGTGGCGGTGACCCCCTGGCGGTCATTGCCCTCCCGGCAGCGCCGCTCGCCGTGCCCGGCGGCTGGCGATGGTGACGCACCCTTGCTAGGGCGGGCTTTCGCTCGTCTTCGCCACCACCATCGCCAACCCCCATCATCGAGGATCCGGGCATGATGACCCCCGAACGTTTCCATGAGCTGGCCGACGCCGGCTACAACCGTATTCCGGTCACCCGCGAGGTGCTGGCCGATCTCGACACGCCCCTGTCCACCTACCTGAAGCTCGCCGACGAGCCCTGGACCTTCCTGCTGGAGTCCGTTCAGGGTGGCGAGAAGTGGGGCCGCTACTCGATCATCGGGTTGCCTTGCCGAGAGCGGATCGAGGTGCGCGGGTTCACCGTCAGCCATGTCATCGACGGCGAGCGCCAGGGGGCTACCGAGGTAGAGGACCCCCTGGCCTGGATCGAGCAGTTCCAGTCGCGCTTCAGGGTGCCTCGGCTCGACGATCAGCCGCGTTTCGACGGTGGCCTGGTGGGCTACTTCGGCTACGACACCATCCGCTACATCGAACCGCGGCTGCGCGGCCCCCATGTCGAGGCCAAGCCCGACCCCATCGGCGTGCCGGACATCCTGCTGATGGTCTGCAACGACCTGGTGGTGTTCGACAACCTCTCCGGTCGACTGACCCTCTGGACCCACGTCGACCCCGCCGACCCCGATGCCTACGAGCGCGGCCGCGCGCACCTCGAGCGGCTCGAGGTGCGGCTGCGCAGTGCCACCCTCAACACCATCAGCCCCGGCACCGGCGGGGCGGCAGTGGAGGAGGGGCATTTCACCTCGGGCTTCACCGAGGCGGGCTTCAAGGCCGCGGTGGAAAAGATCAAGGAGTACGTGCTGGCCGGTGATGTCATGCAGTGCGTGCCGTCGCAGCGCATGTCGATTCCCTACCGGGCCTCGCCCCTGGATCTCTACCGGGCCCTGCGGAGTCTCAATCCCTCGCCCTACATGTTCTTTCTCAACCTCGACGACCACCATGTGGTCGGTTCCTCGCCGGAGATCCTCACGCGCCTCGAGGACGGCGAGGTCACCGTTCGGCCCATCGCCGGCACTCGGGTGCGGGGCAGGACGGAGGAGGAGGACCGGGCGCTGGAGGCCGACCTGCTGGCCGATCCCAAGGAAGTTGCCGAGCACCTGATGCTGATCGACCTGGGGCGCAATGACGTGGGGCGCATCAGCGAGACCGGATCGGTGAAGGTCACCGACCAGATGGTGGTGGAGCGCTACTCCCATGTCATGCACATCGTCTCCAACGTCACCGGGCGGCTGAAGCCGGGACTGTCGGCCATGGACGTGCTGCGCGCCACCTTCCCGGCGGGGACCCTCTCCGGGGCACCCAAGATCCGCGCCATGGAGATCATCGACGAGCTGGAGCCGGTCAAGCGCGGCGTCTACTCCGGCGCCGTGGGCTATCTCTCCTGGCACGGCAACATGGATACCGCCATCGCCATCCGCACCGCGGTGATCAAGGATGGCGAACTGCACGTCCAGGCCGGTGCCGGGGTCGTGGCCGACTCGGTACCCGACCTGGAGTGGCAGGAGACCCTCAACAAGGGCCGTGCCCTGTTCCGCGCCGTGGCCATGGCCGAGCGTGGCCTCGACAACCTCGAGTGACCCCCTGATTTCCATCACCCGGGATTGCCGGGTGAGCGCCGGAGAGCGATCCATGTCCGTGCTGATGATCGACAATTACGACAGTTTCACCTTCAATGTGGTGCAGTACCTCGGCGAGCTGGGGGCCGAGGTGGTCACCTATCGCAACGACGCGATCACCCTCGAGGAGATCGAGGCGCTGGCGCCGAGCCACCTGGTGATCTCGCCGGGCCCCTGCACCCCGAACGAGGCCGGTATCTCCATGGCGGCGATCCGCCACTTCGCCGGCAAGCTGCCGATCCTGGGCATCTGCCTCGGCCACCAGGCGATCGGCCAGGTCTACGGGGGGCGGGTGGTGCGCGCCCCCCAGGTGATGCATGGCAAGACCTCGAGGATTCGCCACCATGGCGCCGGGGTGTTCGAGGGGCTGGCGGATCCGCTGGAGGTGACCCGCTACCACTCCCTGGTGGTCGAGCGCGAGAGCCTGCCGGAATGCCTCGAGGTGACGGCCTGGACCGACGACGACGATATCACCCCGGGGTTGATCATGGGGCTGCGTCACCGCGAGCTCGACGTCGAGGGGGTGCAGTTCCACCCGGAGTCGATCCTTACCCGCCAGGGGCACGAGCTGCTGGCCAACTTCCTGAAACGCCGCTGAGCCGCGCCAGGCGAGAGGAGAATCTTCCCATGCAGATGCGAGATGCCATCGCCGCGGTGATGCGCCGCGAGAACCTGAGCTTCGATGCCACCCATGCCGTGATGCAGTTGATCATGACGGGCGAGGCCACCGACGCTCAGATCGCCGCCTTCCTGATGGGCATGGCGATGAAGGGAGAGAGTGTCGAGGAGATCAGCGCCGCCGCCCAGGTGATGCGCGAGCTGATGAAGCCGGTCAGGGTCGTCGCCGAGAACGTGGTCGACATCGTCGGCACCGGTGGCGATGGGGCCAACCTGTTCAACGTCTCCACCGCCTCGAGCTTCGTGGCGGCTGCGGCCGGGGCCCACGTGGCCAAGCACGGCAACCGCAGCGTCTCCTCGTCGTCCGGCAGTGCCGACCTGTTCGATGTGGCCGGCATCCACCTGGACCTGGATCCCGAGCAGGTGGCGCGCTGTATCGAGCAGGTGGGGGTCGGCTTCATGTTCGCTCCCAACCATCACCCGGCAATGCGCTTCGCCATCGGTCCGCGCCGCGAGATGGGGGTGCGGACCCTGTTCAACATCCTCGGGCCATTGACCAACCCCGCGGGGGCACCCAACCAGGTGCTCGGCGTCTATGCCCCCGAGCTGGTGCCGCTGATGGCCGAGGTGCTGCAGACCCTGGGCAGCCGCCACGTCATGGTGGTGCACGCCGAGGACGGCCTGGACGAGATCTCGCTGGCGGCACCGACCCGGGTGGCCGAGCTCAGGGCCGGCGAGATCCTCGAGTACACCATTGCCCCGGAAGACGTGGGCATCGAGCGTCAGGAGCTCGCCCCACTCAAGGTGGTCAGCGCCGAGGACAGCCTGCGCCTGGTGCGCGAGGCCCTGGTGGGTGAGGGAGCGGCGGCGGATATCGTCGCGCTCAACGCCGGGGCGGCACTCTACTGTGCCGACATCGCCGACAGCTTCAAGGAGGGGGTGGCCATGGCGCAGGACGCCCAGGCCTCGAAGCTGCCGCTGGAGAAGATGAAGGAACTCGCCGACTTCACCCGCGTGCTCACGCCCTGAGCCCGCACGTCGTTACTGTCAACCAGGACATCCACATGAGCCCCGATACCCCCACCATTCTCACCCGCATCCTGGCTCGCAAGGACGAGGAGGTCGCCGAGCGTCGTCGCGCGGTGCCCGAACGGGAACTGCTGGCACTCGCCGCGGAGCAGAGCGCTCCACGGGGCTTCAACGCGGCGCTCGCGCGGAGCATCGCCGAGGGGGATTCGGCGGTGATCGCCGAGATCAAGAAGGCCTCGCCCTCCAGGGGCGTGATCCGCGAGGACTTCCGCCCGGCCGATATCGCCGCCAGCTATGCGGCCGGGGGCGCCACCTGCCTCTCGGTGCTCACCGATGCCGACTTCTTCCAGGGACACGAGGACTTCCTGATCGAGGCCCGCGAGGCCTGTGACCTGCCGGTGATCCGCAAGGACTTCATCACCCATGGCTATCAGGTCAGCGAGGCACGGGCCATCGGCGCCGACTGCATCCTGCTGATCGTCGCGGCTCTCGATGACGAGCGCATGGCGGATCTCCATCGTCAGGCCGTGGAGCTGGGCATGGATGTGCTGGTCGAGGTGCATGATGCCCTGGAGCTCGAGCGGGCGCTGAAGCTCGACCTCGCCCTGGTGGGCATCAACAATCGCGACCTGCATACCTTCGACACCCGGCTGGAGACCACCCTCGAACTGCTGCCGCGGATTCCGGCCGGCGTCACCGTGGTCACCGAGTCCGGCATCCATACCCGCAGCGACGTGCTGCGCATGCGCGAGCACGACGTCAACGCCTTCCTGGTGGGCGAGGCCTTCATGCGCGAGGCCGACCCCGGCGAGGCGCTCAGGCGGCTGTTCTTCTAGCAGGTCGTGGATGCCCACGATCGCACGCGATGCCGGCGGGCAGCCCAGGGGCTTCCCGTCGGCGCTTCCTGACGCTTGGGGGGCGGCGGGATCCAGGCTCGGCAGGCTTCCTGCGGCTAGCGATTGAACAGCCACAGCAGCGCCGAGAGGATCACGCTCACCAAAATCATGGTGGTAATCGGGAAGTAGAACGAGAAGTTCTCGCGGCGGATGACGATATCGCCGGGCAGGTGGCCGAGGGGCAGCTTGGCGAGCCAGGGCCAGAGCAGGCCGATGGCGACGACGATCAGGCCGATCAGGATCAGGGTGCGGTTCATGGGATGGGTCGCCTCCCTAAGTCTGAGAGAAGACAGCGCCCACCGGTCATTGGCCGGTGGGCGCTGTGCGTTGATGGCTCAGCCGGCGCGCCGCAGCACTTCGAGCAGCCCCTGCAGCGGGTGGGGCAGCGCGGTGTCGGAGAGGCGCTTGGCCTGGCTGCGGCAGGAGTAGCCGGTGGCGAGCAGGCGGCCGGCGTTGGCCTCATTCTCCACCACCGGCTGCCACGACTGGGCGTAGATGGTCTGGGAGGTCTCGCGGTTTCTGGCCTCGTGGCCGTAGGTGCCGGACATGCCGCAGCAGCCGGTGGCCACCAGCTCGAGCTCCAGGCCGAAGGCGGCGAACACCTGCTGCCAGGCGCCGGGCGAGCCGGGGGCGGTGGTCTTCTCGGTGCAGTGGGCGAGCAGCTTGAAGCCGGGGTCGTCGAGTGTCAGGCCGTTCGGCGCGAGCTGGCGGGCCAGGGTGGGTGACCGGGTGATCAGCCATTCCTGCAGCATCAGCACCTCGGGCACGGCGTCGGCGCCCAGGGCGTGCACGTACTCCTGGCGGTAGGTCAGCGTCATCGCCGGGTCGATGCCCACCAGCGGCACGCCGAACTCGGCCAGGGTGCGCAGGCGCGCGGCCTGCTTCTCGGCGGTGCGTTCGAAGGCGCCGAGAAAGCCCTGGACGTTGAGCGGCTTGCCGTTGGGCGAAAAGGGGGCGACGAACACCCGCACGTCGAGGCGCGCGAGCAACTCGACGATGTCCATCACCAGCTTGGCCTCGTAGAAGCTGGTGAAGGCGTCCTGGACGATCACCACGCTCCTGGCTTTCTGCGCCTCGGTGAGCAGGCCGAGCGCGGTGGGCGTGGCCTCGGCCACCCCCCAGGCGGCGAGCTGCTTTTTGAGACTGGCGCGCGAGAGCGGCGGCGTGTCGACCAGGCCCAGCGGCCCGGCCAGCAGGCGCTCGACCAGGCGGTTGCCCAGCGCGGCGTTGTAGAGCGGCGCGATGCGGGAAAGCGTGGGCATCAGGAACTCCAGGCCGCCGACCAGGTAGTCGCGCAGCGGGCGCAGGTAGCGGCCGTGGTAGACCTCGAGGAAGCGCGCCCGCGAGTCGGGCACGTTGACCTTGACCGGGCACTGGCCGGCGCACGACTTGCAGGCGAGACACCCCGCCATGGCCTCGTAGACCTCGTGGGAGAAGTCCGCCTCGCCGCGCCGCCGGGCCAGGCTGTTCTTGAGCCGCAGCGGGAAGTCCTTGACGAAGCCCCAGGCGCCCTCGGCCTTCTTCTTGCGCGACTCCTCGACCAGGTCGATGCCGGCCACCTCCTGCTGGCGCAGCCACTCGCGGATCAGGCTGGCGCGCCCCTTGGGCGAGTGGATGCGCTCGCGGGTGGCCTTCCATGAGGGGCACATGGCGTCGTTGGGGTCGTAGTTGTAGCAGGCGCCGTTGCCGTTGCAGTAGACGGTGGCGGCGTGCGCCTGCCACACCCGCTCGTCGATGGTGCGGTCGAGCTGGCCGCGGGTGGGCACGCCATCGATGGTCAGCAGGCCCGGGTCGACCAGGTTGACCGTTTCCTCCTGGGCGGCGCTGCCCACTGGCAGCGGCGTCGCGATCTTGCCCGGGTTGAGCTGGTTGTGGGGGTCGAAGGCGGCCTTGACCCGCTGCAGGCTGGGGTAGAGCGCGCCGAAGAACTTGGGCGCGTACTCGGAGCGCACGCCCTTGCCGTGCTCGCCCCACAGCAGGCCGTGGTACTTGTGGGTCAGCTCGGCGACCTCGTCGGAGACCTCGCGGATCAGCCGTTCCTGGGCCGGGTCCTTCATGTCGATGGCCGGGCGCACGTGCAGCACCCCGGCGTCGACGTGGCCGAACATGCCGTAGGCGAGCCCCCGGGCGTCGAGCGCGGCGCGGAACTCGCCGATGAAGTCCGCCAGGTGCTCCGGCGGTACGGCGGTGTCCTCGACGAAGGGGATGGGGCGCTTCTCGCCCTGGACGTTGCCGAGCAGGCCCACCGCGCGCTTGCGCATGGCGTAGACCTTCTGGATCTGCGGCCGCCCCTCCGCCAGGGTGTAGCCGAGGCGCGGCACGCTCTCGTCCTCCTCCAGGTGGCGGCAGAAGGCGGCGACCCGCTCGGCCAGGCGCTCGGGGTCGTCGTCGTTGAACTCGATCAGGTTGATGCCGCGCACCGGCGTCTCGCCGCCTGCCGGAAAGAACTCGGCGACGCTGTCCCAGACGAAGTCCTCCATGGCCAGCATCAGCACGGTGTCGTCCACCGTCTCGATGGAGGTGGGCTTGGCCGAAAGCGCCTGCGGCTGATCTGGTGAAGCGCCCATGAGGGCCTTGGCGTCGCGCAGGGCGTCCATGAAGCCGGCGTAGCGCACGTTGACCAGGGTCGAGTGCCTGGGGATCGGCAGCACGTTGAGCACCGCCTCGTTGAGCAGGCCCAGCGATCCCTCGGCGCCGCACAGCAGGCTGTTGAGGTTCAGCCGGCCTTCGTCGTCGCGCAGGTGCGCCAGGTCGTAGCCGGTCAGGCAGCGGTTGAGCGGCGGGAAGGTGGACGCGATCCGCTCGCGCTGGGTGTCGATGATCTCCCGGGCGGTGCGGTAGGCGCGGCCGGTGACATCGTCGCGTTCACAGAGCCGCTCGAGCTCGGTATCCGCCACGGGGCGGCTGATCAGTCGCTCGCCGCCGAGCAGCACGCTGTCGAGCTCGAGCACGTGATCGCGGGTCTTGCCGTACTCGCAGCTGCCCTGGCCGCTGGCGTCGGTGGAGATCATGCCACCGATGGTGGCGCGGTTGGAGGTGGAGAGGTCGGGGGCGAAGAAGAGCCCATGGGGCTTCAAGGCGGCGTTGAGCTGGTCCTTGACCACCCCGGCCTGAACGCGCACGCGGCGGTTCTCGACGTCGATGTCGAGGATCGCGTTCATGTGCTTGGAGACGTCCACCACCAGGCCGTCGGTGAGCGACTGGCCGTTGGTGCCGGTGCCGCCGCCGCGCGGGGCGAGCACCACCTGGCGGTGCTCCACCTGGCCGGCGAGGTGGGCGATGCGCGCCAGATCGTCGGCGTGTTTGGGGTAGAGCACCGCCTGGGGCAGGCGCTGGTAGATGGAGTTGTCGGTGGCGAGCACCGTGCGGTTGGCGTAGTCGGGGGCGATCTCGCCCGCGAAGCCGGCGTCCTTGAGCGCCTCGAGGAAGCGCAGGTAGGGGGCGGCGAGGCGTGTCGCCGGATGGGAACTAGCCGTGTCCAGTCTTGCGATCATGGTATGGGTATCAGTCGTGTCGGCGCCGCCGGGGGGCGGGCGCGGCGAAGGAATGGCACTACTTTACCGCGAGAGGGCGGTGCCGCGCATCCTGCGGTCGGTGGCGCGTGGCGCAGTGAGGGCCTTTTGCTTACAATGGGCGGCCTTGATTCAGGCTTGCCCGAACCGGGCCTGCGCTCGGCCATGCGGCGTTAAAAATCAGCTCAAAGTACTCATTTACAGCTTGTAAACTCCGTCTTTTCGCTGATTTTTGCCTTGCCTGTCCATCGCTCGGCGACGGTTCAGACTAAGCCTGACGACTTCACCGACTGCTACGGACCGGATTCCATGCTCGATCCCAAACTGCTGCGCAGCGACCTCGACGCGGTCGCCCAACGACTGGCCAAGCGGGGCTTCGTCCTCGACACCGACCGTCTCGAGGCGCTGGAGTCCCGGCGACGCGAGCTGCAGGCCCAGACCGAGTCCCTGCAGAACGAGCGCAACACCCGCTCCAAGGCGATCGGTCAGGCCAAGGCCCAGGGCGAGGATATCCAGCCGCTGCTCGCCGAGGTGAGCGATTTGGGTGACCGGCTCGACGCCGCCAAGGCGCGTCTCGCCGAGGTGCAGGCCGAGTGGGACGAGGTGATCAGCGGCCTGCCCAACCTGCCCCACGAGAGCGTGCCGGTGGGCGAGAGCGAGGACGACAACGTCGAGCTCCATCGCTGGGGCACGCCGCGGGAGTACGACTTCGAGGTCCGCGACCATGTCGACCTGGGGGCGCTCAGGGGTCACCTGGACTTCGACCTGGCGGCCAAGCTCACCGGTGCCCGCTTCGCGGTGATGCGCGGGCCCATCGCCCGGCTCCATCGGGCCCTGACCCAGTTCATGCTCGACAAGCAGACCCTCGAGCATGGCTACGAGGAGTGCTATGTCCCCTACATGGTCAACGAGGCATCGCTGCACGGCACCGGCCAGCTGCCCAAGTTCGGCGAGGACCTGTTTCGCCTCGACGACGAGCGCGGCTACCACCTGATCCCCACCGCGGAGGTGCCGCTGACCAACTTCGCCCGGGACGAGATCCTCGATGCCAAGGCGCTGCCGGTGAGGCTCACCGCCCACACCCCCTGTTTCCGCAGCGAGGCGGGCTCCCACGGCCGCGACACCCGCGGCATGATCCGCCAGCACCAGTTCGACAAGGTCGAGATGGTGCAGATGGTCGAGCCCGACAAGAGCTACGCGGCGCTGGAGGAGATGCGCGGCCACGCCGAGGCGATCCTCCAGGCGCTGGCGCTGCCCTACCGCGTCGTCACGCTGTGTACCGGCGACATGGGCTTCGGCGCCGCCAAGACCTATGACCTGGAGGTGTGGCTCCCCAGCCAGCAGACCTACCGCGAGATCTCCTCGGTCTCCAACTGCGAGGACTTCCAGGCGCGCCGCATGCAGGCGCGATTCCGCCACCCGGAGCAGAAGAAGCCGCAACTGCTGCACACCCTCAACGGCTCCGGCCTGGCGGTGGGCCGCTGCCTGATCGCGGTGATGGAGAACCACCAGAACGCCGATGGCTCCATCGCCGTGCCCGAGGCGCTGCGGCCCTATATGGGCGGGATCGATACCATTAACGCTTGAGGCGTTAATGGTAGCCGTAAGCTTGAAGAGCGGCGCTTCGCGCCTGGAAGCTGGAAGAATGGCCTCGACACAGGGATTGGTGGCAACAGGCTGGCTTCCAGCTTCCAGCTTCCAGCTTCCAGCTTCCAGCTTCCAGCTTCCAGCTTCCAGCTTCCAGCTTCCAGCTTCCAGCTTACGGCCGTGGTTCGATCTCCCAGCTGACGCTGACCCCGGCCTCGATGCTGATGGTGCCGGGGCGGTACTCCGCCTGGGGTGCGCCTTCCCGGGCGTCGGCGCTCATGGCCATCATGCGCGGCTGAAATACCGGCGAGCGGTTTTCACTCACGCCGACCACCGGGCCCAGCGATACGCCCAGGGTGTCGGCCATCAGCTCGGCCTTGTGGCGGGCCCTCTCCAGCGCCTTGACCAGGGCCTCGTCGCTGGCGGCGTCGCGGTCGGCCAGGTCATAGGTCACGCCGTCCAGGGCATCGACGCCGGCCTCGGTCAGGGCATCGAGCAGCACGGGCAGGCGCGCCAGGTCCTCGACCTCGATCCGGAAGGGGCGCTCGAGGCGAGTACGCGTCAGTGCCTCGTGCTCGCCATCGTCTCGTCGTGCATCCGGCAGGTATTCGGGCTGCACGTTCAGGGAGCCGGCACTGATCGTCTCGCGCTCCAGGCCGGCCTCCTCGAGGGTTCCGATCAGGGTGGCGGCGCGGGTCTCGAGTCGGTCGCGGGCCTCGCGCAGGGCATCGGGGTCGCTCGTGGTGTCATCCCGCCGCGCGATGGCCGGGGTGCGTTCCCAGAGGCGGGCACTGAGGGTGGCCCTGTCCGGTGTCACGTCCAGCCGGGCTTCGGCCTGGACGTCCAGCCGCGAGCGGGGCTCCTCGGCCACCGCCGTGGCGGCGATCAGTGACGTGGCGACGAGCAGGGCGCCCAGCAGCAGTGGCCGGGGTGACAGGGAGAGTGACATGGAAGCCTCCTTGCGACGGGTAGTGGAAACCGCGGCATGATACCGCGCGCTCGCTTCGAGCGCAGACGTCGAGCAGGGTTCCGCGGTCGAAGGCGGCATCCATCGAATCTGCACCTTCATCGACGGGGATTTCAAACGGTTTGTACCCGCGCCTGGCAGGCGGCATCATGGGTATCCACTGGCTGGCAGGGACCCCGGCATGCAACTCCCAGACAACGAGTCCTTCCGGACCGTTCCCCTCAACCTCATTCTGGCTCTCGCCGCCCTGGTGGTCATCATTGCCGGGATGAAGGCGGGGTCGAGCCTGATCGTCCCGTTACTGCTGTCGCTGTTCATCGCGGTGGTCTGTACCGCACCGGTGCAGTGGCTCAATCGCCTGGGGCTCAGCCTGCGCCTGGCGGTCTGGATCACCCTGCTGGTGATCGGGGCCTTCCTGTCCCTGCTGGGACTGCTCGTGGTCAACAGCTTCGGGACCTTCATCGAGGCCCTGCCGGGCATCGAGACGCGCCTCTACGAATACTATCTGAGCCTCCTCGATCGACTGGCCACCATGGGGCTGGCCATCGACCCGGAGCGCCTGGCGCGGCTGCTGGAGATCGAGGACGATGGCATCTGGGTGACCGCATTGCTGGGTGAGCTGGGCAACCTGTTGATGCAGAGCACGGTGGTGGCGCTGCTGGTGGTCTTCATGCTCTTCGAGACCCTGAACTTCCGCGACAAGGTCTCGCGGGCACTGGCCAATCCTGCACCGAGCCTGCGCCGTTTCAGCGAGTTCAGCCTGACGCTCAAGCGCTACCTGGCGGTGAAGACGATGATCAGCCTGGTGACAGGAGCGCTGGTCTGGCTGGCCTGCCTGCTGGTGGGCGTGGACTTCCCCCTGTTATGGGCCGTGCTCGCCTTCGCCCTCAATTTCATCCCCAACATCGGTTCGGCCATTGCCGCCATACCGCCGGTACTGCTGCTGCTGGTGTCCCAGGAGGGTGGCCTGCTGCCTGCCACGCTCCTGGCCGCGGCCTACCTGGCCATCAACTTCGTGCTCGGCAACATCGTGGAACCACGGGTGATGGGGCGTGCACTGGGCTTGTCGACCTTCGTGGCCTTTCTTTCACTGGTGGTGTGGGGCTGGGTGTTCGGCGCGGTGGGGATGCTGCTGTCGGTGGTGCTGACCATGACGCTGAAGATCGCCCTCGACAGCCATCCCGACACCCGCTGGATCGCTCACCTGCTCGGCCCCGGCGAGCGATTCGTCGATGACGACATCGAGGATGCCGACCAGCCGCCCTCGCAACGCGATGGGGGGAACTGAAGCGGCTGCAGGATGCCGAAACGACTTCGCCCCGGCCGAGCCCGGGGCGAAGGAGCGGTTCCAGCGGGAAGCGATCAGGCGTTCTGATCGATGAACTGAGTCAGCTGGGACTTGGACTGGGCGCCGACCAGGGAAGCGACCTTGCTGCCCGACTTGAACAGCATCACGGTGGGGACGCCACGCACGCCCTGTTCCGCGGCGATCTCCGGGGCATCGTCCACGTTGATGCTGACGACCTTGAGGTTGCCGGTACGTTCCTCGGCGACCTCGTCGACCACCGGTGCCATCACCTTGCAGGGACCACACCAGGGGGCCCAGAACTTCAGCAGGACCGGTGTCTCGGCCTTGAGGACTTCCTGCTCGAAGTTGGCATTGGTGACATCGACGTTATTGGCCATGTGATTCTCCAGTTACGTTGCGCTGCATCGAGCGGATCGGATGACATGCCTCGGGCATGTCCGGTCGGCTGATGTTAGCGGCCGACCGGGTCGCTGGCAAATGGGAGGCGGCTAGCCGGGCCATGGCGCGCGGTCATGAGCTTCCGAGACCCAAGGCGACGTTGGTGGTTTTCTTTTATGCTATATAGTGATTACATGATGTCGCTTTAATCGCGATTGCGTATCTAGCCGACGGGCGACAGAGGAGGTCGAGTCCATCATGAAACTTCAGCAGCTGCGCTACATCTGGGAAGTCACTCGCCACAACCTCAATGTGTCGGCCACGGCTCAGAGTCTCTATACCTCTCAGCCAGGGATCTCCAAGCAGATCCGCCTGCTGGAGGACGAACTGGGCGTGGAGATCTTCGCACGCAGCGGCAAGCATCTCACCCGGGTGACACCGGCAGGGCAGGCGATCATCGAGCTCGCCGGCCAGGTGCTCCGCATCACCGAGAACATCAAGGAAGTGGCCCAGGAGCACAGCGACGAACGCCGCGGCAGCCTGTCCATCGCCACCACCCACACCCAGGCTCGCTATGCGTTGCCCCCGGTGATCCGCGATTTCACCCGCAAGTACCCGGACGTGGCCCTGCACATGCAACAGGGTACCCCCAAGCAGATCGCCCAGATGGTCAGCGATGGCCAGGCCGACTTCGCCATCGCCACCGAATCGCTGGAGCTGTTCAACGACCTGGTGCTGCTGCCCTGCTATCGCTGGAACCGCTGCATCCTGGTGCCCAGGGGGCATCCCCTGGCGGAGGAGGGCGAGCTCACCCTGGAAGCGCTTGCCCGCTATCCGCTGGTGACCTATGTCTTCGGCTTCACCGGCCGCTCCCAGCTCGACGACGCCTTCCGTGCCCATGGGCTCACGCCCAACGTGGTCCTGACCGCTGCCGATGCCGACGTGATCAAGACCTATGTCCGCCTGGGCATGGGCGTGGGGATCGTGGCCCACATGGCGGTGGATCCCGAGCAGGATACCGACCTGGTGGCGCTGGATGCGGGGCATCTGTTCGAGAGCTCCACCACCAAGATCGGCATTCGTCGCGGCACCTTCATGCGCGGCTACATGTACGACTTTCTCCAGCGCTTCGCCTCTCACCTCGAGCGGGACCTCGTCGACGCCGCCATGAATGCGGGACCGCGCCACGAGCAGGGGCTGTTCGAGGGCATCGAGCTGCCGGTGCGCTGAGCCGGCTCAGTGCTGGAGGTGCAGGCCGCACTCGCGCTTCTCCTCGACCTTGGTGGGATCGAAGTAGTCGAACTCGTTGGGCAGGTCATGCTCCTGCAGGTAGCGGTAGAGGTCGCGGGCCGTCCAGTTGAGCAGCGGCGACACCTTCAACAGGCCATCGGCATTGCGACTGACGGGCGCCATGCGCGCACGCTCCGGCGTGTCCTCGGCACGCAGCGCCGTGAACCAGACGTCGGGTGCCATCTCCCGCAGCGCCCGCTCGAAGGGTTCCAGCTTCACTTCCCGTGTAAAGGCCTCGTGGCGGGGATCCTCGATACCGGGCATCGGCCCCTCCACGGCTTCGCGGTGAGCCCGTGTGCGGCGCGGCAGATAGGTGATCAGGTTGAGGTCGAGCCGCTTGACCAGCTCGTCGGCGAAGCGGTAGGTGGCCGGGGTGTTGTAGCCGTTATCCATCCAGACGATGGGAATCGTCGGCAGCTGGCGCGTCACCATGTGCAGGATGACCGCCTCGAAGGGGCGGAAATTGGTCGTGCAGATGGGGCGTTCGCCTTGTGTCAGGGCCCAGTGAATCAGTGCTTCCGGATCGTTGCCGAGCTCACCGTTGATAGCGTCGAGTGTTGATGCCATGGGGGCTCCAGGTCGTTGAGGCAGTCGGGCCTACCCTACCAAAGCCTGCAGAACGCCCCCCAATACCGTTTCATTGGATGGATATGCCAATAAGGCAGAAAAGCGTTGCCGCTTATTCCATATAGTGCTGATCTCCGGCGGTCGTCAGGGCATGCATCAGGTGACGGATCTTGTCCAGGGTCTCGGCATACTCGTCCTCGCCCCTGGAGTCCGCCACCAGGCCGCCGCCTCCCCAGAGGTGCAGGTAGCCGCGGTCGGCCACGGCGGTGCGGATGGCGATGGAGGTATCCATGCAGCCGCGCACGTCCACGTAGCCGAGGCTGCCGCAGTAGACGCTACGACGGCAGGGCTCGAGCTCGTCGATGATCTGCATGGCGCGTACCTTGGGCGCGCCGGTGATGGAGCCGCCGGGAAAGGCCGCGGCAAGCAGGTCCAGGGGGCGCCGGTCGGGTGCCAGCTCGCCGATGATCACGCTGACCAGGTGGTGGACATTGGCATAGCTCTCGAGGCCGCAGAGCTGGGGGACTTGCACGCTGCCCGGTCGGCAGACCCGGCCCAGGTCATTGCGCAGGAGATCGACGATCATCACGTTCTCGGCGCGATCCTTGAGGCTTGTCTCCAGTTCCATGGCGAGACGCCGGTCCGCGCCGGGGGTGGCCCCTCGGGGACGGGTGCCCTTGATCGGGCGTGTTTCGATCCAGTCATCGCGGCTGCGCAGGAAGCGTTCCGGCGACAGCGACAGGATCGCCTTGTCGCCCCAGGCCATGTAGCCGGCGAACGGGGTCGGCGTGGCCCGGCGCAGGCGCTGGTAGGCGGCCCAGAGGTCGCCCTCGTAGGGGGCGCTGAAGCGCTGCGCCAGGTTGATCTGGTAGCAGTCCCCGGCCCTGATGTAGCGCTGCACGGCATCGAAGCGTCGCAGGTAGCCGTCACGATCCATCTCGCCCTCGAAGGCACCGGTGAGGTGGAAGTCACCCGTCGGTGGCGGGGGTGAGGCCAGCCACTCGCTCACTTGCCGACGCCGTTCGGGGGTGGCCACCAGCCAGGTCTCCTGGCGCACGTGATCCTGGATCAACGCCCAGTCATGCAGTCCGACACGGCTGGAGGGCAGTTCGACGATCCGTCGTGCCCGGCGGGTGACCGGTTCCAGATGATGCGCCAGGTCGTAGCTCCAGTAGCCGATCAGCCCGCCGAGAAACGGCAGCTCGCTGTCGGGCACCGTGGTCGGGAGTCGGTCGAGCAGTGCCTGCTGGGCGGCGAAGGGCGAGAGCCCGGCGAGGGTCGGGTCGCCATGGACACGACCCTCGGCATCGATCTCGAGCAGGCACAGCGGGTCGCTGCTGAGGATGTCGTAGCGCCCCCCCGGGGCGGCGGGGCGCCCGCTGTCGAGCAGCACCGCACCGGGGCGGTGGCGCAATGCCGTGAAGTAGGCCAGCGGATCCACCCGGTGGGGCAGGGGGGTGATCTCGAGTCGTGGTGTCATCAAAGCGCCTTCCCTGAACAGGCGCCTCATTCTAGGCATCGCGGCGTGGTTTGTCCCTCCCGTTGTCCCGCTGGTGCAAGGACGCCCAATCAACGAGGGGCGTCTTGATTGTCGACACTGGTCCTTCAGGGGGTCGGGTTGTCTACAACCAAAGGTGTAGGCTGTCTCGCCACTTGCCAGGTTGACCGCCCCCTGGACAGTGCTTAAAGTGTTTTCATCCTTTGATTGTCGACAATTGCCATGAACTCAATCGTATTCGAACAGGCCGCCCCCGAGGTTCGAACCCTGGCCGAGCGGGTCTTCCACCAGTTGCAGGATGCCATCGTCAGGGGTGAGCTGGCGCCAGGCAGCAAGATCACCGAGCCGGGGCTGTCGAAGGCCTACGGCATCTCCCGCGGGCCGCTGCGCGAGGCGATGCGCCGCCTGGAAGCCCACCGTCTCATCGAGCGGGTGCCCCATGTCGGTGCCCGGGTGGTGAAGCTCTCCATGAAGGAGCTGCTCGAGCTGTTCGATGTGCGCGAGGCGCTGGAGAGCATGGCCGCCCGGCTGGCCGCGGAGCACATGACCAGCGAGGAGATCGCCGGGCTGCGCGAGGTGCTGGCGGTGCACGAGCGCCAGAGCGACCTCAAGCGTGGCGAGTCCTATTTCCAGCGCGAAGGCGACCTGGACTTCCACTTCCGCATCGTGCAGGGCAGCCACAATCGCATGCTGATGACGATGCTCTGTGACGACCTCTATTACCTGGTACGGCTCTATCGTACCCAGTTCAGTGCCAGCGGTTCGCGCCCCCAGCGTGCCTTCGTCGAGCACCATCGCATCGTCGATGCCATCGAGGCAGGGGATGCCGAACTGGCCGAGCTGCTGATGCGCCGACACGTCAGTGCCTCCCGGGCAAACGTCGCCGACCGCTATGCCGCCATTCTGCAACAGGAAGCCGAGACGACCCCCTGAGGGCGGCCCGGCAACACGAGGAGAACCAGCATGACCCAGCAGACCCCAGGCGCGCGCTTCCGCGCCGCCCTCGAGGCCAACCGCCCGCTGCCCATCGTCGGCACCATCAACGCCTACACCGCCATGATGGCCGAGCGCGTCGGCCACCAGGCCATCTATCTCTCCGGCGGCGGGGTGGCCAACGCCTCCTTCGGCCTGCCGGACCTCGGCATGACCACCATGAACGACGTGGTCGAGGACGCCCACCGGATCTGCGGCGCCACCGACCTGCCGCTGCTGGTGGACATCGACACCGGCTGGGGCGGCGCCTTCAACATCGCCCGCACCGTCAAGGAGATGCAGCGCGCCGGCGTGGCCGCCGTGCACCTCGAGGACCAGGTCGCCCAGAAGCGCTGTGGCCACCGCCCCAACAAGGCCATCGTCTCCCAGCAGGAGATGGTCGACCGCGTCAAGGCCGCCGCCGACGCGCGCATCGATCCGGACTTCTACCTGATCGCCCGCACCGATGCCTTCCAGAAGGACGGGCTGGACGCCGCCATCGAGCGCTCCCGGGCCTGCATCGAGGCCGGCGCCGACGCGATCTTCGCCGAGGCGGTCCACACCCTGGATGACTACCGTGCCTTTTGCGAGCGGGTCGATGCGCCGATCCTGGCCAACATCACCGAGTTCGGCGCCACGCCGCTGTTCTCCCAGCAGGAGCTGGGCGAGGTGGGCTGCCGCATGGTGCTCTACCCGCTGTCGGCCTTCCGCGCCATGAACGCCGCGGCGCTCAAGGTCTACCAGAGCATCCATGACAACGGCCACCAGCGCGACGTGGTCGACACCATGCAGACCCGCGACGAGCTCTACGACTTCCTCAACTATCACGCCTTCGAGCAGAAGCTCGATGCGCTCTTTGCCGAGACCGAGCTTGCCGAGAAGGGCAGCGACGCCTGAACCTCGAACCGACATCGACGACAAGAACGCGCCGGACAAGCGCGATCGACCAAGGAGACACGACCATGGCAGATAAACCCGTCAGCAGCACCGGCCTGCGCGGCCAGAGCGCCGGCACCACCGCCCTGTGCACCGTCGGCAAGAGCGGCGCCGGCCTGACGTATCGGGGCTTCGACATCGCGGAGCTGGCCGAGAAGGCCAGGTTCGAGGAAGTGGCCTACCTGCTGCTCAAGGGCAAGCTGCCCAACCAGGCCGAGCTCGATGCCTACATCAGCAAGCTCAAGGGCCTGCGTGGCCTGCCCGACGCGCTCAAGACCGTGCTCGAGCAGATCCCGAAGGATGCCCACCCCATGGACGTGATGCGCACCGGCGCCTCCATGCTGGGCAACCTGGAGACCGAGCAGAGCTTCGACGAGCAGCAGGACGTCTCCGACCGCCTGCTGGCCGTGCTGCCCTCCATCATCTGCTACTGGTACCGCTTCAGCCATGACGGCGTGCGCATCGAGACCGAGACCGACGACGAGTCGGTGGGTGCTCACTTCCTGCACCTGCTGCGCGGCGAGGCGCCCTCCGAGCTGCACGCCCGGGTGATGAACGTCTCGCTGATCCTCTATGCCGAGCACGAGTTCAACGCCTCGACCTTCACCGCGCGGGTCTGCGCCTCGACGCTCTCCGACATGCACTCCTGCGTGACCGGCGCCATCGGCTCCCTGCGCGGCCCGCTGCACGGCGGCGCCAACGAGGCGGCCATGGCCATGATCGAGGACTGGAAGTCCGCGGACGAGGCCGAGCGCGAGATCCTGGGCATGCTCGAGCGCAAGGAGAAGATCATGGGCTTCGGCCACGCGATCTATCGCGAGTCCGACCCGCGCAACGCCATCATCAAGGAGTGGTCGAAGAAACTGGCCGAGGACGTGGGCGACAGCGTGCTCTATCCGGTCTCCGAGCGTGTCGAGGCGGTGATGTGGCGCGAGAAGAAGCTGTTCTGCAATGCCGACTTCTTCCACGCCAGCGCCTACCACTTCATGGACATCCCCACCAAGCTGTTCACGCCGATCTTCGTCTGCTCGCGCGTCACCGGCTGGTGTGCCCATGTCTTCGAGCAGCGTGCCAACAACCGCATCATTCGCCCGAGCGCGGATTATGTCGGCCCCGAGCACAGCGAGTGGGTGCCGATCGAGGAGCGCGACTGATCGATTGCCGCCCCCGGACGACCCTTCTCGGGTCGTCCGGCCTTCTTCCCCTTCGCCCCGACGCCTGCAAGAGATCCCTCACGCCATGAATACCGAATACCGCAAACCGCTTCCCGGCACCGAGCTGGACTACTTCGACGTGCGTGCGGCCGTCGAGGCGATCCAGCCCGGTGCCTATGACACCCTTCCCTACACTTCCCGGGTGCTCGCCGAGCAGCTGGTGCGTCGCTGCGAGCCGGAGCTGCTCACCGATGCCCTCAAGCAGCTCATCGAGCGCCGCCGCGACCTGGACTTTCCCTGGTACCCGGCCCGGGTGGTGTGCCACGACATCCTCGGCCAGACGGCGCTGGTCGACCTGGCCGGCCTGCGCGACGCCATCGCCGAGCAGGGCGGTGACCCCGCCAAGGTCAACCCGGTGGTGCCGACCCAGCTGATCGTCGACCACTCCCTGGCCGTGGAACACGCCGGCTTCGACCCGCACGCCTTCGTGAAGAACCGCGCCATCGAGGACCGTCGCAACGAGGACCGTTTCCACTTCATCGAGTGGACCAAGACCGCCTTCGAGAACGTCGATGTCATCCCCGCCGGCAACGGCATCATGCACCAGATCAATCTGGAGAAGATGTCGCCGGTGGTCCAGGCACGCGACGGGGTGGCCTATCCCGACACCTGCGTGGGCACCGACAGCCACACCCCGCACATCGACTGCCTGGGCGTGATCGCCATCGGCGTCGGCGGGCTGGAGGCCGAGATCGTGATGCTGGGTCGCCCCTCCATGATGCGCCTGCCCGATATCGTCGGCGTGGAGCTGACCGGCAAGCCCAGGCCCGGTATCACCGCCACCGATATCGTCCTGGCGATCACCGAGTTCCTGCGTAAGGAACGCGTGGTGGGGGCGTATCTCGAGTTCTACGGCGAGGGGGCCAAGAGCCTCACCATCGGTGACCGCGCCACCATCTCCAACATGACCCCGGAGTACGGCGCCACCGCGGCGATGTTCTACATCGACGAGCAGACCCTCGACTACCTGACGCTGACCGGCCGCGAGCCGGAGCAGGTCGAGCTGGTCGAGACCTACGCCAGGCAGACCGGCCTGTGGGCCGACAGCCTGACCGGTGCCCAGTACGAGCGAGTGCTGACCTTCGATCTCTCCAGCGTCGAGCGCAACCTGGCCGGCCCCTCCAATCCCCATCGCCGCCTGCCCACCAGCGCCCTGCACGAGCGCGGCATCGCCGTGGACTACGACAAGGCCCAGGCGGAGGAGAAGGCGGGCAGGATGCCCGATGGCGCGGTGATCATCGCCGCCATCACCAGCTGCACCAACACCTCCAACCCGCGCAACGTGGTGGGGGCCGGCCTGCTGGCCAGGAAGGCCAATGAGCTCGGTCTGATTCGCAAGCCCTGGGTGAAGTCGTCGTTTGCCCCGGGTTCCAAGGTGGCGCGCCTCTACCTGGAGGAGGCCGGCCTGCTGCCGGAACTGGAGAAGCTCGGCTTCGGCATCGTCGCCTACGCCTGCACCACCTGTAACGGCATGTCCGGCGCGCTGGACCCGGCGATCCAGCAGGAGATCATCGACCGGGACCTCTATGCCACCGCGGTGCTCTCCGGCAACCGCAACTTCGACGGCCGCATCCACCCCTACGCCAAGCAGGCCTTCCTGGCCTCGCCGGCGCTGGTGGTGGCCTACGCCATCGCCGGTACCGTGCGCTTCGACATCGAGAAGGACGTGCTGGGCACCGACAAGGACGGCAACCCGGTGACCCTCAAGGACCTGTGGCCCTCCGACGAGGAGATCGACGCCATCGTCGGCGAGTTCGTCAAGCCGGAGCAGTTCAAGCGGGTCTACATTCCGATGTTCGACCTGGACGCCGCCGAGAAGGCCGAGAGCCCGCTCTACGACTGGCGCCCCCAGAGCACCTACATCCGTCGGCCGCCCTACTGGGAAGGCAACATGGCGGCGGTGCGTGCGCTCAAGGGCATGCGGCCGCTGGCGATCCTGCCGGACAACATCACCACCGACCACCTGTCGCCGTCCAACGCCATCATGATGGACAGCGCGGCGGGGGAGTACCTGCACAAGATGGGCCTGCCGGAGGAGGACTTCAATTCCTACGCCACCCACCGCGGCGACCACCTCACCGCCCTGCGGGCCACCCTGGCCAACCCCAAGCTGTTCAACGAGATGGTCCGCGACGAGAACGGCGAGGTGAAGCAGGGCTCGCTGGCGCGCATCGAGCCGGAAGGCGAGGTGACCCGCATGTGGGAAGCCATCGAGTCCTACATGGAGCGCGGCCAGCCCTTGATCGTGATCGCCGGTGCCGACTACGGACAGGGCTCGTCCCGGGACTGGGCGGCCAAGGGCGTGGCGCTGGCCGGGGTCGAGGCCATCGTGGCCGAGGGCTTCGAGCGGATCCACCGCACCAACCTGATCGGCATGGGGGTGATGCCGCTGCAGTTCCGGGAAGGCACTACCCGCCATACCCTGCAGCTCGACGGCACCGAGACCTACGACGTCGAGGGCAAGCCGGCGCCGGGTGCGACCCTGGAGCTTATCATCCACCGCAAGACGGGTGAGGTCGATCGGGTGCCGGTGACCTGCCGCCTGGATACCGCCGAGGAGGTGACGGTCTACTCCGCCGGCGGCGTGCTGCAGCGCTTCGCCAAGGACTTCCTGGAGAGCGAGGAGGCCACGGCATGAGCCAGGTTCCGCAGATCAGGATCCCTGCCACCTATATGCGTGGCGGCACCAGCAAGGGCGTCTTCTTCAAGCTGGATGACCTGCCCGAGGCCGCCCGCAAGCCAGGCGAGGCCCGGGATCGTCTGCTGATGCGGGTGATCGGCAGCCCCGATCCCTACCAGAAGCAGATCGACGGTATGGGCGGCGCCACCTCCAGTACCAGCAAGACGGTGATCCTGTCGAAAAGCGAAAGCCCCGACCATGACGTGGACTACCTGTTCGGCCAGGTCTCCATCGACAAGGCGTTCGTCGACTGGAGCGGCAACTGCGGCAATCTCTCTGCCGCGGTGGGCCCCTTCGCCATCGCCAACGGCCTGGTGGATCCGGCGCGTCTTCCCGACAACGGCGTGGCCGAGGTGCGCATCTGGCAGGCCAATATCGGCAAGACCATCGTTTCCCGGGTGCCGATCACCGACGGCCAGGTGCAGGAGACCGGTGATTTCGAGCTGGACGGGGTGACCTTCCCGGCGGCAGAGGTGCCGGTGGCCTTCAAGGATCCCGCCGACGGCGAGGGTGCCATCTTCCCCACCGGCAATCGGGTGGATGACCTGGAGGTACCCAACGAGGTGGTGGAGGGGGGGACGATCCGGGCCACCCTGATCAACGCCGGCATCCCGACCGTCTTCGTCAACGCCGCCGATCTCGGCTACACCGGCACCGAGCTGCAGGAGGCCATCAACGGCGACCCGGCGGCCCTGGCGCGCTTCGAGACGCTGCGTGCCCATGGGGCCCTGAAGATGGGGCTGATCCAGTCGCTGGACGAGGCGGCCAGTCGCCAGCACACGCCCAAGGTGGCCTTCGTGGCATCGCCCACCGGTTATACCGCCTCCAGCGGCAAGCCGGTCGAGGCCGGTGAGATCGACCTGCTGGTGCGGGCGCTCTCCATGGGCAAGCTGCACCACGCCATGATGGGCACCGCGGCAGTGGCCATCGCCTCGGCGGCGGCCATCGAGGGTACCCTGGTCAACCTGGCCGCCGGTGGCGGCAAGCGCAACGCCGTCACCTTCGGCCATCCCTCCGGCACCCTGCGGGTGGGTGCAGAGGCGAGCCTGGTGAACGGCCGCTGGGTGATCGACCAGGCGGTGATGAGCCGCAGTGCTCGGGTACTGATGGAGGGCTGGGTGTGCGTGCCCGGCGACAGCTTCTGACGCCACCCTGTTCAGGCTGAAACCCCTTCAGGAAATACGCTCCGGGTCGCAGGGCTCGGGGCGTTTCCTATAGTGGAGGGTACCCATTCGATGCCGTGACAGGAGAAGCGCATGAGCACCGTGGATGCCAATGTACGGCCGGACTACGACGCCGAGCTGCAGAAGATTGCCGATTACGTGCTCGGCTACCGGATCGAGAGCGATGAGGCCTGGAACACCGCACGGCTCTGCCTGATGGACACCCTGGGCTGTGGCCTGCTGGCGCTGCGCTTTCCCGAGTGCACCAAGCACCTGGGGCCCCTGGTGGAAGGCACCGTGGTGCCCCATGGCGCCCGGGTACCGGGCACCGCCTTCCGCCTGGACCCGGTGAAGGCGGCCTGGGACATCGGCTGCATCGTGCGCTGGCTCGACTACAACGACACCTGGCTGGCGGCGGAGTGGGGACATCCCTCCGACAACCTGGGCGCGATCCTCGCCGTGGCCGATCACCTCTCCCAGAAGCGGGCGGCCCAGGGCGAGGCACCGCTGACGATGCGTGACGTCCTCGAGGCGATGATCATGGCGCATGAGATCCAGGGCGTACTGGCCCTGGAGAACTCCTTCAACCGGGTCGGTCTCGACCACGTGGTGCTGGTCAAGGTGGCCTCCACCGCCGTGGTCACCAGGATGCTCGGCGCCGATCGCGACCAGCTGCTCTCGGCGCTCTCCCACGCCTGGGTCGACGGCCAGAGCCTGCGAACCTACCGCCACGCCCCCAATGCCGGTTCGCGCAAGAGCTGGGCGGCAGGGGATGCCACCTCCAGGGCGGTGCGCCTGGCCGATATCGCCCTGCGCGACGAGATGGGCATTCCCGGGGCGCTCTCCGCGCCCCAGTGGGGCTTCTACGATGTCCTCTTTACCAAGACCAACAAGGACCAGGCGCTCAAGCCCGAAGCCGAGCGCCGTTTCAGCTTCCAGCGCGAGTTCGGCAGCTACGTGATGGAGAACATCCTCTTCAAGCTCTCCTTCCCGGCGGAGTTCCATGCCCAGACTGCCTGTGAAGCCGCCGTTACCCTGCATCCCCAGGTGAGGGACCGCCTCGAGGAGGTCGAGCGCATCGTCATCACCACCCACGAGTCGGCGATCCGTATCATCTCCAAGTCCGGCCAGCTGGCCAATCCTGCCGACCGCGACCACTGTCTGCAGTACATGACCGCGGTGCCGCTGATCTTCGGTGAGCTGACCGCCGAACACTACGAGGACGACTTCCACGCGGCGAATCCGATCATCGACGAGCTGCGCGGAAAGATGGAGGTGGTCGAGGAGCCGCGTTATACCCGCGATTACCTGGATCCGCACAAGCGCTCCATCGCCAATGCCATCCAGGTCTTCTTCAGGGACGGCACTGCCACGGAGAGGTTGGAGGTCGAGTACCCGATCGGCCATCGACGCCGTCGTGACGAGGGGGTGCCGGTGCTGGAAGAGAAATTCCGCCGCCACCTGACCACCCGCTTCCCGCAACGGCGCTGCGAGAGGATTCTCGAGTCGTGCCGCGACCAGGCCCGGCTCGAAGCCACGCCGGTCCACAGGTTCGTCGACCTGTTCGTGATCTGACGCGGTTCCACATCCGGAAGAGCGCCGAGGCCCCGAAGAGGGTGCCGGCAAGGAACTTGATTCGGGTCATGGCGGGGGGGCGTAAACTGGGCTACATTTTCTTCACGTGAGGGGTTGCGTACTCGCTCGGGAAT